>JAYGDB010000163.1:0-31803 GCA_046583095.1 Myxococcota bacterium | reverse complement strand
ACGTGGGCGCTCGCGCAGATGGGCAGGCAGGTCAGCGGCCCGCAGCACCTGGCCAACGTCGAGTTCGTGCACGCGCTCGGGCGTCGCTTGGCGGAGTGGTGGGACGGCGGCTTCGACCTGCTGCTGACGCCGACCCAGGCTGCGCCGCCTCCGGAGATTGGCACCCTGGTTTCGACCGAAGACGACCCCTTGCGGCCGTTCATGCTGTCGGCTCCCTACGGGGCCTACACGCTCCCCTTCAACCTTTCGGGCCAGCCTGCGATCTCGCTACCCGCGCACTGGAGCGCCGACGGCCTTCCGCAGGGCGCACAGCTGGTGGCAGCCTATGGACGCGAAGACCTGCTGCTGCAGGTGGCCGCGCAGCTCGAAGAGGCGGTAGGCTGGCTGGATCGAAGAGCCCCGCTCTTCGGCGGACTGCCGGAGGAGATGCGATGAGCGACAAGGTGACGAAGACCGAGGAAGAGTGGCGCGCACAGCTGTCGCCCGAGCAGTTCAACGTGACCCGCCAGGCCGGGACCGAGAGTGCGTTCAGCGGGAAGTACTGGGACATCAAGGCGCCCGGGACGTATGCGTGCGTGTGCTGCGGCGCTGAACTCTTCGACTCGGCCTCGAAGTTCGACTCCGGAACCGGCTGGCCGAGCTTCTTCAAGCCGATCTCCGAGGACGCGGTGATCACCGAAGAGGACCGCTCCCTCGGCATGCTCCGGATCGAGGCGAAGTGCGGGCGCTGCGATGCGCATCTCGGCCACGTCTTCCCGGACGGCCCGGCGCCCACCGGCGACCGCTTCTGCATGAACTCCGCCTCTCTGTCGCTCGAGAGCGAGGAGGAGTGAGCGGCAAGCCGCCCCGAGCCATCCTCTGGGACAACGACGGCGTCCTGGTGAGACGGTGGCGGATATCCCGAAGACCTGATCCGCAACGCCAACGGTGCAGCGCGCCTTCTCTCGGAGCGAATCGAGCCCGGCGAGGAGCCCTTTGCGCGGGTCGGAGAAGAGTGGCTCTCCCGTGCTTCAGGCGTTGGCGTCGTCCACCTGCTCGTTGAGGGTCCAGAAGTCGTAGAGAAGGCCGAACCCGAAGAGGCCGAGCGTGAGCAGGTAGAGGATCGCGCTGGGCCACTTGCCGAGGTAGAAGCGGTGGATGCCGAAGACGCCGAAGAAGGTCAGGCAGATCCAGGCGAGCGTGTAGTCGAAGGGACCGATGCGGTAGCGGAGTTCTGTGTCCCGGCTCATCGACGGGATCAGGAACAGGTCCACGAGCCAGCCGATCCCCAGCAGCCCCAGGGTGAGGAACCAGATCGTCCCCGAGATCGGCCGGCCGAAGTAGAAGCGATGGCTTCCCAGGAAGCCGAAGATCCACAGCAGGTAACCGATGGAGGTGAGATGGGTCGGGCCGGAGCCGTTCGGCATGGCATCGAGTTTAACGGATGTCGTTTCTGTGCAGTTGCCGGAGGTGTTCGCGGACTGCGATAGGCTGCCGAGGACAGGCGGAGGGTAGCTGCGTGGTCTCGATCCTGATCGTAGTGGCCGTGGTGACCGGGCTCGGTTGGTACTGGGTCGAGCGGCGCCAACGGAAGACCGGCTCGCCGCGCGGTGGCTTCGCCCAGGACGTGACGCTCGACTACGAGCGGGAGTTCGAGCTCTATCACAATGCCCTCTCGCTCTGCTCGAAGAAGGTGCGCGTGTGCCTCGCCGAGCTGGGCATCGACTACCGGGCCCACCCGATCGACCTGATCGAGACGGGCCGCTACGAGAACCTGAGCCGCCGCTTCTTGCGCGTGAACCCGGGGGCCACGGTTCCGGTCCTCGTGCACGACGGTCACCCGGTCTACGAGTCCCACGAGCAGATCGTGTACCTGGGCGAGCACGCTGAGAGCGACGTTCGGTTGATTCCGGCCGATCCGGATGCGCGCGCCGACATGCAGCGGTGGATCGACAATTCGTCCCTGGTCGGTGACGACCCGCTCGCCCACGTCGCGGAGTCGGCGGGCAGCTGCGTGCCCGCGCTCACCTTCCCGCTGTTCGCGACGATGATGGTGGAGATCCCGTTCACGCGTCTGGTCGAGGGCTTCCTATTCCACCCGTACAAGATCCGGCCGCTGCTGTTCGCGATGATGAAGGTGCGCGGCATCGAGGGCTTTCCGAAGGACGCGCGCATCTCCGGCTTGATGCGCCGAGCGTGCAAGCACCTGCACGTGCACCTCGATGCCCTGGAAGCGCAGCTGGCCGAGGCCGGTGGCCCCTGGATCCTGGGCGCCGACTTCAGCCTCGCGGACGTCTCCTGGCTGGTGATCCTCGAGCGTCTCAACGAGGCCGAGTGGATCTCGGGCTTCTTGCAGGGGCGGCCACGTTGCAGCGCGTACTGGCAGAGCCTGATCGAGCGGGACAGCTACCGGCAGGCGATCGTCGAGCACAGTCACCCGATCCTCGAGCGCGGGCGCGAACGTCTGCGCGCTGCGAAGCAGAAGAGCCCCGAACTCGCGGAGCTTCTCTCCGCGGGCTAGGCGGGAAGGCGCCTCAGGCACAGCAGTCCGGCGACGATCGCGAGCAGCTCGGCGCCGTGCAGCGCGAGCCCGAGGGTGCCGGGCGGTCCCACGACCGCCCAGCTCACGAAGCGGCCGGCGGCCAGTCCCGAGAACAAGATCAGCTGGGCGTAGAGGCCGGGGCGGAGCCACTCGTCGCGACGTGAAGCCGTCCAGAGAAGCACCCCCAAGCCGATCTGCAGCCCGCCGTAGACTGCGCGAACGTCGTTGTCGGCTGTGGCTCCGATGAGCGAGACGTCCACGAAGCGGCCCATCGCGCTCGGAGCGACCAGAAATGCCCCGCCGATTCCCGTGAAAGCCAGCGCGGAAGCACGGAGCAGCAGGCGGGCCAGGATCGGCTGCATGGGAGTCCCCTACTCGTCCCGCTCAGTTCAGGTGACTGCAGTCCTCGACGTATCCGAGGTTCATCAACTGACGGCACTCCTCGAGGCTCATCTCGACATCGCCTCCGCCAGCCACCGCCTTCCCTTCGGCGAAGGCGCGTTGCAGGTCCGCATGCTCGGCCAACTCGAGCTCCTTGCCCTGGTGCTCGCCGCCGGCGAGGTCGTTCTTCTCGCCGCGGTCGACGCGCACGTGGAAGAGCTCCTGCTCGGGAAGGCCTCGGGGATTGTCGGGGTTGGCCTGGATGAGCTTCCAGTCCTTCGTCCGCAGCGACCACAGGATGTTGCCTTCGTGGTCCTCCTCGGAGAAGACCTCCTCGTCCTTTGGCGACAGCGTCGAGGCGTCGACGCCCAGGTCGACGCCCTGCATCGCGGCCGGGCTCTGCGCTCCGGCCTGGGCGATCAGGGTCGGTGCGACGTCGATCAGGCGCGCGATGCGCTGCGAGACGGGGGGCGCCGCCCGCTTGCCCTTCGGCCACTTCACGAGCAGCGGCACGTTGATCTGCTCTTCGTAGAGCGTCAGCCCGTGCCACCAGCCGCCGTGGTCCTGGAACTCCTCGCCGTGATCGGAGACGAGCAGGATGACCGTGTCGTCGTAGAGTCCCAGCTTCTCGAGCTTCGCGAGCAGCTTGCCGAAGTTGCCGTCCAGGTATTCGATCTCGCCCACGTAGAGGCGATGCATCTCGTCGGCGGCCTCGGGATCCGGATTCTGATTCGACACCCGCGCGATCCCCTCGCCGTTGTAGGGGTGCACGAAGTAGGGATCGTGCGGGTCCATGTAGTGGAGGAAGAGGAAGAAGCGCTCGTCCTTGTTGCGATCGAGCCAGTCGAAGGCGACTTGATTGACGCGCTCGGAGTCCTGGTAGAAGCCGTCGAAGGTGATGCCGCTCTTCAGGCGGAAGACCACCTGCCGAGCGAGCTGGTAGAGGATCAACTTCGAGGATGACTCCGCGGCCGCCGCGATGTAGGCGGGCGCCATGTAGATGTACTCGTCGTAACCCTGGTCGAAGCCGAAGCTCTCGGCCAGGTTGATGTTCGCGACGATGCCGCCGGTCGTATAGCCGTGTTCCTGCATCACCTCGGAGACGAACTCCACCTCGCTCGAGAGGGACGCCGGCTTCGACATGGCGTTGTGGGTCGAGGGCACGAGCGACGTCAGCAGCGAAGCGGTTGCGGGCTTCGTCCAGGAGGCGTGCGAGAAGGCGTCGAAGCGCGAGCCGCCATTCGCCGCCAGGCTGCAGAGGTTCGGGCTGTGCACCTCGGTCGAGCCGTAGCAGGAGAGGTGATCGGCTCGCAGCGTGTCCACCATCACGAGGATCAAGTTCGGTTTGTCGGCGAGGTGCGGCGGGATCGCGGCGGCTTTCCGCTCGACCGCAGTGCCGGCGAAGACGGTGTTGCCGAGGATGGCGCCGCCGATCATCGTGACGGCCAGCAGGCCGAGCGCGGTGCCCGGCTTCGCAAGGCGGCCGAAGGGAGAGTGGAAGATCTTTCGGCCGCCGAAGAAGAGCACTAGCGCCACGACGGCGCCCGCTGCCAGTACGGCCAGCAGCACCGAAGCCGGCGGCATCTGCTCGAGGTAGACATCCCGGCGCAGGCGGAAGATCGTGATGAAGAGACCCATCGGGACGAGGGTCGCCAGCATGCCGAGGGACGGAGTCCAGCCTCGGATCTCGTGGTCGTCCATCGGCAGAACGCCCAGCACGACGCCGCCCAGGGTGCAGATCCCGCCGAGTACCACCGCGTAGGCGAGCGGTCCGTACCAGAGCACCTGGGCCTCTTCGCCGAAGCCGCCAATCGCGATCACGATGCTTTCGATGACGCCGATGATCACGCCGGTGAGGACACCCGTGCCGAGCCCGTAGCCGGCACTCGTGAGAATGCGCCGGCCGAGGGTCGGCAGGCTGTCCGCAGCTGCGTGTTGTGGAGCGTGCGGGTCCTCGAGACTGACGGCGGCCTTGGCGGCCTCTTCGTAGTCGACTTGCTCGCCATCGACGTGGCAATACCCGGGCCGGTAGTCGTCGCCGCGCACGAACCAGAAGACGAAGCCGAACAGGGTCGGGAACTCGCCGACCCAGAAGCCCACTGTTGCCGACAGGATCGCCGGGCCCACGCCGATCAGCGGGCCGAGGGTGAGCGCCTGGGCGGCCTCGCGAATCCCGAGGCCGCCGACCGTCGGGCCGATCACCGTTGCGAAGATCTGGATCGAAGAGCCGAACACGATTGGCCAGAAGACCGCGGTCTCGCTGGCGCCAACCGCGAGAGCCATGAAGTAGTACATGGTGGCCGTCGTGAAGTGGACGCCGAAGCTCAGGAGGAGCATGGCGAGTACCAGCATCTTCTTGTTCCGGTAGGCCGCCGATGCGTTCGAGATCCGCATCACGATGCTCTCGAGCCGCGCCTTGCCGGGGATCGGGATGTTCTCGATTACCCACTGCACGAGGCCCGGGAACCACAGGATCAGCAGCAGCGCGCTGATGATAGCGGCGGCGAGCGGCACCGTGATGGTGGCGATGGCTGTCGCGTTGTCGCCGAAAATCGAGATCCCGAACGGAAGCGCGATCAGGAATGTCATGAAGATCCCGGTCACGCCCAGCACCTTCTCGAGCACCGTGCCGGCGGTGACCTCGACGGTCTTGCCGCTGAAGCGCGCGGCGTCGTAGAGCTTGTAGGCGTCGAGGCCGGCGGTGCTCGGCAGGAAGAAGCCGATCGCGCGTCCGATCAGGAACGCGCCGAAGATGTGCTGGAACGGCATCTCGATGCCCTGCCCGCGCAGAACGAGCTGCCAGCGAAGCATGGAGCCCAGGATGCCGACGAATCGGATTACGGCACCGATCAGCAGGAACGAGAAGAACGTGAAGGCGTCGATGTTTTGGATGACATCGAGCACCAGGGTCCAAGCGGGTGCGAGGCTCCCGTCCTCGGTCGGGATTGGCCAGGCCAGCAGCAACCACACCATGCGCACGGTGAGGTAGAGCTTGAAGACGTTCATGATGCGCCCGCGCAGGGGCTGCGGGACGAGGCGGGCGGTCAGCAGGGCCAGGACCGCGACGATCAGAATCTCGAGCAGGATGGACATCTAGCGTGAGTCCTCTGTTCGCGCCGTGTCGAGAATTTCCGCGAGTCGCCGCCGGTAGTGTCCTTCCGTGAGCTCACCCGTCGTCCGGGCCTCTTCGAGGTCGGCGATCTCGCGAAGTTGCGCGGCCGTGAGACGAGGCAGCAGTTCGGCAGGCAGCAACTGCTTGCGCGACTCGGGGCGCTCCGGGTCCTCCATCAGGATCACACGCTCGCGACGTTTCCCGCCAGCGTCGAGCCTGCGTTGGGTGCGCTGGAAGATCGGGTTCTTCCACTCCACCGATATTGCGTACATCCCCTCCTGGTACATCCCTTCCGATGGCTCCACCTTGAACTTCATCGGGTGCTCGTCCACCCGCGGCATCGGGAGCTTCGTCTGGGTCTCCAGGGACGGGATCTTCCAGTCGACCCGTGAGATGTGCAGATAGAGAAGGTCGTCTTGGACGTAGGCGACGAAGGAGGTGATGTACTTGCGGTTGAAGATCACCTTCTGCATCTGCTTGCGGATGGCCTGGACGGCGACCTCCTGGTTCGGAGAGGCCTTCGACAGTGCGGCGGCAAGCCCTTTGGCGATGGTCGGGAGCTGCGAGGGGTCGAATGCAGCCCGGACGCCGACCAGCTCTGCCTCCCGCCCGCGGATGTCCACGGCGCCCAGGATGTGCTGGAGACGCTGCGCGGAGATCCTTGCCGGATGTTGGAACCCACGCCCGACCGGCGTGAGGCCCTTCGTGAACTGACGCAGGAAGACATTGACGCCCTTCCGTTCGAAGACGATGTCATTGATCTCGCGCGTCGCACAGCCGAGGGGAGCCGTCACGGTGACGAGGAGAGCCCAGATCAGGATCGTTCGAACGGACCGGTGAGTCATCGCGGCCACAGGCTAGCAGCCCGATCCGTGAAGCGGATCTCGGCTTGGCGGCAAGGGAATCGCAGGTTCGCCCGCTAACTCGAGACGATGGCGCCGACGATTCGATTGGTCGCAAAGCTCATGCTCCACGCCAGCACGAGCATGTAGCCGAACGCAAACGCCGGCCAGCGCCACGAGTTCGTCTCCCGTCGCATGATGGCGAGGGTCGACATGCACTGCAGGGCGAAGACGAAGAAGACCAGCAGCGCCGCTACGGTGGCCGGTGAGTACACGGCCTCGCCGTTGCTGTGGCGATCTGTGCGAATCGCGACGCGCAGCGATGTCCCCTCGTCTCCGGCGGCATAGATCTGGGCGAGGGTCGCCACGATCACTTCCCGTGCGGCGAGGCTCGCGATCAGCCCGACGCCGATCTTCCAATCGAAGCCGAGGGGCTCGATCACGGGGACAAGGGCGTGGCCGGCCTGGCCCGCGAAGCTGTGCTCCAGCGCGTAGCTGGCCCGCGACCCTGAATCGAGCGACTCCGGTACGGGCACGCGCGGGAACGTCAGCAGCAGCCAGAGCAGCATCGAGACGGCCAGAATGATCGTTCCGGCCCGACGCAGAAACGCCCACGCGCTGCCCCACACCTGGGAGAGCCAGAGTCGCAGGGTGGGCATGCGATACGAGGGCAACTCCATCGTGAACGGCAAGCCCTCGCCCGGCAGCAATGTCCGCTTGAGGACCGCCGCCACCGCGAGAGCCACGACGGGGCCCGCCAGGTACAGGCCCAGCAACACCAAGCCCTGCAGGCCGATTGGACCCCACACCTGCGAGGCGGGAACGAAGGCTCCGATCAGCAGCGCGTAGACGGGCAGCCTGGCCGAGCAGGTCATCAACGGTGCCACCAGGATCGTGACCAGGCGGTCCCGCGGTGAGGGGATCGTGCGTGTCGCCATGATGCCCGGCACTGCGCACGCGTAGGAGGAGAGCAGTGCGACGAAGCTGCGTCCTTCCAGGCCGATGCGGCCCATCACCCGGTCTACGACGAAGGCCGCCCGTGCCATGTAGCCGATGTCTTCGAGGAGGTAGAGCATCGCGAAGAGCAGGACGATCTGCGGCAGGAAGATCACCACCGAGCCCACGCCCGCGATCAGACCATCGGCGAGGAAGTCGGCCAACAGGGATTGCGGCATGGCTTCGTGGACCGCGATCGACGCCGACCCGATGATCCGGTCGATGAAGTCCATGCTCGGCACCGCCCAGGCGAAGATCAGCTGGAAGAAGGTCACCATCACTGCGGCGAAGAGCAGTGACCCCCACAAGGGATGCAGGACGACGCGATCGATCGCTTCAGTCAACGTGTTCTGGCCGAGGGGCCGGGTGATGACGTGGGAGGCGATCGAGTCCGCCCAGGCGCCGCGCTCATACGGGTCATCGGGCGGCGGGATCGCAGGCCGCGACCAGTCGGACGGATCGGCGATCAGATCGCGTAAGCCGGCGAGCCCGTAGCCCCGGTGACCCACGACCTCCACGACCGGAATGCCCAGCGCCGCCTCGAGACGCTCCCGGTCGAGGGAGCCGCCGCGGGCCCGGAGCTCGTCGATCATCGAGAGCACGAGACAGGTCGGTCGCCCGCGCGCCATCACCTGGGCGACGAGAAGCAGGGAGCGCTCGAGCGAGCACGCGTCGGCCACGACCACGAGGCCGTGCGGAGCCTCTACCTCGTCGATTTCGCCGTCGATGACCTGCGTGACGATGGCCTCGTCGGCACTGATGGGGTCCAGGCTGTAGGTGCCGGGCAGGTCGATCACGACTGCAGGGCGGCCTGCGAGAACCAGCTCTCCCTCGCGTCGCTCGACGGTGACGCCGGGGTAATTGCCGACGCGGGCGCGCAGCCCGGTGAGCGCGTTGAAGAGAGTGGTCTTGCCGGCGTTCGGACTGCCGACCAGCCCCAGGCGAAGCACCTCAGCCACTGCGGACCTGCACGCGATCGCTCTCGCTTCGTCGCAGACACAGGCGGTAGCCCCGCAGCTCGTAGACACCGGGGTCGCCGAGGGGGGCCTGCCGGAGAGCGCGGACTGGGGTTCCCGGCAGCAGGCCGAGGTCGAGTAGCCGCCGGCCGATGGGCCCGGAGTCATCCACGGAGACGATGGTGCCGGCCTGGCTGGGGGAGAGCTCACTCAGGCGTACGAGGCCGCCGTCCATGCCCCCAGGGTAGCGAAAATGAAAGTCATTTTCAATTAATCCGACTCGCTGCGCAGCTGGCGTGCCATTAGAGCCGCGCCGGCCTCCTCGGGGCTGAGTTCGCCGTCGATTACCTGCCGGACCATGTTCGAGATCGGCATCTCCACCCCCAGCCGCTCGGCGAGCTGGCAGACGGCTCGGGTCGTCGCCACGCCCTCCGCCACGCCGTCCACCTCCTGCAAGACCTTCTCGAGGCTCCGACCTTCTCCAAGCGCCAGGCCCACGCGCCGGTTTCGCGAGAGGTCGCCGGTGCACGTGAGCAGCAGGTCCCCCATGCCCGAGAGTCCCAGGAAGGTGGAGTGTTTTGCCCCTAACCGCGCGCCGAGCCGGGTGATCTCGGCGAGTCCTCGGGTGATCAACGCGGCCCGCGAGTTGTGGCCCATCCGCTGCCCGTCTCCGATGCCGATCGCGATCGCGATGACATTCTTGAGGGCGCCCCCGACCTCGACTCCGATCACGTCCGTGGTCGAGTAGCAGCGAAACCACGGGCACGAGAGGGTGCTCTGGACCGAGATCGCGTAGGCCTCCTCGCGGCAGGCGAGGGTGACGACGGTGGGTAGCCGCTGCGCGATCTCGCTCGCAAAGGAGGGGCCCGAGAGACACACGATACGGGGGTGGTGGTGCTCGGCCAGAACCTCCTCGAGAACTTGGTGCATCGTCATGCCGGTCTCGAGCTCCATGCCCTTCACGGCCGAGACGATGATGGGATCGGCAGCGAGATTCGGCGCAGCCTTCGACATCACCTCGCGAACCGCGTGGCTCGGAACTGCGCAGATCACCATCTCGCTGCCGCGAAGCGCCTCTTCGAGATCGGTGGTGGCCCGCAGGGCCTCGGGGAGCACGGCCTCGGTCAGATAGCGCGGGTTGCGGTGTTCCCGGTTGATGGTCTCGACGATTTCGGCGTCGCGTGCCCACAGCAGCACGTCGTTCTCGCGCGCGCAGAGCATTGCGAGGCAGGTACCGAAGCTTCCGGCACCGACGACGGCCACGGGCTGGGTCACGGCCGCATCATAGCGTCCTCGAAGCGCGTTAACGCCCCGAAACGCAAGCGGAAATGCTAGATTCGCCGCGTCTCATGCTGACCGAGTACATCGGCGTGCTCCTGATGCTCGGCTTTGCGGTGTTGCTCACCGTGGGCATGCTGCTCGTGCACGTCTTGCTGGCACCGAAGCGTGTGTTCGACAAGAAGCTCGAGCCCTTCGAGTGCGGCGAAGAGCAGATCGTCTCACCGCGGCAACGCCTGGCCGTCAAGTTCTATCTCGTCGCGATCCTCTTCGTGGTCTTCGATGTCGAGGCCGTCTTCTTCTATCCGTGGGGCGCGACTTTTCGGGAGACCGGTGTCCCCGGGTTGATCGCGATTGCCGTGTTCACACTGCCGCTCGTCGTGGGCCTCTTCTACGAGTGGAGCAAGGGCGCGCTGGAATGGTGATCGACGACGCGCTGCGCACACGGATCGACGCCGAGATCGCGCGCTTTCCCGAACGGCGTGGCGGGTTGCTGGGGGCTCTGCACCTGGTCCAGGAAGAGCTGGGCTGCGTCCCGCTCGAAGCATCGCTCGAGTTGGCCGAGATATTCGAAGTGTTTCCCGTAGAGATCCAGGAGCTGGTGCGCTTCTACAACCTCTTCCACGACGCTCCGCGGGGGCGTCATGCCGTGAACGTCTGCACCAGCCTCCCGTGTGCGCTCCGGGGTTCGAATCTGCTGCTGCGGCAGCTCGAGGTTCACCTCGGCGTGCGAGTCGGAGAGACGACTGCCGACGGTCGGATCCACCTGGGGCGTGAAGAGTGTCTGGGGGCCTGTGCAAACGCGCCGATGATTCGCATCGGCAGCCGCAATCACGACGATCTCGGCTTCGAGGACGCGCGAGACATCCTCGACGCTTTGGAATAGGCGCTCGGCGATGCAGAGAGCTCCGCACATCACCGGCTACTTGACGGAGCACTGCGAGCACGACGCCTACGGGACACTCGCGGGCTATCGGGAGCGTGGGGGTTACGCGACCGCCCAGCAGGCGCTGCGTGGACAGTCGCCCGAGCAGATCATCGACACGCTTCGGGAGGCCGGGCTCCAGGGCCGCGGTGGGGCCGGCTTCATCACCGGTCAGAAGTTGTCGTTCATGCCCGAGCTGGAGGGCGAGCGCCCCCACTACCTGGTCTGCAACGCGGACGAATCCGAGCCGGGCTCCTTCAAGGATCGCCTGCTGATGGAGCGCGCCCCGCACCTGTTGCTCGAGGGCATCCTGCTCGCGGCGTTCGCGATCCGCGCGGAGAAGACCTTCCTCTACGTGCGGGGCGAGTACGCCGAGGCGATTCGTGTTCTCGAGCGCGCGCTCGAAGAAGCGTTGGAAGGCGGTGTACTCGGCAAGCGGGCCCTCGGCAGCGAGTTCGCTCACGACGTCGTGCTGGTGCGGGGTGCGGGCGCGTACATCTGCGGCGAGGAGACGGGTCTTCTCGAATCTCTCGAAGGCAAGCGCGGCATGCCTCGCAAGAAGCCCCCGTACCCGGCGGAGCACGGCGCCTTCGGGATGCCGACCACGGTCAACAACGTCGAGACGCTCTGCCACGTCCGTCACATCGTCGAGAAGGGAGCCGAGTGGTTCCGGTCCTTCGGGACCGAAGCGAGCCCCGGCACGACGCTGTTCGGCGTCTCGGGGCACATCCAACGGCCGGGTCTGTATGAGCTTCCCCTCGGAACGCCCCTCGACGAGATCGTCTTCGAGCACGCGGGCGGTGTTTCGGAGGGCCGCAAGGTCAAGGGCGTGATCCCGGGTGGCATCTCGATGGCGGTGCTGCCCGCCGGTCAGCTCGACGTTCCGATGGCGAACGAATTCCTGCGCGAGCGGCAGACCGCGCTCGGGACCGGCGGCATCATCGTCATGGACGACACGACGTGCATGGTCCGCACCGCCTGCGTGATCACCCACTTCTTCCGGGAGGAGAGCTGCGGTCAGTGCACCCAATGCCGGGAGGGCACGGGCTGGATGAACCGAATAGTCCAGCGCATCGAACGCGGTGCTGGGGCGCTCGAAGATCTCGCGATCCTGAAGGACGTCTGCGGCAAGCTGGAGGGACAGACGATCTGTGCGTTCGCGGATGCCGCCGCCTGGCCCGTTCAGGGATTGCTGCGCCACTTCGTGCATGACTTCCAGAGCCACATCACCGACGAGCGCTGCCCGTTTCCCGGGAGCTTCGAGCTCTGATGGCGGAACGGGTGGGTATCCGCATCGACGGCGTCGAGTACGAGCTGGAAGCAGGGCGGACGATCCTGCAGGCCCTCGACGACTGCGGCGTCCTGATGAGCGAGGTCGAGATTCCCCACTACTGCTGGCATCCGAAGCTCTCGATCGACGGCTCGTGCCGCTTGTGCCAGGTGGAGGTGCGGACGGGCGGCGAGGCCCAGGGGCGCCTGCAGATCGCCTGCAATACGCCGGTCACCCCCGGGATGGTGATCGAGACGAAGACCGAAATGGTTCGCTCGGCCCGCGAAGGGGTGATGGAACTGCTGCTCGTGAACCACCCCCTCGATTGTCCGATCTGCGATCAGGCGGGCGAGTGCAAGCTGCAGGATTACGCGTACGACTACGGGGCCACGGAAGCGCGCAGCCGCGAGCCGCGTCGGGCGCTCAACAAGCGGGTCGATCTCGGTCCGACGATCGTTCTCGATCAGGAGCGCTGCATCCTCTGCCGTCGCTGCGTTCGCTTCTGCCGCGAGGTGTCCGGGAGCGGGGAGCTGGGCGTCTTCGATCGAGGTGACCTCTCGGTTCTGGAGACCTTCCCGGGCGTTCCCCTCGAGAACGACTACTCGATGAACGTCGCGGACATCTGTCCCGTCGGTGCGCTCACGACGAAGGACTTCCGCTTCAAGATGCGGGTGTGGTTCCTCGAGAACGCAGAGGGCATCTGCACCGGGTGCTCGCGCGGCTGCAACCTGAATGTGGGCGTCGCGAAGAACGAGGTGCAGCGCTACCTGCCCCGGCGCAACGACGCGGTGAACGAGACCTGGATGTGCGACGCCGGCCGCCTCTCCTACAAGGCGGTGGCGCGCGAGGATCGGCTCTCCCGTTGCCGGGTGCGAAGCCCGCAAGGCGAGCTGATCGAGACTTCCGTCCCCGAGGCGGTTGAAGCCGCCGCAACGCGGCTGCGAGCACTGATCGCTTCCCGAGGCGCGGGTGTGATCGCTGGCGTCGCCTCTCCCCATGCGAGCAACGAGGACCTGTTCCTCTTCAAGCGCTTCCTCGACTCCCTCGACACCGAGATCGCGGGTCTCGCCGTCGTCCACGGCGAGTCGGACTCGTTGCTCGTGGAGGCCGAGAAGGGTGCGAATGCTGCGGGTGCTCGGGCGATCGGCTTCGGGGAGGTCGGACTCATCGTCGATCGCATCCGGGGCGGGGGCCTCGACGGCCTGGTCGTCCTCGGTCACGACCTGCTGGACGACGCGTATCTGGGAAGCAGCGAACCGCTTTCCGGCCTCGATACGGTGATCGTCCTCGACACGCACTGCTCGGCGATGGATCGCGTCGCGGACGTCGTGTTCCCAGTGCGGCACGCGGTCGAGAAGGACGCCAACTACACGAACAGCGCGGGACGCGTGCAGCGGGTGCATCAGGGCGTCATCCCGGGCCCGGATGTGCTCGACGAGGGAGAGATTCTGACGAAGCTCGGTGCGGCGCTCGGTCTCGCGGGCTTTCGGAGTGATTGGGACGTCCGGGAGGTGTCGCGCCGGCTCAGTCGCGAAGTGTCGGCCTTTCGCGGCATCGATCTGGACTCGGTTGGAAGCAGCGGGCGCATGCTGATCGAGAACGCTGGCTGATGCTCCTCGTCACCGTCAAGACGCTCTTCATCCTGTTCGTCGTGATGCTCGTGTTCGCTCCGATCATCACCTGGGTGGAGCGGAAGCAGAGCGCCATCATGCAGGACCGCATCGGGGCGAACCGCGCGGACCTCGGGGGCATGACCTTCCTCGGCCTGCTGCATCCGGCTGCGGACATCCTGAAGCTCCTGACGAAGGAGAACGTCGTCCCTGCCGGCGCGAATCGTTTCTTGCACGCCCTCGCCCCGATCATCGCGGCCGTTCCCGCGGTGATCGCCTTCGCGGTGATTCCGTACGGCGGCGTCTACCAATGGGGTGGGGACAGCATCTCCCTGGTCGCGGCCGACATCGACTGGGGGGTCCTCTACATCCTTGCGATCGGTTCCCTCGCCACCTACGGCCCGGTGCTCGCCGGCTGGGCGAGCAACAGCAATTGGTCGATTCTCGGTGGCGTCCGTAGCACTGCCCAGATGATCTCCTACGAGGTCACCATGGGGCTCTCGATCGTCGGCATCTTCATGGTGTTCGGCACCTTGAAGCTCACCGACATGGCGGTCGCCCAGGACACCAGCTTCCGGCTGTTCGGCTTCCTCGCGCTATTGCCGCCGCTGCCGGCTCCGGGATGGGTCCTCGAAGTTCTCGACGCGGTCCGGCTCCCGAACTGGGGAATCTTCCTCCAGCCCCTCGGCTTCCTGATGTTCCTGACGTGCATCATGGCGGAGAACAAGCGACCGCCCTTCGATCTGCCCGAGGCAGACTCCGAGCTCGTGGCCGGCTACCTCACCGAGTACTCGGGAATGCGGTTCGGGCTCTTCTACATGTCCGAGTTCGTCGAGGTGGTGGTCATCGCCGGGCTGTGTACCGCGCTCTTCCTCGGTGGCTGGAGCATCCCCTACCTGCCCCAGGACACGATCATCTCGGGCATTGCGAGCTTCTTCGGTACCGGGCTCGCGACCCTCCTGTGCATGTTGCTCCACGTGGGGTGCTTCTTCACGAAGGTCATCGTGATGATCTGGCTCCAGATGCTGATCCGCTGGTCGTTTCCGCGCTTTCGCTACGACCAATTGATGGACCTGTGCTGGAAGAAGATCCTGCCCCTATCGCTCGTGAACATCTTCGCGACCGCAGTCGTGATGCTGCTCGTCGAAGGGATCGGGTGATGAGCGTCGATCTGCTGTTCTTCTACGCGTTCGGCTTCCTGGCTGTTTTCTCGGCGATTGCGATGGTGGGCTTCGTGCGTCACATCGTCGCGAGCGCGATGAGTCTCGTGGTGACGATGGTCTCCCTGGCCGGGATCTACCTGCTGCTGTCGGCCGAGCTGGTGGCGGCGATCCAGATCATGGTCTACGCCGGCGCGATCCTGGTTCTCTTCCTGTTCGTGATCATGCTCTTGAACCTGCGGGAGAGTGACTTCGCGCGGGGCGCCTCGGGCCAGAACGCCCTCAAGCTCGTCGGCGTTGGGGGCAGCGTCGGGGTCGGTGTGCTGCTCGTCGCGCGGGTCTCGGGAGTCTTCTCAATCGCCCAGCCCACGGTCCTGCCGCCCCCGGGCTTCGGGGGCTACCGGGCTATCGGGATCGCTCTCTACACCGATTACGTGGTGGCCGTCGAGCTTGTGGGGCTGATCCTGCTCGCGGCGATCGTCGGAGCTGTCGTCCTCGCCAAACGGAGGCTCGATTGAACATCCCGATCGAGCAGGTGATTGCGCTCTCGGGGGCGCTGTTCGTGATCGGCGCTGTTGGCGCCCTCACGCGGCGCAACGTGATCGTGATCCTGATGTCGATCGAGCTGATGCTCAACGCTGTGAATCTCGCTCTCGTGGGGTTCAACCGGGTGTGGGCGGGCGTAGAGGGGGCCGCCCGCTTCGAGGGGCAGATCTTCGTATTGATGATCATCGCCGTGGCGGCCGCGGAGGTGGCGGTGGGACTCGGGATCCTGCTCGCCCTGATCCGAAACAGAAACAGCTTGAACGTCGACGACGTGAGCATGCTGAGGTGGTGACGACCCGTGCCGACTGAATGGGTCGAGAGTTCGATGCTGCGGTGGATCGTGTTCGCACCGCTGCTGACTTCGCTGGCGAGCGGGGTGATGCTGGCCCTCGTCCGGCGCCCGACGCCCCGTGGCCTCGTCGTGACCGCTTCCTGTACCTCCGTGCTCGTCTCGTTGGTGCTCTCCGCGATTGCCTTCGCGCGGCTCGTCGGCTTGCCCGAATCCGAGAGCGTGAGCGGTGCACCGCTGATTCTCATAGACACCCTCTATACCTGGGTGGGGGTGGGGGTCGGCACGAGCGCCTTCAGCGCGGATCTCGCCTTCCGCTTTGATGCGCTCTCGGCGGTGATGTGCTTCGTGGTGACGGGAGTCGGCTTTCTCATCCACGTCTACTCGGTCGGCTACATGGCGAGCGACAGCCGGGAAGACGGCGGCCTTCAGCGCTTCTTCTGTTATCTGAATCTCTTCACCGCTTCGATGCTCGTCCTCGTGCTCGCCGACAACCTGCTGCTGATGTTCCTCGGCTGGGAGGGGGTCGGGCTCTGCTCCTACCTGCTGATCGGTTTCTGGTACAGCGAGAGCGAGAATGCCTACGCGGGCAGCAAGGCCTTCCTCGTCAACCGCATTGGCGATTTCGGATTCGTCGTCGGCATCCTGCTTCTCTTCTGGTCGATGGCCGAGGCGGGCACGCCCGCCGTCTCCTTCCGGGCCATCGAGGCGAGCTTCGGGGTCATCGCATCGCAGACCCTCGCGCTCCCGGCGTGGCTCGGCGGGGGCGAGGTGGGCCTGCCCACTCTCATCGGCCTGTGCTTCTTCGTCGGGGCGATCGGGAAGTCCGCCCAGCTGCCCCTCTACGTCTGGCTACCCGATGCGATGGCGGGTCCCACGCCCGTCTCGGCGCTGATCCACGCCGCCACCATGGTGACCGCCGGCATCTACCTGGTGGTACGGATGTCGTTCCTCTACGAGGCGGCGCCGGGGGCGTTGGCGGTAATCGCGTGGACGGGAGGCTTGACGGCGATCTTCGCGGCATTGCTGGCGACCGCGCAGCACGACATCAAGAAGGTGCTCGCCTACTCCACCGTCAGCCAGCTCGGGTACATGTTCATGGCAGCCGGGTGCGGCGCGTACACGATTGCGATCTTCCACCTCGTCACCCACGCGTTCTTCAAGGCGCTCCTCTTCATGGCGGCGGGTGCGGTGATCGTCGCGGCGCACCACGAGCAGGACATGCGCGAGCTGGGCGGCTTGCGGAAGCGTCTCAATGCCACCTGGTGGGTGATGCTGATCGGGGCCCTCGCGATCTCGGGAGTGCCGCCCCTCTCGGGCTTCTTCTCGAAGGACGAGATCCTCACCACCGTCTACTTCGCTCACGAGTTGCCCGGCCACGGCGTGTTGTACCAGATCGGCCTTGTCACGGCGGGCATCACCGCCTTTTACATGTTCCGGATGCTGTTCGTGACCTTCCATGGCAGGACCCGCCTGCCCCGCACCCTTCGCGCCGACCTGCACGATCCCGGCGACCTGATGATGTGGCCCCTCTACATCCTGGCGGCACTCGCCTTCTTCGGCGCCGTCTTCGGTCTGCCCCAGTTCTGGGGGGATCTCGTTCAGCTGCCCGAGTCCGACAGCCTTGGGCGCTTCCTGGCTTCGGTGGTCGCAGTTCGGGAGGCACACGAGATGGATCCGGCGCGGATCTGGCAGCTCGTCGGGCTCGCGGGGGTGGGCTCGATCTCGGGCATCGGCCTCGCCTACGTGCTCTATGTCTCGCGCCCTCAACTCGCCGAGAGAATCGCGCCCGCGTTCGCGTGGCTCCGAGTGGCCCTCGAGCGGAAGCTCTGGATCGACGAGGTGTACGACGCGTTGATCGTGCGGCCCCTGGTCGCCCTCGCGGATCGCGTCCTGTACCGCGGCATCGACGTCGGGCTGATCGACCGGCGTCTCGTCGAGGGCAGCGCGAACAGTGTCTGGGGCTTCGCCCAGAGCGGCCTCAAGTACGTCCAGTCCGGCCTCGCCCAGGCCTATCTCCTGATGGTGGTGGTGGGGACCGTCGCGGTGCTCGCCTACCTGATCGGATGATGCCGCGATGATGGGACCCATCCTCGACGCGTACATGATCAGCTGGGTGGTCTTCCTGCCCTTTGCCGCGGGGGTGATCCTGCTCCTCGCGAGTGCGTTCACCAGCTTCCTGCTGCGGGCGAACGGGCTGCCGACGATCGTCTGGCAGGTAGTGGCGATGGCGACCACCTGCTTGACCTTCCTGCTCTCCATCGTGGGGCTGTGGAGGCGCTTCGACCCGGAGGCGACGGGCTACCAGTTGGTCGAGCACGTGCCTTGGCTGCCCGAGTACGGGATCTACTACTTCGTCGGCATCGACGGCATCAGTCTGGTGCTCGTGGTCCTGACGACCTTCTTGATGCCGATCGTACTGCTCAGCTCGTGGAATGAAATCGAGCGTTCGCTGCGATCGTACCTGTTCCTGATGCTCGCCCTCGAGACGGCGATGCTCGGCACCTTCGTGTCGCTGAACCTCTTCCAGTTCTACGTGCTGTGGGAGGTCGTGCTGATCCCGATGTACTTCATCATCGGGATCTGGGGCGGGCCCCGGCGAATCTACGCGGCGACGAAGTTCTTTCTCTTCACGCTGGCGGGGTCGCTGCTGATGCTCGTCGCGATGGTCGTCATCTACCGGCTCAACTACGAGCAGGGAGGCGCTCTCAACTTCGACCTGGTTGCGGTGGCGGGAGTCGACACAGCCGGGATCCCGCTGCTCCAGACGGTCATCCCCGTGGTGGGCGCCCCGTGGTGGAGTACCCAGGCGTGGCTCTTCGTGGCCTTCGCGCTGGCCTTCGGCATCAAGGTGCCGCTGGTGCCATTCCATACCTGGTTGCCGGACGCTCACGTGGAGGCGCCCACCGGCGGATCGGTGATCCTGGCCGGCGTGCTCCTGAAGTTGGGCGCGTACGGCTTCCTGCGCTTCGCGTTGCCCCTGTTTCCGGTGGCGGCGAAGGATTTCGTGCCGTGGATGTTCGGTCTTGCGCTCGTGGGCATCGTCTACGGGTCGCTCGTCGCGATGGTGCAGAAGGACGTGAAGAAGCTCGTCGCGTACTCGTCCGTCGCGCATATGGGCTTCGTGATGCTCGGCATCTTCGCGTTGAACCTGCAGGGCCTGACGGGCTCGGTGCTGCAGATGCTCAACCACGGGCTCTCGACGGGCGCTCTCTTCATGCTCGTGGGCTTCATCTATGCACGGCGTCACACCCGAGAGATCTCGGATTTCGGTGGCCTCGCGAAGCCGATGCCCGTCTTCGCTGCCCTCTTCGGCATCGTCGTGATGTCGAGCATCGGGCTGCCGGCCCTGAACGGCTTCGTGGGGGAGTTCCTGATCCTGCTCGGCGCGTTCGGGGCGAATCCCTGGGTGGGCGTGGTCGCGACGAGCGGAGTCGTTCTCGCGGCTGCTTACATGCTGTGGATGTACCGGCGTGTCGTCTTCGGTCCGCTCGACAAGCCCGAGAACCGCGGACTCATCGATCTCGACCTGCGCGAGCGCGCGGCGCTCGTTCTGCTCGTGATCCCGATCGTCTGGATCGGCGTGTATCCGGATCCCCTGCTCCGGCGCATCGAGCCCTCGGTGAGCTTGCTCCTGCAGTCGATGGAGATTCGGCGGATGCAGGGCGAGCCGGCCGTGGCGCTCCAGGAGCCTCCGCGGTGATCGGGCTCGACTTCTCGGTGCTGGCTCCCCTCGGTTTCGTGGCGCTCGGTGCGATGTCGGTGCTGCTGGTCGAGGTGTTCCTGTCGCGTTCACTCGACCCGGGTGTGAGCGACGACAAGCGCCTGGCGACGAGGTCCCGAATCGGCACCGTCCTGGGGATTGTCTCGAGCGTCGCCCTGGTGCTCGCGATCTACGCCGCCTCTTCGATGTTCGCGAGCGGAGTGCAGACGTCGTTCAGCCAGTTGCACCCGATGCTGCAGCTCGATTCGCTCTCGACGTTCGCGATCGGCCTGATCGGGCTCGGTGCATTGCTCTCCGTGTGGCTCTCGCTCAGCTATCTGCCGGCACTGCACATCAACTACGGCGAGTACTACGCGCTGCTGCTTCTCTCGACCGCAGGGATGTTCGTGCTCGTGTCAGCAGTCGATCTGATGGCCCTCTTCCTGGGGCTCGAGCTGACGAGTATCCCGATCTATGCGCTCGTGGGTTTCAATCGCCGGAAGCTCGGGAGCAACGAGGCGGCGCTGAAGTACTTCCTGCTCGGCGCGTTTACCAGCGCGATCCTTCTCTACGGTATGGCGCTCCTCTACGGCGCTACCGGGCACACCGGCTTCGAGGGCATCCGTCGCGGCTTCGCGGCGGGCGGTGCTCTTTCGCTCTCGGGTCTCGCGCTGGTCATCGCCGGCCTCGCGTTCAAGATCGCGGCGGTTCCGTTCCACCAGTGGACCCCGGACGTCTACGAGGGTGCGCCGACATCGGTCACGGCTTTCATGTCAGTCACGGTCAAGACGGCGGCCTTCGTGGTGCTGCTGCGCTTCCTCTCCCTCGCGCTTCCCGAGATGGGCGACCGGCTGCCGGTGTTGCTGCAGGTGCTTGCTGCCATCACGATGCTTCTCGGCAATATCATGGCGGTGATCCAGACCAACGTGAAGCGCATGCTCGCCTACTCGAGCATCTCGCATGCGGGTTACTTCCTGGTTGCGTTCGCGACGGGTACGCCGGAGGCGTGGACGGCCCTGCTCTTCTACCTCCTCGTCTATCTCTTCATGAACCTGGGCGCGTTCTGCGTGGTGACCGCGCTGGCCCAGGGCGGCAGCGAGTGGGAGAGCGTCGATGACTTCTCGGGCCTTGCCTCGGAGCGCCCGGGGCTGGCGGCGTTGATGACCCTGTTCCTGCTGTCCCTCGCCGGAATCCCCGGCACCGCGGGCTTCATGGCGAAGTTCTATCTCTTCGTCGCCGCCGTGAACGCGGACCAGATCGTTCTCGTCCTGATCCTGGCCGCTACGAGCCTCGTCTCGGTTTTCTACTACCTGAAGCTCCCGATCGCGATGTACATGCGCGAGCCCAGGAACGAGGCCACCGCCGAGGTCTCGTCGAGCGAGCTCGTGGTCCTCGGCGTCTGCGCCACCGCGATCCTCTACTTCGGCTTCTTCTCCCAGAGCGACCCGCTCGGAACGGGGTTGCAGGCGCTGGAGGTGGTAACCCGAGCGGCGGCCTTCCTCCACTAGGCGGGCCGGGCGACTCACTAGCCGTCTCGCAGGAGCCTCACGTCGCCGCTGCGTCTCGTCACGTGGAGCTCGTCCAGAAGCTCCATCAGCGGGACGGTCGTACGCCGGCTGGTACCGGTGAGGTTCTTGTAGGCGGCCGTGTCGATTTCGCCGTGCTGCTGCAGGTGGGCAACGACGCGTTGTCGCAGGTCTTCGACGGCGGCCTTGTCGAACCACAGGTCGCCCGGGGCGCGGACGAGGTCTCCGCTGCGCTCGAGGTGGGCGACGAGGTTGCGGAAGCGCTCGGGGTTGACGCCCAGGCTTTCTCCCCAGTCGCGGGGTGACGGCGGGTCGAGGCCGGCGCGGCGGGCCTCTTCGAGGATGCGCTCGCTGGCGGCCTGGGCTTCGGCGTCGAGGGTCGGGGCGTGGCCCGCGCGACGGACGAGGTCGCCGTTCACCTCGATCTCAGCCGCCTGTTCGAGGCGGGTGAAAGCCAGCTCGCCGATCTCGTTGGGGACATTCTCGGGGAGCTGTCCTCGCAACGCGCCGCGCGGCATCCCGGGGCGGAGAGGCTCGGCGGCGTGATAGCGATCGAGCCCCGCGAGGAGCCGCGCCTGCATCCGGCCGAGCGAGTCGCTGCCGACCCAGATGCGCGTGCCGGCACGCAACACCTCGCCTGCGGCCGCGATGGACTCGAGCACCACATCGAGGTCCGACCGAGCGGTACCGGTCTCGCGCGCCAAGCTCGTCGCGAGCACGCCCGAGAAGCCCGAGCGATGGATGCGCTCGCGCAGGTCGGCCTGAAGATCTCGTCGGCTGAGGATTTCGAGCTCCCGAGCGAGGGCCGGATCGCTGCGCCGTCGGTGGGGTGGCGCGATGTCGAGCACGATCCCGCCGCCTACGGTGCCGCCGGCACCCTCGTTGCGCGCGAAGCCGCGGGCGATGAAGCGGTCTCCCGGCAGCAGTGGCACCGGCCCGTCATCCACGTGAAGCCGAGCGAAGAGCTTGCCACCCGGCTGGAAGCTCGCGCCACCGATGGGCGCCAGGTGAGCGCGTCGCTCGGCCGTTCCGGACAGGAACTCGATCGAGACGCTCCCCTCGGCGGCGGGTGCAGACGGCAGCCACCACAGCTCGACGTCCGCGGACTCCGTGGCGGTGAGTGCCTCCGGGCGCGAGACGATTTCACCGCGTTCGAGATCGGAAACCTCGATGCCCTGCAGGTTCACCGCGCAGCGCGCACCCGGCTCGGCGATCTCCCGTGCGATGCCGTGAGTCTGCAGGCCGCGGATGCGTCCGGTCCGCCCGCTGGGCTGGATCTCGATCTGGTCTCCGACCTCGAGTGCGCTTCCGGTGAGGGTTCCCGTGACGACGGTGCCGAAGCCGCGAATCGCGAAGATGCGGTCGATGGGGAGCCGCGGGGGCCCCGCGCGCGGGGTTCGCGGATCCGATCGCGACGCCAGCTGCCGCAACGCCTCGCGCAGGGCGTCGATGCCGTCGCCCGTCTGTGAGGAGACCGCGACGATCTCGAAATCGCCGATCGACGTGCCGGAGAGAAGATCGCGGACGTCTTCGCGGGCGAGCTCGATCATCTCCTCGTCGACGAGATCCGTCTTCGTGAGCGCGACGACCCCGCAGTCGATGCCGAGCAGGTCGCAGATGGCCACGTGCTCGCGGGTCTGGGGCATCACACCCTCATCCGCGGCGACCACGAGCATCAGCAGGTCGATGCCCGTCGCTCCGGAGACCATCGTTCGGACGAGCCGCTCGTGTCCAGGCACGTCGACGACCGAAAGGGCGAGACCGTCGCCCAGATCGAGTTCGGCGAACCCGAGGTCGATCGTGATGCCGCGGGCCTTCTCCTCGGGGAGCCGATCCGGGTCGACGCCCGTCAGGGCGAGCACCAGCGCCGACTTCCCGTGGTCGATGTGTCCGGCGGTGCCGAGGACGAGATTGGGCATCCCGCCTATTCCTTCGGGGCCTCGATGACGTCGCTCCCCATGTAGGGCTGCAGCGCTTTCGGGATGCGGACGCTGCCGTCTTTCTGCTGGTGGATCTCGAGCAGAAGCATGATGGTGCGGGTGTTCGAGATCGCGGTGCCGTTCAGGGTGTGGACGAACTCGGTCTTCTTGGCGCCCTGGCTTCGGAAGCGCGCGCGCAGCCGGCGCGCCTGGTAGTCGGTGCAATTCGACGCGCTGGTGATCTCCCCGAAGCTGCCGCCCTCGCTGCGCCCGGGCATCCACGCCTCGATGTCGAATTTTCGATACGCCGGTGCGCCCAGGTCGCCGGTGGCGACGTCGATCACCCGGTAGGGCACCTCGAGAGCCTGGAAGATGCCCTCTTCGATGGCGAGCAGTTCGTCGTGCATCGCGTCCGATTGCTCGGGCGTCGAGAAGATGAACATCTCGGTCTTGGAGAATTGGTGCACGCGATAGAGCCCACGGCTCTCGCGCCCGTAGGCGCCGGCTTCGACGCGGAAGCAGTGCGAAAGACCGGCGACCCGCATCGGCAGCTCGTCCTCGTCGACGAGCTGGTCGAGGAGCAGACCGCCGAGGGGAATCTCGGCCGTTCCGATCAGGCACAGATCGTCCTGGGCGAGTGCGTAGATGTTCGTCTCTTCGCCGCGCGGGTTGAAGCCCATCGCGTGCACGACGTCGGTGCGCGCGACGTCGGGAGTCGTGTAGGGGGAAAAGCCCGCCGCCATCACCCGGTCGAGAGCGAAGCGCGTGAGTGCGAGATCCAGGAGGACCGCGTCGTTCTTCAGGTAGTACCACTTCTGGCCGGCCACCTGGGCGGCCCGCTCGAAGTCGACGAGATCGATCTTCTCCGAGATGGCGAGGTGATCGAGGGGCGTGAAGTCGAAGCGCGGCACCTCGCCCCAGGTGGAGAGCACGTTGAAGTCCTCTTCGCCGCCCTCGGGCACGGCCGGGTGGATGAAGTTCGGGATCGGATCGAGCTTCTCGTCGAGGCTGCCGCGCGCCTCGCGCAGGGCCTCTTCGACGGCCGCAACTTCCTGCTTGAGCCGCCTTCCTTCGGCGACGTGCGCGTCACGCTCTGCGGCCTCGAGCTTCTTGCCGGCTTTCTGGTGCTCGTTGCGGATGCGATTCAGCTCGTTCGACTCGGTGGTGAGCGTGGTGACTCGCTCTTGGGCCGCGATGGCGCCATCCACGTCCGCGGTCACGCGGCGTTTTCGGCAGCTCTCGACTATTTCATCGCGGCGCTCTGCGAGGGAGCGAGGGTCGAGCATGGCGCGAAGGGAAGCACAGGGAGCGCTCCCAGCCCAAGAAAAGAGCAGAGCCTCTAGAATCGAGCCGTCGTCCCGCCCGCGTGAGCGCCGCCTCCGGCCAACCCGCTGGCCTCGGTTCCGCACTAGACTGTTGCCCCGAGCCGGACCGCTCGTCGGCCAGCCCGGCCCTCAGGCCCCTGGGGGCTGCCCTGTGCGCGAGCCGGACGGTCCGGTAAGGTGAGGGCGGTCGAGACGCCAATTCGAACGCTGTATCAGCTGGTTGAACGACACCTCGGCGCTCAGAGAGCATCGAGAGGCAATACTCCCCCGGCGGCGGATGTTCCCCCCGGGCCAAGGCGGGAGCCGACGCGATGTCCGAGACCATCCAGATCGAGAGCTGGAAAGAGCTCCTCCAGGCCGACATGGACCCGGCCTGGGCGGATGAGATCGACATCTTCGAGGGCCAGGTCGAACTGCGCAAGCAAGGCAAGCTCGACGAGAAGGTCTTCGCCGAGACGCGCCTGCGCCGCGGCGTCTACGGGCAACGCTACGACAACGGTCACCGGGCAGACGGTGTCGCGGTTCGCGAACTCGCGTTCCCGGACGTTCCCACCAAGGGGCCCGAGACCGTCTGGGATGCGCCGGGCATGTGCCGCATCAAGATCCCCTTCGGCGGCGTGACTCCCGAGCAGCTCGAGGTGTTGGCCGACTGCGCGGAGGAGTACTCGGACGCAATCCTGCACGTGACCACCCGCCAGGATTATCAGCTCCACTTCGTCCACATCGAGGATACGCCCGACATGATGCGGCGGCTGGCCGCGGTCGGGATCACGACACGCGAGGCCTGCGGGAACTCGGTTCGGAACGTCACCGCCTGCCCGCGTGCCGGCGTGTGCCACAGCGAGACCTTCGACGTCTCCCCCTACGCGCAGGCGACGATGCGCTTCCTGCTCGGCCACCCCGACGTACAGGATTTCGGCCGCAAGATGAAGCCGGCCTTTTCGGGCTGCCAGCACGAGGCCTGCGGTCTCGTACAGATGCACGACGTGGGCTACGTCGCGAAGGTCGAGGACGGGAAGCGCGGCTTCAAGTTCGTCGTGGGCGGAGGCCTTGGCCCCGTTCCCCACCAGGCCAAGACCCTCTACGAGTTCATCCCCGAGGAAGAGCTGCTGCCCGCCACGCAGGCGGTTTGCCGCGTCTTCGCGCGTCTTGGCGAGAAGAACAATCGCGGCCGCGCCCGCATCAAGTTCCTGGTCGCAAAGCTCGGCATCGATGAGTTCCGCCGCCTCGTTGACGAGGAGCGTCGAGAGCTCCCCCACGACGATCGCTGGACGGAGTTCCTGAATGACATGCCCCAGACCCAGGGCGATGCGGCGCGCGAGCCGGCCGTACTGCCCCCGGAGGCCGATCGCTCGCCCGGCTTCGACGAGTGGTACGCGACGAACGTCTATCGCCAGCGTCAGGAAGGGTATGCGCTCGTATCGATCAACCTTCCCCTCGGCGACATCACCGCCGAGCAGACTCGCTCCCTCGTGGACATCGCGCGCAAGCACGTGGGCGACAACATCCGCACCACCGTCGAGCAGAACATGGTGCTCCGCTACGTGCGCGAGGAGGACCTGCCGGGGCTCTACGATGAGCTCGTCGCAGCGGGGCTCGGGGCGCCCGGAGCCAGCACGATCGTCGACGTCAACGCCTGCCCCGGTACCGACACCTGCAAGCTCGGGATCGCGGCGAGTCGCGGCCTCGCCGGCGAGCTGCGGAAGCGCCTGACTGCGAAGAGCGCGACCCTCGACGAGGCCGTCAAGGGGCTGCGCATCAGCATCTCCGGCTGCTTCAACAGCTGCGGTCAGCATCACATCGCCGACATCGGCTTCTACGGAAACTCACGCAAGGTGGCGAAGCGCACGGTGCCGCACTTCCAGGTGATCCTCGGCGGGCAGTGGACCGAGAACGCAGCGGCCTACGGTCTCGCCGTGGGCTCGGTGCCGAGCAAGGCGGTGCCCGAAGTCGTCGACGCCCTTTCCGACGCCTATGCGGACGGACGGGAGAAGAACGAGACCTTCCAGAGCTGGATCGCGCGTCTCGGCAAGCGAGAGGTGCGTAGCATCATCCAGCCCTTCATGAAGGTGCCCGACTACGAGGACGACAAGTCCTTCTACACGGACTGGGGCGACGACCGCGAGTTCACGATCGGCGATCTCGGCGTGGGCGAGTGCGCGGGCGAGGTCGTCTCGCTCTTCGGGATCGAGGTGGTCAAGGCCGAGAGCCAGGCCTTCGACGCCCAGTGCGTGCTGGACGAGGAAGAATTCGTGGTGGCGGAAGACCTCGCCTACAAGGCGATGCTGTCGGCGGCGCGCTCGCTGATCCGCACCGAGTACATCGACGTGACCGAAGATCCCGACGACATCGTCGCGAATTTCAAGACTAGATTCATGGAGAGCGAGCGCTTCTTCGACAAGTACGCGCGCGACAAGTTCGGGCGCTACCTGCTGCGGCGGCACGCGGAGGGTCCCGGGCGAGGCGATCTCGACGACGCGAAGGCCCGGGTCGAAGAGGCCCTTCTCTTCATCGAAGCGGCTCACGCCTGCGACGCCCGGGTCGCCGCGGCTGCAGGTCCCGTCGCCGACGAACTCGCCGAGCAGCCGAGCGCCTGAGTTGGGGCCGAAGCGAGTCGCCGTCAAGTTCTTCACCACGAGCCCGGAGTCGGGAGCGGATCTCGAGCCCTTCATCCCGCTCTTTCACCGCTTCATCCAGCACGCGAGCGTGGAAGGACTGCTGCTCGACGTGGCCGACTACGCCCACGTTCCGAACGGCCCGGGGGTCGTCCTGATTGGCCACGAGGTCGACTACTCGATCGACTCCGCGGGGGGGCGCACCGGGCTGCTCACGGTTCGCAAGCGCGCCGGCGATCTGCCCCTCGCGGAGCTGCTGGCGGATGCGCTCAGCAAGGCCCTGGGCGCTGTCCAGGCCATCGAAGCCGAGGGATCCGTGAAGATCCGCTTCGCACTCGACCGGGTGGAGATCCAGATCCTCGACCGGCTCTTCGCTGGCAACGACGACGCGGGCTACGAGAGCGCGCGGGCGGATGTGGAGGCAGTGGCCTCGCAGGTCTTCGGCGGGGCCAGTGTCTCGCGCGGCGCGACGGACGACAACCGCGAGCCCCTCACCCTCGAGGTCGTGGCCTCGCAGCCGGCCGATGCGAAGACCCTCCTCGATCGACTCGGCGGCGCGTCGACGGCAGCCGCCTCGGATCCTCCCGGGCCGGCGGTTCCGGGCCAGAGCGACTGGGATATCTCGGTCGAGCAACTCCAGCAGATGCGCTCCCGCGGAGACGAGCTCCTGCTCCTCGATGTGCGCGAGCCCAACGAGGTAGAGATCTGCGAGATCGGTGGGAAGCTGATCCCGCTCGGAGATCTCGGCGAGCGCATGGGCGAACTCGACCCGAGTGCTCACATCGTCGTGCACTGCCACCTCGGGGGACGTTCTGCCGCGGCGGTGAAGGCGCTTCGCGGAGCGGGATTCGAGAACACCTGGAACCTACAGGGTGGAATCCGCGCCTAGATCCAGCGCATCGACCCTAGCCTCAGCGACTACTAGTTCGATGGCGGATCGCCTGCAGGCCGCTCTCGACGCGATCGACGCGGCGAACGCCGCGGATCCGAAACGCATCGAAGTTCGCGGCGAGTCGCGACCGAAGGAACTGGCCCATGCGGAGTTGGCGAGTGAGTGGATTCGGAAGCTCGACCCCGAGGCGAGCGAACCCCTGTTGCTGGCGACGCGCGCCCACCACATCCGGCGCTGGGAGGTTCCGCGCGGCGATTTTCCGGACGGCAAGGCCGGATATCACCGCTGGCGCCGCGAACTGCAGAAGCGTCATGCCGAACACGTCGGGCGGATCCTCCTCCAGCAGGGCTACGACGAGGCAACCATCGCGCGGGTGCAGGCGATCGTCCGCAAGCAGGGACTCGGAAGCGACCCGGAGGTCCAGGTCTTCGAGGATGCCCTCTGCCTGGTCTTCATCGAGACCCAGTTCCGAGAGCTCGCGGATCGCCTGGGTGACGAGAAACTCGTCGACGTCACCCGCAAGACGATCGCCAAGATGAGTGATGCAGGCATCGCTAGACTGCGCGAGCTTTCCCTCGCGGAGGAAGACCTGGCCCTGATCGAGAGGGCACTGTCGCAGTGAGAGAATGAAGGAGAGGAACCCCCCAGTGAACGTACGCGACGGCTTCACCGAAACCGTGGGCAACACGCCGCTCATCAAGCTGCGCGGGGCCTCTGAAGAGACCGGTTGCGAGATCTACGGCAAGGCGGAGTTCCTGAACCCGGGTGGTTCGGTGAAGGACCGCGCTGCTCTCTACATGATCCTCGACGCCGAGGCGGACGGACGCCTCCAGCCGGGGGGTGTCGTCGTCGAGGGCACTGCGGGAAACACCGGCATCGGCCTTGCCCTGGTCGGCAACGCCCGCGGCTATCGCACCGTCATCACGATGCCCGAGACCCAGAGCCAGGAGAAGAAGGACATGCTCCTGCTCTGTGGTGTGGAGCTGCGCTGCGTTCCGGCGGTGCCCTTCAAGGATCCCAACCACTACGTCCACCAGGCCGAGCGTCTCGCACAAGACCTCGCGAAGACGGAGTCGAACGGCGTCCTCTACGCGAACCAGTGGGACAACGTCTCCAACCGGAACGGGCACATGCGCTCTACGGGTCCGGAGATCTGGGAGCAGACCGACGGCAAGGTCGATGGCTTCACGTGCGCGATCGGCACGGGTGGCACCCTCGCTGGGGTCGGCATGTTCCTCAAGGAGCAGAGCCAGGACATCCAGATCGTCGCGGCCGATCCCATGGGCGCCAGCATGTACAACTGGATCAAGCACGGGGAGCTCAAGGGCGAGGGCAGTTCGATCACCGAGGGCATCGGGCAGGGACGTGTGACCGGCAACCTCGAGGGTGCGCCCATCGACGACGCCTTCCAGATCCCGGACGCGGAGATGCTGCCGATCGTCTTCGACCTGCTGAAGGAAGAGGGCCTCTGCCTCGGCGGCTCGAGTGGCATCAACGTCGCGGGTGCCATCCGCCTGGCCCGGGAGATGGGCCCCGGGCACACGATCGTGACGGTGCTCGCCGACTTCGGCACTCGCTACCAGTCGAAGCTCTTCAACCCGGTCTTCCTGAAGGAGAAGGGACTACCGGTTCCGAGCTGGCTCGACGTCTAGCGTCGTCAGCAGGAGGGTGACCGATGGATCAGTTCCAGGGACGGACAGCGGTGGTGACCGGTGCTGCGAGCGGGATCGGGCGCGCACTCTCGCTGCGCTGCGCAGACGAAGGCATGTCGGTGGTGCTCGCCGACGTCGACGAGGCGGGTCTCGACGAGACGCGCCAGCTCTGCGTCGATCGGGGTGCGAGGTCGATCGCGGTGCCGACGGATGTTTCGAAACTCGAGGCCGTCCAGGCCCTGGCCGATGCGGCGCGCGGGGAGTTCGAGCAGATCCATCTCGTCTTCAACAATGCCGGCGTGATGGTCGGGGGCTGCGCGTGGGAGCGCAGCGCCGCCGACTGGGAGTGGGTGCTGGGCGTGAACCTGTTCGGGTGCATCCACGGCGCGCGGGTCTTCCTGCCGATCTTGATCGAGCAAGGGGGCCCCGCCCACATGGTGAACACGGCATCGGTCGGCGGGTTGCTGACCGGGCCCTTCCTGGCTTCCTACATCGTCTCGAAGCACGCGGTTGTTGCGCTCTGCGAGGTGCTCTACCACGAGCTCGCCGCGATGCAGGTCGAGGTGGGCCTCTCGTGCCTGTGTCCGGGCTCGGTCGCGACCGGGATTACCGCGTCGGAACGAATTCGTCCCGCCGACAAGGGTGCGGCGACCCCGTTGGCCTCCGAGGCGGAGCGGACATTCGTCCAAGGAGTCGAGAAGGGGATCGGAGCCGGGATGTCCCCGGAAGAACTCGCCCGCCATGCATTCGACGGAGTTCGGGAGGGTCGCTTCTGGATCTTCCCGGATCCCATGTACAAGCAGGGCTTCGAGGTGCGGGCCCAGTCGATTCTCTCGGGTCTGAATCCACTTCAGACTATCAGCATCGATCCGGCGAGCTAACTTACGGTCGTTCGGGGAAAGAGCGCAGGAGGGAACCATGGCAGCCGAGGCGAACCCGACGACACCGCCCGAAGATTTCAACATCATCCATCCGGACGGCTATGCGAAGTGGGGCTACCCGCATCACGTCTGGACGCGTCTGCGCGCCGAGGACCCGGTCCACTGGTGGGACCGCACGGAAGGCCTGCCCTTCTGGGCCATTACGAAGCACGCCGACATCATGGAGATCTCGAAGCGGCCCGACCTCTTCATCAACGGCCCGCGCCTCACCATCGGTCACGTCCCCGAGCCCGATTCCGCGGAGCGAGACATGTTCCCGGCGACTCTCATCCAGATGGATCCGCCGAAGCACGGCGCCTTTCGCAAGATGATCAGCACGCGCTTCACGCCCCGGGCGCTGAAGAAGATCGACGGCGACATCGAGGCGATCGGCAAGGAGATCGTCGATGCACTCGTCAAGGACGATCTCGAGGGCGAGTGCGATTTCGTCAACGAGGTGTCGGCGCCGCTTCCGATCGCGGTAATCGGCTGGCTGCTCGGTGTTCCGAAGCCCGACTGGCCGTTACTCTTCGATTGGACGAACCGCGTGATCGGAGCCGGCGACGAGGAGTTCCAGACCACCGATGATCCGGGCGAGTCGGCGCGCACCGCGATGGTCGAACTCTTCACCTACTTCACGCAGATCGTGGAGGAGAAGCGCAAGAACCCCGAAGACGATCTGATCACGCTCTTCACCCAGCTCGAGTACGAGGGCAAACGCCTCGAGTTGATGGACGTCCTCGCGTGGTGCCTGATCATCGTGGTCGCGGGCAACGAGACCACCCGCAACGGCACCAGCGGTGGCATGCTGGCATTCATCGAGAACCCGGACGAGATTCGCAGACTGCAGAACGATCCGTCACTGCTCAAGCCCGCCGTCGAAGAGTGTGTGCGCTGGTCGACGCCGATCATCCACTTCGCGAGGACCGCCACCGCGGACTACGAGCTGCGCGGCAAGACGATCCAGAAGGATCAGTCCGTGGCGCTCTTCTACGGCTCGGCGAATCGAGACGAGGAGGTCTTCGAAGATCCCTTCCGCTTCCGGATCGACCGCAACCCGAACCGGCACCTGGGCTTCGGGATCGGCGAGCATTTCTGTGCGGGCTCCCACCTCGCCCGGCTCGAGATGGCGGTCGCCTACAAGCACCTGCTGCCGCGCATCGAGGAGATCGAGCTGGCGGGCCCGGTCGAGCGCCTGCGCTCGACGCTGGTCGGCGGCGTCAAGCACCTGCCGATCCGCTATAAGCTCAAGCCCCGCGCCTAGACGCAGGCGTGTTCCGTGCGCGCCTACCCGACCTCTTGGATGGGCTTGGCGGCCGCGTCGAGCAGCTCGCGGCGGCGCCTGTGGTACAGCGCGATGCCCTG
>JAYGDB010000014.1:0-4977 GCA_046583095.1 Myxococcota bacterium | reverse complement strand
AGCCGCGGTCGGGGACTCGGCGCCTACGTGCCGGGCCCGATGACCGGCGAGCCCTCCAGGAACCCGGCGAAGGCCTTCTGGGTGGCGCTTGCGGGCGCGATACGGGTCACGAAGTTCCGGGCCGCGCACAGGGGTTGGGCGTGATGAGGCCCCTCTGAAGGAGCTGGCCCCTCGCTTCCAGGGCTTCGGCGAGCCCGAGCCTGCGCATCACCGCCATCGCGTTCGGGCCGAGAGCGATTCCGGCGCCCACCGGCGCGAAGGCCGGCGTGATCTCGACGCCTTCGAAGGCGATGCCCCGTTGCTTCAGGCAACACGCGAGCGTCAGCCCGGCGATCCCGCCGCCCACGATGGCCACCCGCAGGTCAGGCATCGCCGAGGGCCGCGAGGATGGCTTCGCGCCGGCCTTCGAGTTGCTTGTAGTGGGCCGTCGACCGGGGCATCGCGCGGACCGCTTGCGCGAGGGTTGCGCGCTCCCCGGGAGACAGCGTTCGAAAGGGGTAGAGATATGTCCGGATCAGGAACAACGAAGCCTGCTGCTCGGCGAAGGGCACAGTGACCTGCCGCTCGACCCGCAGCCAACCTTCCTTCGCGCCCGGTTCGAAGCGGGTCCCGGGGCCGTCGTCTGGATGATGATCGAGCTCACCGTGCGCCACGAGTGTCCAGACGAAGCGCACGTAGGGGCCGCGCTCGACCATCGCGGTGACGAGGCTGCGCGCAGCGACGTCCGGCTCGGCGAAGTCCGGTACGCGCTCGTGGATTCTCGCGAAGCTCCATCCCGGGATGTGCTCGGGACGCCATCCGCTCGGGAAGCAGACGTAGACGGCGATCGCGCGATCGCTCCCATCGGGTTCGCGCAGCTGCACGACGAAGTCTTCCTGCACGGCGTCGCTCACGACCGCATAGGCGGCGCCCGGATCGTCGCTCTCGGATTGCAGGGAGAGGTCCGGGCGCTCCTCGGCCAGGCAGGTGCGGATCCACCGGAGGACGGCCGCGTGTGCGGCGTCCTCACGGGGGCTCTCCGTCACCACCCGATAGCGCCCCCGCGTCGCCTGCTTGGCGGAGAGGTATTGAGCTTCGAGATTGTCGCGCTGGAAGAAGCGGCGCTCCACTTCGCCGTTGCCGAAGTCCGTCCCGAAGGGCTGGAGTCGCGGCCGCATCCGCAGGGGCGTGGCTTCGACAGGGAAGTATCGGGCCGGTGCCTTCAACAGCTCAGCGCGCCGGCGTGAAGACGACGGGCATCTCCTCGATACCGACGATGAAATTCGAGGGCCGGAGGGGAAGCTTGCCGTCGATCTCCATGTCAGGCAGGCGTCGCAGAAGCTCCTCGAACATGATCTGAAGCTCGAGCCGTGCCAGGGGTGCGCCGAGGCAGAAGTGGGTTCCGTAGCCCCCGAAGGCCACGTGGTCGTTCGGGTTCCGCTCCACGTCGAACTTCTTCGGCTCGTCGAAGATCCGCTCGTCGCGGTTCCCCGACTGGTAGAGCAACAGCAGCTTGTCGCCCTCCCGAATCTTCTGGTCGCGCAGCACGGTGTCCTCGAGGGCCGTCCGGTTCATGTTCTTGATGGGCGTCACCCAGCGAAGCATCTCCTCGACGGCTGTCGGGATCCGGGCCGGGTCGTCGATCAACTTCTGGCGCTGATCGGGGTTCTCGATCAGCGCCTGCATGCCGCCGCTGATGACGTGCCGGGTCGTCTCATCGCCTCCGACCAGGATGAGCAGGCTCTCCTGGATCAACTCCTGGTCCTCGAGTCGCTCGCCGTCGATCTCCGCGTCGACGAGGATGCCCATCAGATCCTCGCGGGACTCCTTCCTGCGCTCGCTGATGACGTTCATCGCGTAGGTCGCATAGGCGGCACCGGCCTGCATTGCGTTGCTGCGAGCTTCGTCTGTGGCGCCCGCGTCGGTCCCTCTCAGCATGTCCTCGCTCCAGTGCAGGAGCGTGTCCCAGTCTTCTTCGGCGACGCCGAGCAGGGTGCCGATGATCGCCATCGGGAGCGGGGCCGCGATCTCTCGCACGAAGTCGCAGCTTCCCTTCTCGGCCACGACGTCGATCAACTGCGTGACGACCTGGCGAATCAGCGGCGCGTGGTCGCTCACGCGCCGTGGGGTGAAGCCGCGGTTCACGAGGTTGCGCCGCCGCTTGTGGTCGGGATCGTCGAGGTTGATCATCGATGGGATCCAGGAGCCTTCCTCGGGTCGCGAACTCTTGCCCGAGCAGAAGATCTTCGGAGTCTTCGAGCAGTGCATGATGTCTTCGTGGAGGGCCACGCCCCAGATCTCGCCGACGGGATCACGGTAGACGGGCGCATTCGCGCGCATCCACTCGTAATGCTCGAGGGGCCGATCGACGTAGAAACTGCCTTCGAGCAGTCGGATGTCGTCGCGGATGGGGTGGTCGGCCATGGCTCCTCCTGCGGGCCGGATCAAGCTAGCATCCCGAAGGCATGCGCCTCGGTCGCCTCCTCGCGTTCGGGATCCTGTTCGGGTTGGCCGTCGGCTGCGCTTCGCCGACGCCCGAAGAGCAGATGGCGATCTGGCGCGAAGCCGCTGTCTCCGAGCCGACCTGGGCACGTGTCCGGCCGCACCTGGAAGAACTTGCAGCCGGCGATGATCTCCGGATCTTCGAGGCGGCGCGGGAGATCCACGAGCAGGGAAGCGGTCGCAGTGCCCGCCCGGTCGTCGTGATTCCGTCCTGGATCACGAGCCTCTCGGGAGGGGCGACGGGCGGCCTCTCGATGTTCGGACAACTGATCGGGCGTCGGGACGAACGCATCCGCGGATCCCACGTGTTCGGCACGGTGAGCGGGGGTCGCATCCATCCGCGTTACCAGGTCTTCACCGAAGCGACACTCGTCGATCCCGGTGAGTTCGAAGCGCTGCGTGCGAGCGGGGTGAGGGGCGTCGGTCAGTTGCCGCGGGCCGATGGTGTCCTCTCCTTTCGGGATCTGATCGTGGTTGCGACTCGGCCCCTGGGTATGCGCGAGCCGCCGGTGGGGCTGCCCGAAGACACGCTGTCGAGCTTCTACTCCGAAGCGGCGTTCCGCAGCATCGAGCCGGTGTTGGACGCGCTGCCGGAGGGCACGGATCTCTTCAGCTTCCTCACGTTGCTCGGCGCCGGCTTCCTGACGGACGACTTCGGAGAGAGCCACCGCCTGCGTGCTCCCGGCTTCTTGCAGACGCGTGCGGTGCGGACCCAGACGGTCCTGCGCCCGACGGGCCTCTTCAAGCTGCGCCCGCTCGGCTGGTTGACGGAAGGGGGCGAGGTCATCGACCGCATCGCGATTTTCCGGAACGATCGCCTGGTACGGATCGTGCCGCACCGGGGCCTGCCGGACTGGATGGACTACCTCGGCGCTCCGCTTCGCTAGCTGGAAGATCCCGCGATCCGAATCCCGGCTCAGAACTGGAAGTAGATGAACTCGCCGCCGGCGCCGGAAACCATGATGGCCGCGCCGACGACGAGTCCGAAGAGCGTCGCCTCGAGATAGGCGCGGGCCGGTCGCGCGGCGAACCACGCCTGCACCTGCCCGCTCCGAAGTCGCAACAACCGCTCGGCCACGTGGAGCAGCGCCGAGAGAGCGACGGCTGCCGCCGCGAGGCGCGGCCAGCCGCCCAACTCGCCGGGAACGAAGAGGGCCCCGAGGAAGTCTGCGGCGGCCGGCAGGTCGGGCGCGCGGAAGAACACCAGGGTGAGGCAGAAGACGTGAAAGAAGAAGAGGATCTTCGGCACGTCCGACCCGCGGAGCCGGTCGGGGTCGCTTGCGCGGCGAGGCGTCGGCCACACGACGAGCAGGACTCCCTGCAGCAGCCCCCAGACGACGAAGTGCCATCCCGCTCCATGCCAGAGCCCGCAAATCGACAGGGTGAGGAGCTGCGCGAAGGCGAGGAGCCAGCGGTCTCGTCGCCCGCCGCCCGCGCGCCGGAGCAGGCCGCGGCTGATGGGCACGAAGAGGTAGAGCCGCAGCCAGCGCGTCAAGGTCATGTGCCAACGCTGCCAGAATTCGGCGGGTGACCGCGCGAGGTACGGCTCGTGGAAGTTCTCGGGCAGCTCGAAGCCGAGCCACAACGCGAGACCCCGCGCCATGTCGGTGTAGCCCGAAAAGTCGAAGTAGATCTGGAACGCGAACGCGTAGACGGCGATCCAGTGGAAGCGCGCATTTGCGATTCCGGGCACCTCGAAGACCGAATCGGCGAACGGGGCGAGCAGGAAGTCGGCCAGGATCACCTTCTTCGCGACTCCCAGGGCCAGCAGCCAGGCGCCGCGGCGAAATCGGTCCGGGTTCGGTCGCGCGCCGGCGGAGAGCTGGGGCAGCAGTTCGCGTCCGCGCAGAATCGGGCCAGCGATCAGCTGGGGGAAGAACGCGACGTAGAGGGCGTATTGGGCCAAGCCCTCGACCGGGGGGCCGTCCTCGCGGTACGTGTCGACCGCCAGCGACACGATCTGGAAGCTGTAGAAGGAGATGCCCAGAGGCAGCAGGATGTCGGGTACGGGAAGGTCGACGGCGAGTTGCCCCAGGAAGGGCAGGGCGCTCTCTACCAGGAAGGCTGCGTACTTGAAGTAGAGCAGCAGCGAGATCGTGAAGACGATGGAGCCGGTGAGATACGCACGTCGTCGCGGGCTGCGCGGCTCGCTCGCGGTGATCCCGCGCAGCAGCGCGTAGTTGACACCGATGTCCGCCAACAACAGCGGCAACAAGGCGGGAATCCACAGCGCATAGAACACCAGGCTCGCGCCCAGGAGTACCGGGTTCCAGAGACTGCGACGACTCGCGAGCAGTCGTAGCAGCAACAACAGGGCCAGGAAGAAGATCGCGAACTGGAAGGTGATGAAGAGCATCAGTCCAGGCTTCGGATCACCAAGGGTGCGAGGGCCTCGGCGACGAGCAGCGGGCCGTCGATTCCGTCCTCTCCTTCCTGCGGAACGACGAGATGGCCGGGCGCATCGCGAAACGCATCCGCCGGAAGACGATCGTGCAG
>JAYGDB010000158.1:0-22999 GCA_046583095.1 Myxococcota bacterium | reverse complement strand
CGCCAATTCGAGCAACGTCGGGAGCACGTCGACGGTCTGGGCGGGACGCGACACCACCGTCCCACCCGAGATGCGACCTGGCCACCAGAAGATCAGCGGCACGCGCACCAACTCCTCGTGGAGACGACCCGAGTGGGAGAGCCCGCCGTGCTCCTTGAACTCCTCCCCGTGGTCCGACGTGATCACGACGAGTGTGCCGGGGCTTTCCGGCTCGGCTGCGAGCGATCGGAAGAGCCGCTGGAGTTCGACGTCCAGAAAGCGGATCTCGGCGTCGTAGAGAGCCTGCAAGTACGCGAGGACGTCCGCTGGAACCTGCTTGTCGGGCCCGCCGAAGAAGTAGAGGTAGTCGGAGGTCCCCTCCGGCCGCGGGAGCGCCAGACCGGCGTGCCAGCGCGTCCGCCAGGGCTCGGGAGGCGCGTAGGGCTGGTGGGGGTCGAAGTAGTGGACGAAGCCGAGCCAGGGTCCGTCCTGCGCGGCGACCCAGTCGAGGACGCGAGTGGTAACGGCCGCACTGCGGTCGTTCTTCTCGAGTTCGTCGAAGCGCTCGAAGACGTCGAAGCCCTGGTCGAACCCGGTCCTGCCCCGGAACCGGACCGAACTCGCAGCCGCGAACGTCCGGTAGCCGGCTTGGGAGAAGAGTTCGGCGAGGGTCAGCTCGTCTTCGGCCACGGCCAGACCGACGTGATACGCACCGTGCTGGAACGGAAAGCGGCCCGTGAAGAGCGACGCGTGGGTGGGCACCGTTGACGACGATTGCGAGTAGGCGTTCTCGAAGCGCGCCCCCTCTCTTGCGAGTCGCGTGAGGGAGGGCGCAGTCTCGCGCTCGTAACCGTAGACGGCGAGATGGTCCGCGCGCAGAGTATCGATCGAGACCACGAGCACGTTCGGTCGCGGCGCGTCTCCGCAGCCAAGTGACAGCGAAGCCGCGATGACCGCGTGCGCGAGGAAGCGACCCGAGGATCGGGTCACGCGAGAAAGCAAGCGAATCGCCGGATGCTCCAGCTAGGAGCCGAAATCCCAGGACTCCCCGTTGTGATAGTGCTTCAGGATGTTCTTGGCGATCAGAACCCTGTGGACTTCGTCCGGCCCATCGGCGAGGCGCAGGGTCCGCGCCCCCTGGTACATGGCCGCGAGCGGCAGATCTCCCGATACGCCTGCAGCACCCCAGACCTGGATCGACCGATCCACCACCCGGTGATACGCGGCCGGAACTGCGATCTTGATCGCCGAGATCTCGGTCCGTGGATCGAGGCCCGAGTCGATCACCTCGGCGGCGTGCAGGGTCATCAGGCGCGATGACTGGATGTCGATGTACGAGTCGGCGATGAAGCCCTGGATGAACTGCTTCGTCTCGAGCAACCCGCCGTGCACCTCGCGGCTCATGGCACGCTCGACCATCAGGTCGAAGGCCCGCCACATCTGTCCCACCGAGTTCATGCAGTGGTAGATACGGCCGGCGCCGAGCCGGTCCTGGGCGGCGGCATGCCCCGAGCCCGTCTGACCGAGCTGATTCGACAGCGGTACGCGAACATTCTCGTACTTGATCTCGCAGTGATCGCTGCGTCCGCCCCAAACGGGAACACCGCGCACGATGTTCAGACCGGGGGTGTCGGTCGGCACGATGATCTGCGTCATCTTGGCGTTGTCAGCCGAGGCACCCGATCCGTCCTCGGTCCGGCACATCACGATCAGGAAGTCCGCCGCCTTGCCGTTCGACGTGAACCACTTGTGGCCGTTGATCACCCACTCGTCCCCGTCCTGAGTGGCGGTCGTCTGGATGGAGCGCGGATCCGAGCCGGCGTTGTCGGGCTCGGTCATCGAGAAACCCGACTGCATGGTTCCCTCGACGAGGGGCAACAGCCACTTCTTCTTCTGCTCTTCGGTGCCGTACTTGACGAGGATCTTCTGGTTGCCCGAGTTGGGGGCGACCACACCGAAGAGCGAGGCGGCACCCATGCTGTAGGCCAGGATCTCGTTCATGTAGGCGTGGGGCAGGAAGTCGAGGCCCATGCCGCCGTACTCTTCAGGCAGGTGCGGAGCCCACAGACCTTCCTTCTTCACGATGTCCTGGATGTGCTTGCGAAGCTCGCGGATCTCGAGCTTCTCGGTGTCCGAGAGCCCGCCCTCCCGATGCGCCCAGAGCTTGGCCTCGTTGGGGAGGATCTCCTCGTTGATGATTCGAGCCGTTCGGAGTCGAATCTGGTTGATTCGGTCATCGAGGACCGGGATCGCATTGATGTTCATCGGCATGGGGGGATTTCCGTTCGTCTGGGGTTGAACCCAAGAAGCTAGCAGGAGCCGGTGGCTGTCACTGCCGCCGGATCTGACGTGACTCGCCGCGGTAGCAGATCAGGGGCACGCCCGCGGCGGCGGTGCCGTCGAGGTGCGAGGCCACCTCCTGCAGAACGAACTCGGTGACGTCGATGATGTTCAACTCGAGAGCCTTCGGAATCGGCACCCAGGCCAGATCGAGAAGCTCGCCGTTGCTGCGGAGATCGCCCTCGAGGGCATCGCCGTCCGCCAGGAAGAAGCGAGCGTGATAGCGGATCGGATTGAGGGCCGGGGTGATGGCCCGCGCCACGAAGTCGAGTCCCGCCAGTGCGGGACGAATCCCGTGCTCGTCCCGATCCCCGAGCAAGAGACCCGTCTCTTCGAAGGTTTCCCGGATCGCCGCCACTGCCAGGGCCCGTGCCCGGGCCGGGTTCGCAGCGGTGAGCGCGAGCCGCGACGCGACGGCGGGGCGCAGCTCACTCGCCACGGGCTGAGCGGCATCCCGCCGATCGACCCGTCCTCCCGGAAACACGTACACGTCGGGCATGAAGCGGTCCCGCGGCTCGCGGCGGCCCAGGAGCACCTCGGCGTCCCGAGCCCGGCCTCTCGCCAGGACGAGGGTCGCCGCGTCGCGGGGCTTCACTCTGGAGGAGACTGGCCGGTCGATCACGCGCCCGCCGCTGCCACGGCGGTCTCGCCGGAGGGCGTCCGGCGTTGTTCGTACTCGGGGGGCGGCCCGAGCCGAAGTTGCTCGCGCACCTCTTCGAGAGGTCGCTCGAGAAGCGACTCCCAGTCGGCTGCAGGAAGGAGTGTCGCGTCCCGGCCCCGTGCCGAAGCCTCCCGCAGGAACTCGCTGACCTCCCCATCATCGCCCTTGCGTATCCTGCGCTCGACGTTCCGCACGATGTAGCCGATGCCCGGCTCGCGAGTCTGCTCGTAGGTGAATGCGAGCAGCGCCAACTCGCCGAGAATGTCCCGGCTGTAGCCCGTCACCACGTGCCAGAGATCGTGCATGTCGCGGAGTCGCTCGCCGAACGCCTCTGCGTCGAAGTCTTCGTTCCGGAGCGGCTTGTCCTCCGCCCCTCGCATCACGAGACTCGCATCTGCGAGACCTTCGGCCGAGATCTGCTCGGCGAGGGTGAAACGACAGTACTGGTGGCCCAGGGTCTCCTGCGGCAGGCCGAGCAGGTACTCGCGGTTCGTGAGCAGCGGCATCAGGTTTCGCCGCTCCCTGATGATCTGGGCGCCCATCGGGTCCTTGCGGACGCGTCGCATCAGTCGCTCGAAACTCCGGCCCGACAACGCGCGAATCAAGACGAAGACGTGCTCGGTCTCGTCGGGGTTCTCGAGCAGGCGCTTGAAGGCGCGCCGCGCCATCAGCGGTCGTACCCGCGCCTGCCAACGCCGACGCAACGCGGTTCTCCAGGATCCGGCCATCGAGCGAGTATACTGACCTCGTGACCGCTGCCGAGGATCCCGTCGCAAGAGCGCGCCAACTCGTCCCGCTGGTTCGAGAACACGCGGACGAAGCCGAACGCGAGCGTCGACTTCCCCAGCGCGTCGCCGAGGCGATGGCGTCGGCGGGCCTACACCGCATCGCGGCGCCCCGTTCGGTGGGCGGCGGCGAGTGCGATCCCGCAACGCAGATCGAAACCATCGAGGTGATCTCCGCGGCGGATGGGGCAAGCGGTTGGAACCTCATGATCGGCATCGAGAACCAGGGCTTCCTCGGCGCCGCCCTGCCTCTCGAGACCGCGCGCAAGCTCTTCGCGGATCCGGCCCTGATTGTGGCCGGCGCGCTGAACCCGCTGGGCCGAGCCCGGTACAGCGACGGTGGCCTGATCGTGTCCGGACAGTGGCCTTTTGCGAGCGGCTGCCACAATGCCGGCTGGTTCTGGGGGCAGTGCATCCTGATGGACGGGGACGAGCCGGCCCGGAGCGAAGCGGGACAGGTCGAGCTGAGGGAGGCGCTGATCCCCGCGAGCGAGTTCGAAATTCTCGATACCTGGCACGTCGCGGGCCTGCGAGGCTCGGGCAGTCACGACGTGGCTGCCCACGAGGTCTTCGTTCCCGACGCCCACGTGACCGCTGTCTTGACTGGAGCGACGGAGCCGAGGGAGACCGGGACTCTCTACCGCTTCCCGCCCTTCAATCGACTCGCCTACAACAAGGTCGGCGTGGCGACTGGAATCGCGCGCGCAGCAATCGATCACTTCAAGCAGCTGGCGAGCGAGAAGCTCCCGCGCGGATCCAGCAGCTTGCTCCGCGACAAGGTCTCCGTTCAGCTCGCCGTCGCCGACGCCGAGACGCGCCTGCGCTCGGCCCGGGCCTTCGTGCTCGACGCCGTCGGCGAGGTGTGGAGAGCCACGGAAGCCGGCCAGGAAACAACCGCGGAGCAGCGGGCCCTCGTGCACCTGGCCTGCTCGTCGGCGTGCACGGCCTCGATCCGGACCGTCGAGATCGTTCACTCGGCGGCGGGTACGACTGCGAACTTCACGTCGAGCCCCCTCGAGCGCTGCCTGCGTGACGTGCGCGTCGTTCCACAGCACATCATGGTCTCACCCCAGTGGGCCGAGATGGCGGGACGTGTGCTGCTCGGGGTGGAGGGCGACAGCCCGTTCTTCAACGGCTGAAGACTACTCCCCCCGCACGCTCCTGAGGTCGCTGGCGAAACCGCGCATCAGGGTCCCGGCATCCGCCGAGATCGTGATCATCCGATAGCCCGTGTCGACGTGCTTGGCCGCGAGCTTGGAGTTGGCCTGGATCCCGGCGATGACTCCCGTCTTCGCGCAGACCTCGGCGATACGCCGGTAGGCGGACTGGTAGGGATCGGGGTTGTCGGCGCCGGGAGGCTGACCGAGGGAAAGGCTCAGATCGTTGGGACCGACGTAGAGGGCGTCCACGCCGGGAACGGCCGCAATGGCCTCGATCTCGTCGAGGGCCGGTCGCGTCTCGATCATCGGGATGCACAGGACGTTCTCGTTCGCGTTCTCGAAATAGCTCGGACCCGCAACCAGTGCAGCGCGATTGGGACCGAAGCTGCGGCCGCCGTCCGGCGGGTAGCGGCAGGCCCGCACCGCCGCCTCGACGTCGGCGACGCTCTCGATCAACGGGACGATGATCCCCATGGCCCCCGCGTCGAGCACGCGATTGATCGCCCCGAGTTCATTGGACGGCACGCGGACGATCGGCACCGAGCCGCCTGCGTGAATCGCGAGGATCATGTCGGTGGCAACCGGGTAGTCGATCATTCCGTGCTGCAGATCGACGCAAACGTAGTCGAAACCCTGGTGGGCGCAGACCTCCGCGACATACGAGCTGGGGATTGCACACCAGACGCCGTAACTCGGCTCGCCCGCCGCCCACTTCTCCTTCAATGCGTTTCCCGCCATCCCGCAAGCTTAGCCGTAGCGGCTAGCCGTGCTGCACCTTCCTCAGCCGGGGATCAGGACCGCCTTGCCGACCAGCCTGCGCTCGGTGAGATCCGTCAGCACCTGGCCGGCCTGCTCGAGTGGAAAGGCGGCCGGTGCCCGGGGCGCCAACTCGCCGTTGTCGATCATCTCGGCGAGTTCTGCCAGGAGGCGATCGTTGCCACCGGGCGCGCGACGCTCCGATCCGCCCCAGTCCACGCCCACCACCTGGCAGCTCTTGAGGAGGATCAGGTTGGCGCGGAAGTGCGGGATCTCGCCGGCCGCGAAGCCGATCACCAGGTAGCGTGCGCCCGGCGCACAGGCCCGTAACGCGGGCTCCGCGTAGTCGCCGCCGACCGGGTCGTAGACCATGTCGACGCCGCCTCCCGAGAGTTCCTTGGCGCGCGTCTTCAGGTCTTCGCGGCTGTAGTCGATGGTCTCGTCCGCGCCCCGCTCCCGGCACACGGCCAGCTTCTCTTCGGAGGACGCCGCCGCGATCACGCGTGCACCGATCGCCTTCGCGAGGTCGATTGCTGCGAGGCCGACGCCGCCGGCCGCCCCGAGGACGAGGATCGTCTCCCCCTCCCGCAGGCCCCCACGTCGACCCAGGGCGAAGAGCCCGGTGCAGTAGCTCTGGACGAAGCAGGCGGCTGTCGGCACGTCCAGACCCTTCGGCACCTTCAGCAAGGATCCGGCTCGGGCCGACACCTGCTCGGCAAAACCGTTCAACCCCGGCATCGCCACCACGCGGTCGCCGAGGGAGACGCCGGTCACTCCGTCGCCGATCTGCGAGACGCTGCCTGCCACTTCGCTGCCCGGGACGAAGGGCGGCTCGGGCTTCACCTGGTAGAGCCCCTGCACCATCAAGGCATCCACGAAGTTCACCCCGCAGGCTTCGACGTCGACGACGACCTCGCCGGGTCCGGCCACCAGGTCGTCGCGCTCCTCCACCTGGAGATTCTTGGGCGGCCCGATCTCGTTGCACACCACGGCGCGCATCACGCAAACCTCCGCTCGAGCCAGTCGAGCAAGACCGCGTTCAGCTCGTCCGGCTTTTCCTGCTGGGTCCAGTGGCCGCAGCGTTCGATCATGTGCATCTCGAGATCCGAGCAAACCGCCGGCATGCCGGCTGCCATCTCGGGACGCAGCGCCATGTCCCACTCGGCGGTCACCATCAGGCACGGAAGGTCGAGCTTCTGGGTACCGACGGTCGGAAACGCGTCCGCGTTGCGATCCACGTTCCGGTACCAGTTGATGCCACCCCGGAAGCCCGTCTGCTCGAACGCGCACACATAGACGGCGAGTTCCTCTGCATCGAGGATCGGCTCGCCGAGGGCGGGGAGCCCTTCGAGGCGCCGGAAGGGATTCGCGTCCATCTCGCCGCCGGCACGCGCCCGCTCCGCGAGAGTCTGCCGGTTTTCCGGCGCGGAGCCTGTGCGCATGAGCTTCTCGAACACCAGCGAAGGTCGCTTGTCGAGGACTCCCTCGGCCACGCCCGGCTCCTGGAACCACAGGATATAGAGCTTCTCGTCGTCGGGGACCGCGAGTCGCATCACCGACGTCCGCGGCATCGGAACATTCGGCGTGTTGACGCCGATGACCCCCGCCGTGCGATCCGGATACGCGACCGGCATCCCCCAGGCGACGAAACCTCCCCAGTCATGGCCCGCGAAGACGGCCTTCTCGATCCCGCGAGCGTCGAGGAGACGCACCATGTCGCCCATCAGATGCTCGAGCGAGTACGCCTCGATGGCCTCCGGGCAATCACTCGCCCCGTAGCCGCGCTGGTCCGGCGCGAGCACGCGGAAGCCGGCCTCGGCCAGGGCCGGCACCTGATGTCGCCACGAGTAGGCAAGTTCGGGAAAGCCGTGGCACAAGACGACCGCGGGTCCATCGCTCGGGCCGGCCTCGTGAAGCGAGAGCGTGATCGCATCCAGCGCCGTGCCGCTCGGCGTGGTGCCGGCCGGAAGCTCGACTCGCCGCGCAGGCGGTAGCTGCCTCATCCCTTCACTCCAAGTCCACTCGTGAGGCGAAGAGAGAACGATAACGCAGGGTCAGCCCAAGCGGGCCGCGAAGACGTCTTCGTTGAATCCCACCAACACGGTCTTGCCCGCCCGGATCGTCGGGGCGCGCAAGTTGCCAGTCGGGCCGAGCATCGCGTCTACGAGAGCCTTGCTGGCCTTTCCGCCCGGCTTGAACTCGCTCAGCTTCTTGCCCTTCGCGACGATCACGAGCGAAGCCTGCTTTGCAATTTCGGCGGCGTCCTTGCGGGCCAACTTGCGACTCGCCGGAACCACCTGCTTCGGTTCGATTCCATTCGCGTCCAAGAACTTGGACGCCCGGGTGCAGGACGTTCAGCCCTTGCGGTGGTAGTACCAGTCGACTCTCTTGGCCATGGATCCCCCGTCTCGTCGATGAGTCCAGCCGATCCTACCACGACCCAGTACCGGGACCGCCCCGGATCGACCGAGGAGCGCCCTTCCGGCCGTCGAACGCCCACCGCAAGGCCCCGAGCCGGGCGCGTCCTCGCCTTCTCCCGAAGTGGTGAGACGGGACCGACCGTGCAACCATCCCGGGCCCCGAACGGTCCGCAACTGTGAGGTACGAGAATGAGCAAGACCGCCCTGATCACGGGCATCACCGGACAGGACGGATCCTACCTGGCCGATCTGCTGCTCGAGAAGGGCTACCGAGTCGTGGGCATCTCGCGTCGCTCCACTCACTATCAGCATCCCAACATCGATCACCTGATCGGCAAGATCGCGCTCGCGTACGGCGATCTCATCGACTCCGAGTCCCTCGCAAACGTCATCCAGCGCTATCAGCCCGACGAGATCTACAACCTCGCGGCCCAATCCGTGCCTGCGGACAGCTGGAGCCAGCCCATCGTAACCGGCGAGATCACGGCCCTCGGGAGCGTGCGGATGCTGGAAGCCATGCGGCGCCACAAGCCCGATGCCCGTTTCTACCAGGCGACCAGCCGGGAGATCTTCGGCGGCGTCGAGCAGGAGGTCGTGGACGAAACGACACCCTTGAGGGCCAACAATCCGTACGGCATCGCGAAGCTCTACTCGCACCTCATGACGCTCACCTACCGGGACTCCTTCGACCTCTTCGCCTGCGGCGGCATCCTCTTCAACCACGAGAGCCCTCGGCGAAGCCTGCACTTCGTGACCCGCAAGGTCACGACAGCGGTGGCCTGCATCAAGCTCGGGGTCGAGAATCCGCCCCTCAACGAGGCGGGCGAGCCGCTGATCGACAACGGCATCGTGAAGCTCGGCAATCTCGATGCCGTAAGGGACTGGGGGCACGCGAGGGAGTACGTCGATGCCATGTGGCGGATGCTCCAGCAGGACACGCCCGAGGACTACGTGATCGGCACGAACACCGCCTACACGGTCCGAGACCTCTGCGAGGTCGCCTTCGGCCACGCGGGACTGAACTGGCAGGACCACGTCGAGAGCGACGACCAATTCAAGCGCCCGACCGAGATCGCAGCCTCCCGGGGAGACTACGCGAAGGCGAAGGCCAAGCTGGGCTGGGAGCCCCAGATCAGCTTCGCCGATCTCATCCGCGAGATGGTCGACGCCGATCTGGCACGTCTACAGGGCCGCTAGGATCGTCTCCGCGTCGGAGACCTCGAACTTCATCGGCGCCTCGACGTTGAGGGTCGTCACGACGCCATCGTCGATGATCGCCGCGAAGCGCTGCGCCCGAACACCCATTCCGAACTTGCTCGCATCGAAATCGAGACCGAGCGCCTTCGTGAACTCTGCGCTGCCGTCGGCCGCCATCAGCACCTGCTCGCCGGCATTCTGGGCCTCGCCCCAGGCGCCCATCACGAAGGCATCGTTCACCGCGAGGCAGACGATCGTGTCGACGCCCCGAGCCTTGATCTCCTTCGCACTCTGGATGTACCCCGGGAGGTGCCGAGCCGAGCACAGCGGGGTGAACGCACCTGGAACCGCAAACAGCACGACCTTCTTGCCCGCAAAGATCTCGTCGGTAGTCCGGGCCTGGGGACCGTCGCTCGTTGCCACCGTGAGGGTGCCCTCGGGGAGCTTGTCTCCGATCTCGATTGCCATCTTGAGGATTCTCCTGTTGATGCCCTCGGCCCGGCTCACCGAGCTCGAGGCGCTGTTTTCCCGCTGGGTTCCAGGAAGACTCCCAGGAACCGCCCGGGGCGGACTCAGTTCTCCGCCTGGGCCGGGGTCTCCGTGGCTACCACGGTTCCGGGCAGAATACCCGCATTGGTGAGGATCTTCAGCGGCTGGTCGTTCCGACGCGTGTTGAAGAGGACCAGGTCCGTCAGGCCGTCGCCGTTGAGGTCACCGGCGCGGATCTGGCCCTCCGTCGCGATCTTCTGGCGCGCGCTCCGCTTGGGGTAGCCCTTCTCGGAGCTCCCGACGAAGATCTCGAGGCGGGAGCCGTCCGTCGATGCGATGTAATCCCGAAAGCCGTCGCCGTTGAAGTCGTGCTCCAGGGTCGGGATGAAGCCCGCCGAGCGCGACGTCTCGAAATCCAGCGGGATGTCGAACTTCACCTTGAACCAGGGGTCGCCCGAACCGGGCTCGGCGCGCTCCGCAGGAGCGTTGGCTGAACGCTCGAGGCGGTAGATCTGCAGGTTCACATCGATCGCCTCGGTGAGGAAGATCTCGATCAGCTCGAGGATGCTGATCGTGATCCCGGCGTGCAGCAGTTCGAGGCGACCGTCTCCGTCCAAATCGATCAGGGAGTCTGCACCCATCACCTTGGAGGCCTCGAACGCGTAGTCGGGCTTGTCGAGGTTCCAGCCGTGTCCGCGGTTGAAGTGGATGTAGGTGTGGAACCCGGCGTCCATCAGGCCACCGAGGGTCTGGGAGATGATCAGGTCGGCGAGACCGTCGCGATCGATGTCCTCGGCCTTCGTTCGCACCGCCCCCGAGCCGCGGATGTGATCTTCGACGCTGATGCGCCCGAGCTCGATCGTTTGGCTGGGCAGACGCGCGAAGCCTCCCGCCGCGTTCTGGTAGAAGAGCAGCAGTTGGTGGCGCTGAGAGGCGACGATATCCGCGCGACCGTCGCCGTTGACGTCGCCGACGGAGATCCGCGGCGCATCGAGAAAGACCTGGATATCGCTCTCGGAGATGATCAGACCCGAGGACTCGACAAAGAAGTTGGCCCGGACGCCGCTCGCGACCCGAGCGCGCAGCTCACCCCCGGGCGAGAGGAAGAACGTCTCGCCGAGGCCCGGCGCCACGAGCCACGGCTCGTCACCGAAGCCCGTCTCGACGAGAGCGAGCCGATCGAGGCCGCGCTCGTCGCTGGCGATCCCGACTGTCAGGTCTTCGGGAATAAGGGCATCGCTGCTTCGCACCGCGATCTCTCCTCCGGGCGTACGGCCGAAGGAGAGAATTCGAATTCCGCGCGGGCGCCGCAGCAGCAGGTCCTGGCCCGGGACGCCATCCACGTCCGCCAGGTCGTAGGCCGCGCAATTCGACGGCAGCGGGGTCTCGAGGGTCGGCGCCCCCGGAATCCTGCCTTCCGCGTCCTGGAGATAGATCCGGATCAGCCGCCGCTCGCGCGGCGGCATCCCAAAGGTCACGACCTGCAGGAGGTCGAGGGCGCCGTCCCCATCGAGATCCGCCAGGTCGGCGGTCACCGTGCGCCCGAGGCTCTCGATCACCTGCACGAAAAATGGGTCCGCGGCCGCTGCGGCGCCGGCAGGCCCGAGAGCGAGGAGTGACAACAAGGAAGAAACGACGAGGCCGCAGCGAAGCAAGTCTCTCGAATGCTAGCGGAACGGAGAACCGCGCCGATCGCCCAGGCGATCCGGCAGGCCTAGGGCCGCTGGCCGGGGAGCCCCGATTCGTCCGGCGGGCGGTAGTGCTCTCGTGCATGGGCAAGACCCTCGAGGCTGCCGATGTCGAACCAGTCGCCGGGAAGGCGTGTCGCGCGAACCGACACCTGCGGCACGAGCCAGGCCAGAAAGTGCCCCGGAGCGTCGCTGTTGCCGCCGGAGGCGAGGTACGCGACGAGCTTGCCGGCGATCGCGGGCGGAAAGAAGTAGAGGGCGATCGCTGCGAGTGTGGAGACGGGATCGGCGGGCTTCTCGCGAAATCGCTCGACCCGCCCCGATGGGTCGAGGACGACCTCGTTGTAGCGCGAGGGGCCCTCGCGAACCACCTCGCGGACGGCGAGCAGGGGCTGCTCGGGGTCCTCGTCGAAGACCCGCTGCAGCGACCGGAGACCGAAGCCGAGCAGGTTGTCGCCAGCCGCGACGAGCCACGCCTCCTTCCCGGGCGGTACGGCATCGAGCGCGAAGGCAAGATCGCCGATCGCCCCGAGCTTGTGGTCGTCGCTCGTCGTTCCGTCGTACAGAACGCGGACCGGCACGTCGGCGTCCAGGTTCTCCTGCCACGAGGCGAAATGCCGCGCGAAGCGATCGTTGGCGATCACCACCACCTCGCTCAGGCCCTCGAGCCGCAACACCTCCCGGGCGATGTGGCTGAGGATTGGCGCCCCCGCCACTTCGAGGAGCGGCTTCGGGCGCGTCTGGGTGAGGGGACGCATGCGCGTCGCGTACCCGGCGGCAAGCAGGTAGGCCTTCACGGAAGAGTCGCCACACTCGCACGAACGAAGCCGAAACCTGCCGCCCGGTAACGGGCCTCGAGGGCGCCAAGATCCTCGCGACCCGCCGTGCCGACCACTGCGCCACCGGAACCGCAGAGCTTCGCGGCCCCGCCTTGCTCCCGCGCAATCGCGACGAGCCCGTGGTCTCTCTGGGAGACATCGAAGATCGAGGTGCGCATCTCGAAGTTGGTGTTCATCAGATCACAGAAGCGCTCGTGATCACCCGACCGCAGAGACACGACGCCCTGATCGACGAGCTTCCGAAACGCCTCGATCTTCTCGAGAACCTCCGGGTCTCCCGCGAGCCAGCGACTGCGCAGATTGCCGTGGGCGCGCCCCGACGGCTCGCCACCCCCCGGATCCCAGGCGACGAAGAGCGGCGGAAGCCAGGCCGGATCGAGCGCCTGGTAGGAGCCGGGGCCACGCGGCTCCTTCAGGTCCATCACCATCAGCCCCGCATGGGCCTGGATGACTCGATCCATCGCACCTGCGGCAATCCCCAGGTCTTCCAACTCGGCGGACAGGGCTAGTTCGGCCAGACGAGCGGGCTCGATCCGAGACCCGAACCAGTCGCACAACGCGCGTAGGGTCGCCACGACGATCGCGCTCGATCCCGCGAGCCCGACCTGACGCGGGATATCGGTCTCGTAGCCGAGACAGAAGCGCAGCCGGGGATCGTCCCCATCCAGGCTGGCAAACTCCTTCGACTCGCCCGCGAACCGCTTGAGCGCTGCCCGCACGAGCCGAAGGCCGTCGTCGGGGCCCCAGGCGTCGAACGCCCGAGCGGCATGCCGGGCCGACGGAAACGTCGTGCCGTCGCTGCGGCCGGGCTTCAGTTCGAAGCGATCCGAGGTCTCGACGGTGACGCGCGCCCGGAAGTTCGCGATCGCGAGGGCGATCGCCTTGCCCCCGTAGCCATCCGATGGATTCCCGAGCAGGCCAACTCGCGCGTGAGCGACGGAGACGAGAGACTCCACCGTGCAACCCTATCCGCCATCGAGACGACTCGCGATGTGGAACCGATTCGGATCTTCAAGTTATTGGAACCAGAAGACTTTTTTATTTAGAAATACAATGCTTGCGAAACTAGAATACGTCTGCAAGACTGGGTGGCCCGAACCCGGAGGAACAGCGCATGACCTCCCGACCCGCTCCCGACTCGATCCGAGTCGCCAGCGTCGATGAGTTGGGCAAACGCGGCGTCATCACGGTTTCCGGTCCCGGTGGCCGGATCGCGGTGTTTCCAGACGGTGACCGGGCCCGGGCCGTCGACAATCGCTGCCCTCACATGGGCTTCCCCCTCGACGAAGGCAGCCTGAAAGACGGCATCCTCACGTGTCACTGGCACCAGGCGCGCTTCGATCTCGCGAGTGGCTGCACATTCGACCTCTGGGCCGACGACGTGCCCACCCACGAAACCTGGGTCTCGGACGGCGACGTGTACGTCGCGCCCCTCCCCTCTCGGGTTCTCGACGTCGCCTACTACAGCAAGCGACTCCGAACTGGGGTCGAGCTGAACGTGCCCCTGATCCAGGCGAAGAGCCTGCTCGGCCTGCTCGAACTCGACGCCGATCTCGAGAGCATCGTCCGCGCGGTCGCGCTGTTCGCGACCGAAAACCTCGTGACCTATGGCGAAGGGCTGGTCCGGCTCGGCTGCGTCACGAACCTCTACCCGGTACTCAGCTCGGAGACCGCCTACCAGGCCCTTCTCTACGCGATCCGACAGATCGCGAACGAGACCGCGAATAGCGTTGCCCGGCGCGAGCGCGGGCCTCTTGCCGGCGAAGACCACGACCCCGAGACCCTGAAGCGCTGGCTTCGCCAGTGGGTGCAGACCCGCCACCGTGACGCCACCGAGCGCACGCTGCTAACCGCGGTCGAGACGGGCTCCAGGGAAGTCGTGGCCGACCTCCTCTACGGCGCCGCATCCGAGCGGCTCTTCGCCAACACCGGCCACGTCTTCGACTCCACCAACAAGGCGCTCGAGTTGATCGACGTGCTCGGTGACGACACCGCATCGGAACTCGTGCCACTGCTCGTCCAGGCCATCACGCTGACACGAGGCGAGGAGGAGAGCACGACCTGGCATCACCCGATCGAGATCGTCGACCCCATTCGCAATCTGGAGGCCGACCTGCCCGAGATCCTGACGAAGAACGCCGCTGCGGCGGATCCCGTCTGGGCCGGGGGTGCAGATCTCCGAGAGGTTCTCCTCGGAGAGGACCCGATCGCCATTCTCGGTGCCCTCGAGGACGCGCTGCTGGCAGGCGCCGCACCCGAGAAACTCGCCCGGCACGTCGCCCACGGGGCCTCGCTACGACTCGCGCGCTTCGCCCTCTCGAACGAGGTCACCGACTGGTTCGGCCCCCAGCACACCCTGAACTTTGCGAATGCCGTTCACCAGGCGGTCTGCCGCACCGCAACACCGGATACGGTCCGCGGGATCTTCCAGGCCGCGATTGCCCTCTACGTCGATCGCTACCTGAACGTTCCGGCGGCCCGGCTGCCGGGGACACTGGACGACCTTCCCGAGAATGCCGACGACCTCCGCGAGACTCTCCTATCGCTGCTGGACCAGAGGTCTGAGATCGACGCAGCGGCGGCGATCGTGTCCCGCTACGTCCGACTCGGCCACCCCATCGAACCGCTCATCGATACGCTCACCTTCGCAGCGGTGCGCGAGGACATCGACTTCCACTCCCTGCAGGTGATCGAGGCGAGCGCGCGTCAGTGTGCCGCCTGGGGCGAGGGACCGGAGATCGAAGAGATCCTGGTGGGAGCCGTCCGCAATCTGGCCGCCCATTGTCCCACCCGGCGCGCGGGGCAGCAGACCGCGCAGATTGCCCTGAGGCTCCACCGCGGCGACGCGATCTTCGAGGAAGAGGCCGAGGAAACCCGCTAGGCCACCGATCCGAGAATCGGGTCCAAGCTCCGCTGAAAGGCATTCGCCAGCTAGCGACCCGCGCGAATCTGCTCGAGCAAGGCGAGGGCAGCCGGCGCTCGATGCGTCAACTCGACGAACCGCTCCGCGTGGCGAACTGCCGCGTCGAGATCGCCCATCTGGACGTGAAGGACGGCCAGGGCGTTCTGCACTTCGGGATCATCCGGCGACTGAGCTTCGAGTTCCTGCAGCAGGGCCAGCGCGGGGCCCTCCCGACCCAGGCTTTGCAGAGCGAGAGCGCGGTTGTACCGGATCCGGCCGTGCTCGGGAATTCGCTCGGCCGCCGAGGCGAGCTCTCTCTCGGCGGATTCCAGGTCGCCCATCTCTGCCAGCACCAGGCCGAGCGAGTAGTGGAGTTCGCCGCGCTGGGCGCGCAGGGCGGGCGACTCCGCCAGCCCCGCAAGGATGCGTTCGTGCGACGCGATCGCCGTGCGAAGCTGGGCTACCGCCTCGTCGTTGCGACCGCGGGCATTCAGGAGGTTCGCGAGATTCACGCGAGCCGGAACGAAGTCGGGCTGCAGCCGCAGGGCTGTCCGGAACGCGCCTTCGGAAGCCGTGTTGCGACCTCGCCGGGCGTGCAGGACCCCCAGGTTCAGGTGAGCTTCGGGGGTGTCTGCGAGCGCGAGTTGGCCGTCCCGAAACTCGTCCAGAGCCTTGCCGAAGGCTTCACGATCTTCCGGCGCGATGGATTCGGCCGGAAGCCCCGACAGCACCCGCGCAGCCTCTACGCGAACGCTGCGTACCGGGTCGGAAACGAGGCGCGACAACACCCCGCGGCTCTGTTCGTCGCTGACCGATTCGAGCGCACCGGCAGCAACGGCGCGAACGAGCGGGTCGGGATCTTCGGCGGCTGACTGGATCGTAGAGACGACCGCCGGATCTGCCGTTGGCGGACCCGCGAGCATACCGACCGCGGTCGCGCGGACGATCGCCGGGCGCTCGGAGGCAACGGCGAGACGCATCAGCGGCGCGACCGCCTCCGGACGTCCGTCTCGAGCGGCTGCCAGAACGTCCGCGTAGTGCGCTGCTCCGATGACACCCCGCGCGGTCAGGAAATCAGCAGCCCAGCGGGCCGGCTGGTCGGCGTGACATCCAGTGCACGGGTTCGGTGTACCGAGACGCACGCTCAGGTCGGGACGAGGAATCCGCAGACTGTGATCGCGACGGCCGTCCACCTGCATGTAGGTTCGTTCGGGCATGTGACAAGACACGCAGCGCGCGGCCGCAGAACCCTCGCGGTGGAAGTGGTGCTCGGACGTATCGTAGGCCCGGCGCGCGAGGGTCGGAAAGCGCGGGTCTGGCTCCTCGGCGTGGCACTGTGTGCAGAGCCCGTTTCCCTCGACTCGCAACCCGAGACCGTGCGGCTCGTGGCAATCACTACAACGCACGCCTCGGTCGTACATCTTGCTCTGAACGAACGAGCCGTAGACGTAGACTTCACCGTCGATCTGACCATCCGCGTGGTAGAGCCCCGGGCGCAGCAACTCCGGCATGTAGTGGTCGAGCAACCGCTCGCCGATCTCCGGGCGCGCGCTCACCCGGTGGCGTCGGGCGTGACAGGGCGCGCACGTCTCGACCTCGCGAACGGAGTCGTCGAAGCGGACCGCGAGCAACCGGTCCGCGGCGTCGGGAACCGCCTTCCCGGGCGCCCGCGCGCGCGCCCAGTCGATGTGTGCGCGCCCCGGTCCGTGGCAGGCCTGACATGAGACGTCGAGGGCGACGTGCTCGGTCGAATAGGTGTCCTCCTCGACGGCATAGCCCCGCTCGAAAGCCGTCGAATGGCAACCCGCGCACATGCTGTTCCAACGCTGGAGCGGCCCCGTCCAGTGCAACGGGTCGCCCGGAGGAATGGTCTCGTCGGGATACAGCGAGAACCAGACCCCGCGCTCGGTGTCCCAGGCGAGCGTCAGGCTCTGCAGGCGTCCCCTTGGAAATGCGACGAGGTACTGCTGGAGGGGCTCGACCCCGAACGTGTACGCGACCTCGAAGCTTGCCGGGCTGCCGTCGGGTCCCTCGGTATCGACCCAGTACCTGTCCCCATCCCGGCGAAAGCGGGTCGTCACGCCCTGATGCACGATCTCCGCGTCGTCGAAGTCGCCGAGGACCGTACCCGGTCTCGCCACCTGCATGGCCGCGTCGTGGTGAGAGCCGCGCCAACGCGCCTGCACGTCGGCATGACATTCAGCACAGCTGCCTGCTTCCGCAAACTCGCGAGCCGCCGGAGCCGGATCACCGACCTCGGGAGATGAGGCATCACAAGCCAGCAAGAGCACGACGAAGCCGATCGGGGCGATCGTTCGAAGGCTCAGCGCATCACCTCACTGTCGAGGAGCGTGTCGATCCGCTCAGCCGAATAGCCGAGAATCGTCTCGAGTACGAGCCGGTTGTCGCGACCCATGGAAAGCGCGCGCTCGGGAACCCGCGGCGCCGATCGAGACAGAAGCAGGCGGCTGCTCTCCACGGTCGTCGTCGGGAAAATGTCGTGACCGATCTCGACGAAATGCCCGCGCAATTGCAGCTGGGGATCTTCGAAGAGAGCGGGTGTCTGCAGTGCCTCGTGGACCGGAACGCCACGCGCCTGCAGGACCCTCTCGATCTCGGGAGCCTCCCGCTCCCGGGTCCAGTCAGAGACCGCCTGCTCGACGACCTCGTGCTCGTCCCGGCGCTCCTGCAGATCGCTGCGATCCATCTCCTCGCAGAGCGCGCGCCAGTCCGCGTCGTCCCGCACCGCGATCGCCACCCAGCGGTCCTCGCCCTGCGCGGGGAACATCCCGTGAGGTGTGTAGTCCCAATCCTCGTTGCCCGCGGCCCCCTGGACGCGGCCGTTGACCGTGTAGTCGAGGAAGGCCGGCGCCAGGAAGTGGAGCGCCGACTCGGCCTGGGCTTGATCGATGTATTGGCCTTCGCCACTGCGCTCCCGGTGCTCCAGCGCCGCCAGGATCGAGAGCGCGTTGTAGCGAACACCGATGAAATCCGTGTACGCGCCGTAGGGGCCGGAGGGCGGCTGGCCCGGCCAGCTGCCCAACTGCAGGAAACCCGTCACGGTGGCGGCGAGATTCCCGAAGCCCGTGAAGGTCCGCCACGGCCCCGTCTGACCCATCAGGCAGCTCGAGATCATGATCAGCTTCGGATTCACTTTGCGGAGCCTCTCCCAATCGAGCCCGTAGCTCTCGAGCACACCCGGCGCGAAAGACTCGGTCACCACGTCCGCCCAGCGGACGAGGTCGAGCACGATCTCGCGCCCCTCTTCGCTTCCCAGGTCGAGACTGATGCCCAGCTTGTTGGCATTCGCACTCTGGAAGCCGCCGGAGCACTCCGGGTGCGGATTGCTGTAGTGGTAGGGCGGGATCACGCGCAGCGTGTCCAGGTGTGCGGCACTCTCGACATGCACGACGGTGGCGCCGTAGTCGGCGAGCATGCGCGTGGCTCCGGGACCGGCAAGCACCCAGAAGAGATCGAGGATCTTGACACCCTCGAGGGGCGCCGCGGGCGCCTCCGAAGCGACCGGCGCCGGCGACCGGGCCGGTTCCGCGCGCACCTCCGCAGCGTGCTCGTCGAGTCGCGGGCTGGGCCTCGAGTGGTGGAGCGGCACGCCCCCAAACTTCGCCCACGCACCGGGATAGGAGATCGATCCCAGCTCGGGGTGCGGGACCGGCATCGCGAACTCGCGCTCTGCGAGCTGATCGCTGTCGACGATCTGTCCGAGATCGAGGAGAGGGGCGATCAGCAGACGTCGCTCGACCGCGGCCTGCATCACCTCGGCGGTGGTGTGCCTTGCAAACAGTTCGACGAGGGCCTCGTCGACCGGCTCGTAGACGTCGGGGGCGATCTCGCCGGTCAGAAGCCCGATCGCGAAGTTGCCCCAATCCCACTCGATCCACGCAGGATCTCCGATGCCGAGTTCGTCCGCCCAGCTGAGAAGACGTTTCATGAAGTGCCCGGTCGATTGCAGGAAGCCCGGCCCCAAGATCACCCAGCCGTCGGCTAACGGATAACGTGTCTTGATGAAGACCTTCCCGACCTGAACTCCCCCGGAAACCCGTTGTGCCGGAGCCTGCTCGAGAGGCGCGTCGAGGATGCGAAACATCGTCGCCAGCGTGGCCGACTGCTGGGCGGAGATGTCGACGTGTTGCCCGAGGCCGCTTCGCCTGCGCTCGGCGTGGGCGATCAGCGCCGCCACCGCCGCGTCGGCGCCCGCGTGGGCGTGGGCCTGCGGGACGCGCACCCGGATCGGCGGGCGTTCGGCGTCGCCGGACAGGTACGCGCAGCCGCTCGCCGCCATCACGGTGAGGTCGGTAGCCTGCCAGCCGGCCTTCGGTCCCTGCTGGCCGAAGGGCGAGATCGAGACGTAGACGAGGCCCGGGTTGATGGCCGCCAGATCGTCGTAACCGAGACCCAGCTCCGCGAGTCGGCCGGGTGTCTGAGACTCGATGAAGAAGTCGGCGCCCGCCACAAGCTCGCGGAGCTGCGCTACGTCGGCCTCGGCTTCGAGGTCCAGGACGATCCCGCGCTTGTTCCGGGTGTACGCCCACCAGAAGAGCGAGCGCTCGAGCCCGCGCTCGTCCTTCCACCAGGGCCCGACACGACGCGCCGACGAACCCCCCGGCGGCTCGACCTGGATCACATCCGCCCCGAGGTCCGCGAGCAACTGCCCGCACAGGAGGCCGTGCTCGTTGGTCAGATCCAGAACGCGGTAGGGCGACAGCACGGTGCCAGTCTATACCGACGCCAACCCGAAGTCCTAGCGGCGATCTCGCTGCTTGCGCATCTCCTCGCGCATCTGTCGGATCGCCTCGGGATCGCCCGCGTTCAGGCGCGCCATGAAGTCGGCCTTGACGACGTCCATGTACGCCTCCTGGATCTCATTGCGCAGCGACGTCTTGGCCGCCTCGTCACCGGCTCGGATCTTGTCCGCGTAGAGGGTGCGGAGAGAGGCAAGCTTCTTCTCGCCGAGCGTCTCCCGGACCCTCTTGAACAGCTGGACTGCCTTCGGGTCGAGCTTCAGCCCCTTCGCCTGTGCATCGAACAGGGCGTTGGGGTCACCCGACAGCAGAGCCTCTTCGAGCTGATCCTGTACCGCCGCGATGTAGCTCTCACGCAACTCGTCGCCGAGTTCGACCCGGGCCCTCTGATCGCCCGCGATGATGCGCCTCTCATACTTGCCCCAGATCTCCGACAGCTTCTGCTCACCGATGACGTTGCGAAGATCGCGCACCTGCTCGTCTCCGAGAGTCTGGAGAAAGCCCGTGTACGCAGCATCTTGCATCCCCTGCCGGATCTGCTCCCGAAATCTCTCCCCCTGCTTCTGATTGGGCGTGCGGCCGTCGGTCTCGAGGCCCCGCGCGTCTCCCGCCCGAATCAGCTTGAACGTCCCCGTCTTGTTCTCGTCCCGCGCATACGTGCCTGTCAGGAGATTGCCGTCCTCCGAGATCTGGAGGGTGGCATAACGAGTGCGGCCGGAGACGACCTTGCTGCTCTTCGTCGCCAGAGCCGACTCGGTGCCGAGGGCGTCGTCACGGGTGAAGACCGGAAGCTCAGCCGGCTCGTCGATCGACCAGGTCTCCTGGTAGCCGACGGTCAACGCGGACGTCGAGCGGGAAGCGCTCGACGACTTGTAGCCACGCTTCGGCGATCCCCGCAGGCTCTTCTTCTTCGACCCGCGCGAGTTCACCTGGGGACCGCCCATGATCTCAGCCATCTGGGATTCGTTCGGCTCCCACTTGTGCATCAACCGAGCTCGATTATTGCGCCCCACCCGGCCGAAGCGCCCGGAGCCGTCGTTGAAGTGGACGATCGGAAACTCGGTCCACTGCAGGCGCGATCCCTTCTGCTCGATCTTCCAGACCTTATCCTCCCAGCGGTCCGAGTCGGGGTTCGCAGTCATCGAGTCCCGGTAGTGGATCAACACGAACCAGGTACCGATGAGGTCGACCGCTGCCGCTGCGGGCGACGGGGCCAGTGCCAACGCGAGGACCACGCATGAGAGGGGGAAGAATCGGGCCATCGGAACTCTCCTTGGGTCCGTTTCTCTAGCACGCGTCCGAATGAGATGCGAAACCGGGCAGATACGCGACGCCCCTCTCCGCTCGCTGAAGATCTCGCAGGCTCTGCCGATACAGCCTGGGTGGACGCATTCTTCTTCCTGACCCGACGCGAAGGCGCCCTGAAGGTAGCCTCACGCGACGACCTGCCCTCGGAGCCGGTCGCCGACGCTCTTCGCATCGAGGACCCGTCGCCCCTCCTGGGCCTCGCGGAGGTCCTCGGCGTCGAACACGGAGCTCGGCCGCTCCGAGATGCCACCTGTCGCTCGTTCCCTGTGTGGGACCTCGGCTCCGACCTCACACAGCGCATCGCGGGGCTCGACGACACCGAGATCGACGACGCCGCCGAGCGCTGGCAGAAGCACGACGAGACGAGCCTCGACGCCGATCTCTTCGAGCTCGCATGCTGCCTGGGCGACCTGCGGGAAGCCCTCCTCGGGAGATCTGAGGCGGAGACCCTGTTCGTCCTGCTCGAAGAACGAGCTTGGTAGACCCGGGGCACGCACGCCCCGCGAAGACGGCCCGGACTCAGTCTGCGGCGGCACGAAACGAGATGTCACCGAACCAGGCAACGGCCGATTCTCCGGTGTCATCCGTGTCGGTCATGATCGCGACCCCGGAGATCCTGGGTGCCTGCCCGCCGAAGGCGCGTGCGTAGTCCTCGACCAGGTTGCGGCGCTCGACCTGCCACTCCCCCGCCCGCTCGTCGCCGCTCTCGACCACGATCATACGATTCCGGCCCGTGTAGGGACTCGGCGCGAGGGTTCCAACGGGGGCGCGGCTCTCCCAGATGTAGCTCAGGGCGGCAACCGGGGGGTACTCTCCGTACAGCAGCCGCAGCGTCTCGTAGCGCACGCGCTCGAGAAGACTCGCCTCGTCGGGGTCGTAGCCGAAGGTGATGTAGAGGCGTGCCGGGTAGTCGTCGCCCGACCTTCGCGAGAGATCTCCCTTCTCGAGCACGTTTGCGACGCGCCACCGCCACTCGACGATGGGAAACGAGGCGGGGTCGATCTCGATCTCGCACACCAGACCGGATGCCGAGGCGTGGCTCTCGGCGCGCACGACGACAGTGCCCTCATCCTCGACCAGGATATACTCGGTGTGGGCGTCGATCCCGGAGAACACCAGGGGTTCCCAGCCCGCAGGCAGCTCTCCGCCGGCGTCGGCGGCCGAGAAGGGCCCGACGGGCAGCGGGTCGCCGGCAGACGCCGGAGCCGCCAGCCCCCCGGCGACTGCGGCCGACGCAATCAGCGCAACAGTTCGCAGAAACATCGCCACGCGAGTGTATCCTCGGCTGCAGCGAGGAGGCAGCAACATGAGCGCAGAGTTCGACGGCCGGGTGGCTCTGGTGACGGCCGCAGCCGGGGCCGGCATCGGACAGGCGGTGGCCCGGAGGCTCGCCTCCGAGGGCGCCCACGTAGTCGTGACGGACATCCACGAACGCCGCACCCACGAGGTCGCCGAATCGATCGCGAACGACTACCCGGACGTGCAGGTGGTCGGCCACGCGATGGACGCCTCCGACCGCAACCGGATCGACGAGGTGATCGCCGACGTCGGCCGCTCGCTGGGGCCGGTCCAGGTTCTCGTCAACAACGCGGCCATCAACGTCGTCGGCAGCATCTTCGACTACGACCCAAAGGACTGGGACTGGTGCGTCGCGGTAAACCTCTCGGGCCCGTGGTACCTGAGCCGCGTGACGATGCCGATCATGCGCGACGCCG
>JAYGDB010000178.1:0-6811 GCA_046583095.1 Myxococcota bacterium | reverse complement strand
CCTTGAGACAGGCAAGAAGACCCGCCCGGGACTCTCAAGAACCCCGAAGACAGATGCCGGATACCGAACAATCCGAGTACCCCACTTCGTCCAATCCGTGCTGCGGGAGCGGATGGCGCACGGTGCCAAGATGAAGATCCTGATCGGCGGGAACTGGAATGCTGATAAGCTCCTCTTCATAGACCCTGAAACCGGAGATCGATGCTCTCCCCAGAGTTTCTCGTTGCGGGTCGCACGACTCGTCAGGAGCGCGGGCGTCTCGACCACGCCATCCCCGACGCACGGACTCAGGCATAGCCACGCGCAGGCTCTGCTCGATGGGGGCACGCCGACGACAGCGATCACGGCACGACTGGGTCATGCCAGCGAGAAGACGACGCTCAGCAGCTATCTGAGGCCGACACCACCGATGGACGATGCGGCCTCCGATCTGGCTGGATCGCTGTTTTCGGACCGCAATGCGGACGAAAAAGCGGACGAAAAGCGCAGACAGTGAAAAAGTCTCTTTAGAACCAGTAGGTTCTCGCCAGACGCTCGAAGTAGAGCTGATTGACCTCGTCGATCACGTTGTCACGCAGAGCCAGGATCAGCCGGTGCTCGCGCGAGACGTCGATCGCATCCGCATCGAACGCCAAGCCCCCGAGATCCCAGCTCATGACGAGGGCCGCCTCGAGATCGACGCTGCGATCCGTCTCGTGATCGCGGAGCCGCCGGGTGTCGCCCGACACGAACGCCTCGTCGTAATCGCGCTGCCAGCTGCGATCCCGAGCCGCCGCGAGCCGCAAGCTCAGGCTCGGGATCCAACCTCGAAGTGCCAGACCCGAGCGCAGGCTGCGCATTCGCTCGGGGCCGAGGTCGAGGTAACGCAGGCTCGCCCGGTGGACGGATCGAATGTCCGGATCGCGCCGCTGCGCTGCGGGCGGCGAATCTACGCCGAGAGGAGCGGCTGCCCGCATTACCGGCGATCCGTGGAGAAGACCCAGGCCGCTGGCGGCGAGAACGCCCTCGCCAGTAGCGTCGACCGCAATGGACCGGACAGCTGCGCGGCCAGCCGGCGATTCGGCGCGGCGCCACGGGCCCTCGAGCCCAGGAGCGCTCAGCAGCCCCAAGTCGGTCGCGAGCCAGAACCGTCCCGCCCCGGCGACCAGGCGCACTGCAACAGCACCCGGCGGCCAGGCTGGACGAAGGACCCGGAAGCGGGAGCGGCCGCCAGCGAGAAGAGCCAGGCTCCGCGGATACAGGACCGCCAGGGCAACCCCGGGAACGCCGCTCATCAGATCGATCGGTGCCACACCCGTGGGCGCACCGGCGATGCGAACCCGCCGTCCGCTCTCGGACCCGAGATCGACACGCCAGAGTTCACCGTCGATGACGAGCCACAGCTCACCTTCGTCTTCGCGCAACGCGAGCGCCGTCACCTCACCCGACGGAAGGCTGGCCGAGAGACGACGCCAGCGGAGACCGTCTCGCGACTGCCACGCCCCGGCCCCGGTTCCCGCCACGCGTATTCGAGCCCCGGCGACGATCCGGTTCGCCGTCCGGGCGCGCTCACCCGGAGCGGGTGACCGATCGGAGAGCCGGCCATCGCGAGACAGGTGCCAGAGCCCCGCGAGCGATCCGATCCAGAGCGATCCGTCGGGCTCGAAGGCGAGATCGCGAACGCCGGCAACGCGAGCCACGAAACGAAAGCTCCCGGCTCCGACGCGGAGCGAGACACCGTCCTCGTGACCCACCGCGACGCGGCCCGATTCGCCGGGGAGTGCGGCCACTGTCACCGGGCCACCCTCCCGACCCGAGGCGGAGACACCCACCCGCCTCCAACGCCAGGAGCCAACATCCCTTTCTCGCGACGGCTCCGCCGCTGCCACGCCGGTGAGCAGAACGAGAAGGACGAGCACGCTCTTCATGCCCGGCCGGCAGAGCAAGAGGCATGCCGTCACGGCAGCGCCATCCAGCGCGCCGCGACGACGGCTCGTGAACGCTTCTCCGCAACCTCGGCGACGCCCAGAGGGCACGCTTGACGAGCGCAACCCCCTCCAGAAGAATCGCCCGCATGCGGATCCCGAAGGTCGGAATTGCGGCGATTCCCGCCGCGATGCAGAGCCGCAGATCCGCAATTGCCCAGCTCTTTGGCCTGTGTGGCTTCGCGATCGCACAGCCGCTCTTCGATCTGCTCTCGAACGCACCCACCTTCTTCGTCGCTCACGAACTCAGCGGCAGCGACGTCGTAGCGCTCGCGCTCGCGCTGGTTCTCGTTCCGCCGCTGGCATTCACCGCGCTGGAGTTGGTGGCGAGTACACTGAGCCGTGCGCTCGGCGAGCGCGTGCACCTGTTGTCGGTCGTGCTGCTTGCAACGGCGATCGCACTCGGGCCGCTGAGCCGGCTCGGCCCGCTCGAGTCGCACGGGCTCGTCGCGGCTGGGATCGCGCTCGCGCTTGGCGCCGTGTTCGCGGTCTGCAATCTCCGGATCGGCGCGGTGGCTACCTTCACCACGCTACTGGCGTTTGCACCCGTCGCGTTTCTCGCGTGGTTCCTGTCGACCGGGCCCGTGGGACGTCTCGTCGCGGCCGGCGAAACGGTGGCGGCGACTGGCCCGCGCGGCGAGGCCCCGCTTTCACCAGTCGTGCTCGTGATCTTCGATGAGTTGCCACTGAACTCGCTGCTGGCGGCGCCCGGCCGGCTCGACCGCGTGCGCTTCCCGCACTTCGCGGCACTCGCGGACCGCTCGATCTGGTTCCGCGAGGCGACGACCGTCAGCGGCTACACACCCACCGCGGTGCCGGCGCTGCTGACGGGCCGACTGCCGGAGCCCGAGCGCAGCCCAACGGCCATCGACCACCCGGAGAACCTGTTTACGCTGCTCGCTGGCCGCTACGAGATCGAGGCCTGGGAGTCGGGCACACAGCTGATCCCCGCGCAGCGTCCGACCGGGCTCTCGTTCGCCCGGATTGCACCCGCTGCGCTCGACGTCGGCCTGCTGTCGCTGCACGCGACCCTGCCGAAGGACCTCGCGACCGGCCTCCCGCCGGTCGGCCTGCGCTGGGGCGGCTTCGTCGCGCCCAAGCTGCGCGGGCTGATCCGCCGGGAGGGAGATCGCGCCCGACGCTTCCGCAGCTTCGTCGACTCGATCGAGCGCGGCGACAAACCGCGCCTCCACTACTTGCACAGTATGCTGCCGCATCTGCCCTGGGAGTGGCTGCCTTCGGGCGAGCGCTATCGACCCAACACACAGCTCGGTCTGAACGTCACGCGCTGGAGCCAGCTCGAGTGGTGGTCCGTCATGGGCCAGCAGCGCCATCTGCTGCAGACGGGCTTCGTCGACCACCTGCTGGGCGAGTTGATCGCCCGCCTCGACGAACTCGATCTGTTCGAAGACTGCCTGCTCATCGTGACGTCGGACCACGGTGCGAGCTTCTGGCCCGGCGCGGACTATCGGGGCGCCGACCGCGGCATCGAGAGCGTGCTGCGCATACCGCTGTTCGTGAAGCTACCGGGACAACGCAAGGGGCGAGCCGACGACCGCGACGCCGAGACCATCGATCTGCTGCCGACGCTAACCGATGCGCTCGGGCTCGAGCTTCCCTGGCCGGTCGACGGCTGCTCACTGCTCGACGCCTCGTGCCCGGGCCGGGCCGAGAAGCGCTTCTTCACACCGGGGCCCCGCGAGCTGCCGGACGATCTCCTCGCTCGCAGCGAGAGCCTGAGGCGGCAGCTCGGCTGGTTCGGGCGCGGGCCCTGGGAGCGCGTCTACGCTCTCGGCCCGTACCGCGGGCTCGTCGGCCGGCCCGTAACCGCGGAGCCCGACCCGACCCTCCGCTTCGAAGCCACATCCGGGCGGGAAGACCTGCGCGTGCGGGGCGCGCTCTACGGAGCCGGCGATCGCGGCCTGATCCAGGTCGCCATCGCGACGGGCGGCATCATCCGAACGATCGTACCGGCTGTGCGGGCGAAGGGTGCGGACGCACACACCCTCGACGGGATGCTCCCGGCAGCCTCTGCGGCGATCGAACTCTTCCTCGTCGACGGCCCCCCCGGATCGCCGAGCCTGCGCGCGATCCCGCGCTGACCCCAGCCCATCCGAGCCGCTCCGCGTGCCCGAAGCGGGGTCTGGAGGACGCGCTTGACGCGCCCTAGCCCCTCCAGAAGAATCGCCCGCATGCGGATCCCGAACACCGGAATCGCGGTGATCCTCGCCGCCTCGATCGCGTGGACGGGCTGCGCGCTGCTGCTCCCGCCGTCCTGGCGGGGACGCGCACCCGTGCCGCTGGCCGGAGCCGTCGATTCCAACCCGACGCCCGCCGCAGACGCGACGCTGGACCCCTCCAGCCTCACGAACGAGCGACTTCTGCGGCTCGTCGAACAGGATCGGAGCCGCCTGATCGAGTTCACGACCCAGGTCGAACGAGCCAGCGAGTCGGAGCTGCGAGCGATCGCCGACCGGCTGTCCCTGCTGGTGCGCGAACTCGAGAGCCGCGGCACGCCCGTGCCCGGATCGCCCAACCCGCAGCCGGTGACCCGATGAGCGCGGGCCCCATCGTCGCGCTCGCTGGGGGTGTCGGCGCCGCCCGCTTCCTGCGCGGGTTGACCCAGGTAGTCCCGCCCGAAGAGATCGTGGCGATCGTGAACACCGGCGACGACCGCAGCTTCTACGGCGTCCACGTCTCGCCGGATCTCGACATCGTCACCTACACGCTCGCCGGCGCCATCGACCCCGAGAAGGGCTACGGACTCGCCGGCGACACGACGACCCTGGTCGACCGCCTGGGAGAACTCGGGCGCGAGAACTGGTTCCGACTCGGCGATCGTGACTTCGCGAACTGCCTGCACCGAACCCTGGCCCTGCAGGCCGGCGCGAGCCTGGCCGCCACCGCCGACGCGTTACGCGACAGCTACCGCGTGCCGGTACGGATCCTGCCCATGTCGAACGATCCGTGCCCCACCCTCGTCGAGCTCTCCGGCGGAAGGAAGCTCCACTTCGAGGAGTACATGGTGCGGGACGGCGCGCCTTCGGACGTCGAGGCCGTAGATCTCTCTGCCGCCCAGAACGCGAGGCCCGCGCCCGGAGTGCTCGAGGCAATCGCAGACGCGCGCACGATCGTCGTATGTCCGAGCAACCCGGTGGTCTCGATCGGGCCGATCCTGTCGCTGCCGGGCGTGCGCGAGGCGATCCTGGCGTCGAGCGCACCGGTGGTCGGCGTATCGCCGATCGTCGGCGGCGCGCCCGTGAAGGGCCCGGCCGCGCAACTGCTGCGCGGCGTGGGCGCCGAAGTGTCGGCACGCGGCGTCGCCGCCCTCTACGCTCCGTGGATCGACGCCTTCGTGATCGACGAGCGGGACATCTCGCAAATTTCCGACATCGAGGCACTGGGTCTCGACTGCCGGGCCGTCGACAGCATGATGCTGACGCCCGAAGTCGCAGCGTCCCTCGCGACGGCCGTCCTCGACCTCGCCGAGCAGGTCGTGTGACAATCGCGCTCGTCCCCGTCAAGCGGCTGGCCGACACCAAGTCGCGGTTGCTCTCGCAGCTCGCCCCGGAGGCTCGCGAGACCTTCGCGCTGGCGATGCTGGAGGACGTGATCGCCGCGCTCCTCGGAGCCGAGTCCGTCGCTCGAACGGTCGTCTTGACGCCCGACGAAAGCGTCGGCGCGGCAGCACGAGCGGCCGGCGCCGAAGCCCTCGTACGCGACGACCCGGGCCTGAACCCGGCCCTCGACGCGGGGGCGCGCGCACTCGAGGCCGGCAACGAGCCGGTGCTCGTGGTGTTGGGAGACGTGGCCGGCGCCCTCTCCTCGGACATCGACCGGTTGTCGGGCGTGCTGGAAACCCCAGGTGTCGCGCTCGCGCCATCGAGCGACGGCGGCACCTCTGCGCTGCTTCGCTCCCCGCACGATGTGATCCCGCCCTGCTTCGGCAGCGACAGCGCCAAGCGCCATCGCGAAGCCGCGACACGCCGGGGCGTTGCCTACCACGAGGCCCCCCTGCCCTCCCTCGCCCTCGATCTCGATGTGCCCGAAGATGTCGAGCACTTCCTTCGCACCGAAGGCGGTGGCGCGCAGACCCGTGCCGTCCTGAAGAAACTCGGATGGAGAGCCCCCGCATGAGCGAGATCCCGGCAGCGATCACACTCGTGCCGTTGCCCGGCATTCCGGCGGTCGGACCCGAGGACGACCTGGCGGCGCTGATCGGCGCGGCCGCCGAACGCGCCGGAGTCGCGCTCGAAGACGGCGTGCTGGTCGTCTGCCAGAAGGTCATCTCGAAGGCGGAAGGCCGCCTCGTCGCCCTCGCGGACGTCGTGCCCTCCGAGGAGGCGAAGCGCATCGCCGAAGAGGACGGAAAAGACCCGCGGCACGTACAGGTCGTGCTGGACGAGACCGTTCGCATCGTCCGTCGGGGACACGGCGTCGTGATCTGCGAGACGAAGCACGGCTTCGTGTGCGCCAATGCCGGCGTCGACCTCTCGAACAGCACCGCCGAAGACGTCGCCGTCCTGCTGCCTCTCGACCCCGACGCCTCGGCATCCCGGCTGCGTGAAGACCTGCTGGCGCGTGGAAGCCGCAACCTCGCCGTCATCGTCACGGACACCTTCGGGAGGCCCTGGCGCGAAGGCCTCGTCGATGTGGCCATCGGCAGTGCGGGCATCGACCCGATCCGCGACGCCCGGGGCAGCCAAGACCTCGCCGGACGGGAGCTCCTCGTCACCACCACCGCCACCGCCGACCAGCTCGCCGCCGCCGCCGGGATCCTGATGCTCAAGGACGCCGGCGTTCCCGCCGTCTGGGTCACGGGCCTCGAGCCGTCCGGTGAGGGCCGC
>JAYGDB010000174.1:0-2033 GCA_046583095.1 Myxococcota bacterium | reverse complement strand
AGCCCCACCTACCTCGTACCCAAGCGCTTGCAGTTGTCGCAGCATGTCTTCGTCGGGTGCCGGTGCGTCTGCGGGCTCGGGGACGGGCTGCAGCTTCTGCTTGTCGGGCTGACGATAGGCCGAGGCCAGGGCACGCAGCCGGGCGACCTCCTCCGGGTGCTCCCGAGCGACGTCTCGTGTCTCGAGCGGGTCGCCACGCAGATCGTAGAGCCGCTGAGAATCGGGACTTCGCTCATCGACGAGCTTGAAGCGCCCGTCGATGACGGCCACGCGATCGACAGGGCAGGTGCTGCTTGCCCCGTCACGTCGACACCGCTGCCGCGTCGTACGCTGCTCGGCATACGCGGGCCTCGGCTCTAGCGTCAGGCTCGGATCTCTCAGGACCGGCGCGAGGGAGCGGCCGTCGAGAGGCTCGGAAACGGGCAGCCCCAGCAGATCGAGGATCGTCGGCATCACGTCGACGAGTTGCGTGGGTGTGTCGAAGACCCGGGGCACGATGCCCGGCCCGCGGAAGGCCAGGGGCACGTGAATCACGCGATCGTGCAGTGAATCCCCGTGGCCGACCCGGCCCCACTCGCCGAACTGCTCACCGTGATCGGAGAGCAACACGATGACGGTGTTTCGTGTCCGAGGTTCGATGCGTCTCAAGAAATCACCGAGCAGGGCGTCGAGGGACCGGATCTCCGAGTGGTAGAGGGCCTCGAGTCGGTCGAGATCACGCGGGCTCGGGTGCTCGCGCAGATCCGGCAGCATCATCCTCGCGAACTGCGCGCTGGCCGAGAATTCGCGTTCGTCCCCTGGCGTGAGGCGATTGGCGTAAGTGCTCGCATCCGCATCCCGCGGCAGATACGGGCTATGCACCTCGTAGGTGTGTACGAACAGGAAGTACTGCTGCTGCGGTGCGAGCGCTTCCAGCCAGCGCGCGGCAGCGTCGAAGGTCTTGTCCGCCCAACTATTCATCTGCTCGGCGAAGTGCGGATTTCCCTCTTCGTAGCGATCGAAACCGACGGCAAATCCGTACCCGCCACCCACAAAACCTCCCTCGGTGAAGGCCGCAGTGTGATATCCCGCGTCGGCGATTGTTCGCACGAGGGATGTTCGCAGCAAGCGGGATGGCTGGGATCGGAACATCTGGTGATGAACGGGGTAGAGCGCCGAAAAAATCGACGCGTGAGAGGCCAACGTGCTGCCGTACTGCGCGTAGCTGCGACGAAACGACGCCGAATTCTCGAGCCAACGATCGAGGTTCGGGCTCACGCCCTCCGGGCCTTGGAATGATCCGAGGTGGTCTGCACCGAGGGTGTCGAGGCTGATCAGCAGGACGTTCGGCCGGGACGGAGGCGCGAGTGCGCCCTGAAACAGGATCGAGCCCCACAGCGGTTCCGCGCCGTAGCGGAGCGTGGCCGCGTCAAAGTTCAGCACGCGATTGCGCCCGGCGGGCAGAGGTCGCTCGAAATCGTGCCACTTCGTGGACGGTGTGAGGACGCGCGCATCCAGCGAGCTCCAGCGTTTCGCGCCGTCCCGAACACGAACCTCGAAGCGACCCTTGGCGCCGGGTGGCGCGAACAGCGCCTCGCTCCATGCGACACGGTCCGCCGAGTCCGGAACCGCGACCTCGAAGCTCGCTGACTCCACGAGTTGCCGGGTGCCGTCGGTTACCTTGAAGGGTCGAGTCGTGACGGGGGGAAGCGCTTCAGCGGAGCGGGCTCCGCCGCCGCCTAGCCGCGCGACTACGCCCCGCGGCGCCGCCGGATCAGTTCCGCAGGCCAATAAGGCAACGAAGCCGATTCCCGCCATACCCAGGCTCGCAAACGCTCTCACGACAGGATTGTAGAGTCTGGACGAAATGGGCGTTAGCCGGTGATCTTCGTGCGCGGGGTGCCTTCGACGACGAGGAGCGAAAGAGCATCCCTAACAATCAATCGAGCGACTCCCGCAACGCTTTCGCGAGGCGTTCCATTCGAAATGGCTTGTCCAACAACATCCACTTTTCGCCCAGGGATCCCTTTCCCATGGCTGTGTGAGCGGAATGG
>JAYGDB010000096.1:0-13816 GCA_046583095.1 Myxococcota bacterium | reverse complement strand
GCGGCGGGTTTCACGGTCATGCGAGAGTGGAACGGAACTCCCTCGCCCTTCTTGAAGATTCGCGTGTAGCGCCGATGGCGAAAGCCCTGCAGGACCTGGAAGACATCGCTGACCAGCATGTTCTCGGAGAAAGCGGCGGTCTCGTAGCCGGCTTGCTGGAAACGCTCCGCAAGGGTCAGGAAGTCCTCCGGCAGCGAAACGCGGCCGCGCATCCCCACGCCGTGAACTTCGATCCCAGTCCCCGTGAAGAGGGTTGCGTGGGAGGGGAGGGTCCAGGGCGACGGCGAGAGGGCTCGCCGGTAGAGAAGCCCCTCCGCGGCGAGCGCGTCGAGCGTGGGGGTGGTTCCCTCGACGGCTCCATAGGCCGAGACTGCGTCAGCGCGGAGAGTATCGAGCACGACCAGGACCACCGAGGGGGGCTCGGGCGCACGGCCACAGGCAAGAACGAGGCAGGCGAGGACGCCCCACGACCCCCGCAGTACTCCGACGCTGCCGCTCGCTCTCGTCATTCGTCGATGTAGCCGAGCGCGCGAAGCGCCTCGGTCGCCTCCTGGCTGGGGAGTTCCTCGGGCTGCCGCTCTCGGCCATCGAGCCCGGCGGCCCCGACGAACTCCGCGAGGTCCCGGGTGAAGCGCGCGATGAGCTCGGGGCGATGGGCTGCGAGGTCCGACTCCTCGTCGGTATCCCAGCGCAGGTCGTACAGCTCAGGGGCATAGCGTTCGAACCAGTTGAACTTGTACGGGTACTCGATCAACGAAGCCATCCCGCCGAATACCTTGTGCTCGGGACCACAGGCCTCCCGGGGGCTCTTCCGGTCCAACGGCACCAGCGAGTCGCCCCAGACCTCGGGAATGACCGTGACCGAGTCGCTGTAGGCCGCTCGCAAGGCCCGACTCCCCTCGAGGACGGGTCCCGGAGCGGTCGGCAGGGGTCTCCCGACGAACTCGGCCGGCACTTCCAGTCCGGCCCACGCGAGCACCGAAGCGGTCACATCGAGCAAACTCACCGGGGAGTCGACGGTTCCCGGCTGCGTCCCCGGAAGCCCGTGAACGATCAGCGGAATGTGCAGGCCGCCGTGGTGGAGGCCGAACTCGTGCCCCATGAGTTCGCCCTCGCCGAAGAACTCTCCGTGATCCGAGGTGATGACCGTGATCAGATCGCGCCGCGTCTCCGAGGCGGAGACCTGCGTGAGTAAGGACTTGACCTCCGCGTCCGCATCGAAGGCGTCGCCCAGGTAGAGCCCTCGCAAGATCTCGCGATCGCGCTCGGAAGGAAGCCTCGCACACAGGTGGTCCTCGGGTTTTCGGGCAAAGCGGCTGATCTCGGTCGCGCTCGCTCCTGCGGGAACCCAGGGGTTCTCGGCTCGGACCTCGTACGGAGAATGCACCTCGTAGACGTTCACGAAGAGGAAGAACGGCCGGCCGGTGTCCCGGCTCCGGAGCCAGGCTCTGATGTGCTGATTGAGGTCGAGAATCAGGAAGTGGTCTACGGGCGCGTCTTCACCCTTGCGCTTCAGCACGTTGGTGCGTCGATACGCGAAGCCCTGGAGGAGCTGGAAGGCGTCGCTGACGATCATGTTCTCCGAGAAGGCTGCGGTCTCGTACCCCGCATCTGCAAGCCGCTCGGCCAGGGTGACGAAGCGTTCGGGCAAGGAACTCTGCCCGGCGAGCCCCGTCCCGTGTGCCTCGATTCCGACGCCGGTGAAGAGGCTGGCGTGAGATGGGATCGTCCACGGCGACGGCGCATAAGCACGGGAGTAGCGAAGACCTTCGGCAGCGAGCGCGTCGATTGCGGGCGTCGTGCCCTCGACGGCCCCATAGGCCGAAACCGCGTCCGCGCGAAGGGTGTCGATCACGACGAGCACGATGGATGGGCGGGAGTCGACCGGCGCACAGGCGAGACATGCAACCCCGAGCACAGCTAGGGCAAGCCGCCGAAACACCTTCACTCGGAGCATCCTGCAGCGTTGAATCGAACCGATCCGCGAGACGCGTTGCCGCTGGGCCAAGCTCATGATGACGGTCACAGTATGGGAGTTCGAGGCGATCGTCCGCTCGCACGAGACTCGGGTAGACTGCGCGCCAGCCCCCGAGACCTCACCCACAGGAACTGACCAGGAGCGCCTCACCCTTGGACGATACCGGTCGGCGTCCGCTTCGGATCGGGCTCGCGCTCGTGGGCTTGGTTGTGCTGGCGGCGGCGTACCGGGACCTCCTGACCCTGGGCCCCCGATACGGGGTCGAGACTGGCGTCGAGTACTGGCTGTTCGTGCCCAACGACCGTGCCCCTGTGATGGTCCTGTTGCTGAGTGCGTGGCTCACCTGGCGCCGCTGGCCCCGTCTGAAGCGCATCCCCGTTCAGTTGGCGCCCACCCCCTGGATCGCGTTGGCCCTGGGCCTGGGCGCAGTCTCGTACGCCTGGTCGATCCATGTACGCGCCGAGGACCTCCAGGCGATCTCGCTGATCAGCAATCTCGCCGGCCTGGTGCTGCTGCGCTGGGGGCTGCCCGGGCTTCGCGTGATGCGGCTGCCGCTCGTGTTCCTGGTGTTCTGTCTCCCGATCCCGGCTCCGCTGCTGGTGACGCTGCTCTGGGACCTGCGGCTGATCACCGCGGAGTACACCGGTTGGCTCCTCTACCTGCTGGGAGTTCCAGCCCTGGTGTCGGGGGATCAGATCATCCGCGCGACCCAGACCTTCCAGGTCATCGAGGGCTGCAGCGGGCTGCGCTCGGCCGAGACGCTGACGATGTTGGTCGTGCTGCTCGTGGACCTCTTCGGCCGGAGTGGGCGCCACGCCGCGCTGCTGCTGCTCTCCGCCCCATTCGTGGCCTTCGCGCTCAACGGCATCCGCGTGCTGACAATCGTGATGAACCCCCATTCCGAGGTCCTCGCGGTCCACAGTCTCCAGGGCATCGGGATCCTGCTGGTCGGGCTCCTCGCCGTGTATGTCTTCGATGGCATCCTGGCGCGGATCCTGTCGAGGCGGCGCGAGCCCACTCCGGCCGTCGAGATGCCTGCAAGGTCCGCACCCCTGCCTGCCCTCTCGACGAACCGTTATCTCGGGGCTCTGCTCGCTGTCGCCGTGGTGACGGCGGGGGCCGGTCTGCTCCTCCCCCCGTGGAGTGCACCTCGACCTGGGCCGGCGCTCGAGGCACTCGCCGGTGAGGCGCTTGGCGCGATCGACTACCAGGAGATCGAGGCCGAGCCGTACTTCCTCGGTCGTATGCACTTTCGCGACTCGATCCACCGCAGCTATGCGACTCCGCGGACTCCCGTGGAGGTCTTCGTGGGCAGTGCCGACCTGCGAAACCGTGGCAGCAGCATCATTTCCGGTATCACCAGCTTCCCCGGAAGCGGCTGGGAGACTCGCGAGACCCGGCTCGTCCAGCTGACACCCGAAGGGCCCGAGGCTCGCGTGCTCGTGATCGAGAAGGGAACCGAGACCCGGCTCGTCTATCACTGGCTGGTCGGCGTCGCAGACCTGGCCAGCGAAAGCTTGCGGTCGTTCCTGGGTCTCGAGCGGAGCGACCTCCGTCGCCCCCACGGTCAGCTCGCCGTGCGCCTGAGCACCGGCTTCAGCCGCTCGGGGCAACAGGCCGGGCGGCAGCGGGCAGAGGAGCGCCTCCGAAGCATGTTCGAAAAGCTCGATCCCGTGCTCCGTACAGCCGCCTGGCCGTCCCTCCCGGAGCCCGAGAGGCAGGATCCGGGCGCCCGTCGGTGAGGCTGCGTCTCCCCACGGGTATTCAAGAATGCTGGAATCGGGGTCTAGGGAACGTGATTACCCATTTTGCCCAAATAGAGAAAATTACTTCCTTGCTGCGAGGTCGATCCCTGCACCAATCTCTATCTATATCAGCTACTTACCATGATCCTAGCGGTCGGCATGTGCATTGCAGCTCACTGGTCTGTCATCGAGAGGCCTAATCTCGTCGGGGTCCACAGGGGGCCGGACGGATGCGGGCTGGAGCAAGTAGGAATTGCCTTGACCTCAGTAGCAGTTGGGTGGTACGGGAGTCAGAAGAAACTACCCTGATTGCAAGTGTTCACGGATACCCAACGGCTGTCGGTTGGTATCGGGGATACCAAAGGAGAATGGAACAGATGATCAGAAATCTAATCGTGCTCGGCTGTGCTGCATTCTTGGCTCTTGGACTGTCGTTCAGCAGCTTTGCGGGTGTCGATCCGGACACGGACGCGGATGGCGTCACCGACTCCAATGACATTTGCGTGACCACGCCGGACGGTCCCCTGCTCGGTGCATGCAATCAGGTCGACGGAGATGCCGACGGGTACGGCGTTGCTTGCGATACCGACCTGAACAACAACGGCGCTACCGACGCCGCCGACCTCGGCGCAATGCTCGCGGCCGTCACGGGCGTCTCCGCAGCCGCCGAAACGGACCTGAACTGCAACGGTGCTGCAGATGCAGCTGACCTTGGTGCTGCCCTTGCTGATACGATCGCGGTCGCAACGCCTGGCCCCTCGGGCCTCGCATGCGCGGGCACGGTGCCCTGCCCGTGATCGGCTAAGTCACAATGCAATAGCTCGTCGAACGACCCCTTAACGACTCTCTGGGAAGGAGATAACTGGGATGCGGATTCTGACTCTAAACTTGCTTGCTGCGGCTCTGCTGCTGTTTGGTGCGGCCAGTGCAAGTGCATTTGCGGTGGACATCACCGTGCGAGGTGCCACCAGTTCGCTCACTACGAGCGACACGGTCACCGTAGATGTGTACTTGGACGCGGATGGCGGGATCACGATCTTTTCCGTCGCCGTCGTCAACTCGAACCCGGCGGCTCTGCTGTACGACGCTGCGGCCTCGGCGGCTCTAGCCCCCAGCGGGTCGGGCCCCAGCGGCGCTCAGCCCTCGTACATCCTGTACACGCCTGCCGGGGGTAGGGGAGTTCCGGCGCTGTATCTCCAGCCGCTGCAGACGCCTGCCTTCCTCAACTTCCCGCCGGAAACGGCCGGGACGGAGCAGGTGAACATCAACTTCACGACGCCAATCCTGACCACACAGACAACCGCGACAGGCACCGGCATCTACGTTGCATCGTTGGTGTTCCACGTGGTGGCGGATTTCGCTGCTGAAACGATTTCGCTGGCCTTCACGAGTTCCAATCTGATCCAGGCAGGCACGGTCGTCACCGATCCGTTGACGATCGGCATCGGTGGTCCGATCACGCTGACGGGACACGTCCCGGAGCCCACGACAGCGATGCTGATTGGTATTGGCATCATCGGTCTGGGGCTGGCAGGTCGCCGCCGAGCCTAAGCTCAGCGTCAAATCCAGAGACGAAAACGCCCCGGGCCTTCGGCCCGGGGCGTTTTCGCTTGTGGGCTGCTGGTATTCTGGAATGCTCTCCGCTCCCCATGCCTTCGGCGACACGATTTCTCCAGCTGCTGGTCACCGCTCTGGTATTCGCGTGCTCGGCCTCCAGTGGGCCAACAAAGCCCAATGTGGTGCTCGTGGTCCTGGACACCCACCGCGCCGATATTTTCTCCTCCTACGGCAATTCCGTCCCAACGACGCCCCATTTCGATGCCCTGGCTCACCAGGGCGTACGCTTCGAGAGCGCGTTCACAACGGATTTCTGGACGCTCCCCGCCCACGCGTCGCTATTCACCGGCCAGTACCCCAGCCGGCACGGCGCGACCTCCGAGACGAACGTCCTGTCCTCGCAGGCCGAGACCCTCGCGGAGGTCCTGCGGGGTGCCGGCTACCGGACCGCTGCCTTCGTAAGCAATCCCTGGGTGAGCGCAGAGCGGGGTTTCGGCCAAGGCTTCGAGACCTTCGAGGAGACCTGGAAGCCGCGGCCAGGAGTCCGCTTCGAGGACGAAGGCGGGATCCAGCTGTCCCGAGAGTGGCTCGCCGCACGGGTCGAGCGCGGCGAGCCGTTCCTCGCCTTTCTCAATCTGAACTACGCCCACATGCCCTACACGCCGGATCCCCTGGCGCTCCACCGCCTCCACCCCGGCCCTCGATCGGTAGCCCGCCGGAGTCACCTCCGGACGATCCCGAGCATGTGGCTCTACCTGGCGGGCGCGGAGCCGCTCGCCGAGCCCGACTTCGAGATACTCCGCGAACTCTACGAGGCCGAGGTGGCCGTGACCGATGGACGCCTCGGTGAGCTGATCGCGAACCTCCGCGAATTGGGGATCCTCGACGAGACTCTGGTCGTCGTGACCTCCGACCATGGCGAAAACCTCGGCGATCACCGCCGGATCGACCACATGTTGAGCTTCTACGACACCACGATTCGAGTCCCGCTGATATTCCGCTACCCGCCGCGCATCCCAGCTGGGCAGGTGAACGACGAGCTCGTGAGCCTGATCGACGTCGCAGCGACGATCCTCGACGTCTGCGGCCTGCCCGCCGATGCCCTCTCGGGCAGTGGGCATAGCCTGCTCGACGCGGACCGGGCGCCCCGCCAATTCGTAGTCGCCGAGAACGACAGGCCGGTGAACGGAATCCAACTCCTCAAAGGGGCCTTTCCCGATTTCGACACGACACCGATCGACAGCCGGGTGCGGATGCTCCGCACAGCCCGCTACAAGCTCGTGTGGCGCACGGTGGGGCCGAGCGAGTTCTACGATCTGGAGGCCGATCCAGGCGAACTCCATGACCTGGGGGCGGTCCCTTCCGAGGCCCAGGCCGCTCTCGAGCGCAAGCTGGAGGAGTGGCAGCGGCGAAACGAGGGCGACCCGGCTTCGACTCGCTTCAAGAGCGAAGATGCTGCCTCCCTCGAGCGACTCCGCGCGCTCGGGTACCTCGAATAGCTACAATCTGCAGCATCCTGGGCGGCGTTATCCTGGCCGGCCGCCCGCAGCCCGACGCGAGTCGAAGGAGTTCGACGACATGCTCGAGACCAAGAAGATGGTTCTGCTCTTCACGATCACAGCGGCCGCCGCGGTGCTCGTGGTCGGCTGCAGTTGCGAAGAGCCGCCGAAGCCCGTCCCCAGAAAGTCGCAGGTCGCGAAGCCGCCGGCACCCGCGCCGGCCCCCATCGCCAAACCGGACCTGCCGCCGACCCTCGCGGAAGAGCTGCGGAAGCGAATCGAGATCCCGCAGGACTACCCCGAAGACGGGCCCATCTACCCCGGATCCCACGCGAGCACGACGAGCTGGATCGACGGACACCTGAGTGTCATGTTCAACAGCATGGACCCGGCCGAGGACGTGGCCTCGTACACGACCGAATTTCTGAACAACGAGGGTTGGGAGAGCCTCAGCCGTACCGACCTGCCGAACGCCGTCTACATTCGTGCCGACAAGAGCCGCGGACGGAAAATTGCCGTTCTGATCAGCGACCTCGAGGACACCAGCGACGATCCGGGCACGCTGATCGCCGTCGTGATCGATCCGTAAGTACCGCGATGCCGCGCGAAGGCTGAGAGAAGATGTTCTGTATTGCCGCGGCTGCTCGGGTCCTCCTGATCGGCCTGCTATTCGCCACACTCCCCGGCGTAGCGCAGGCCCGACACTTGATCGTCAAGTTCGACGATCCGTCAGGGCACGCGGCCGCGGGGTGTGAAGAGGACCTGAAGCGACGCCTCGGCAGCCTCCGCCGGAGGCCCCTCTTCCGGCGCGCATCGCTCTCGCAGATCGAGACGATCCGGCTTCCCGCAGCGACACTCGTCTCGGAGGCGTTGGCCGCGTATGTGGCAGATCCTCACGTCGCGTGGGCGCAGCAGAATCACACGCACGACCTGGACGCTCTGCCGAACGATCCGTTCCTCGCCTCGAGCGGATCCTGGGGCCAAGCCTTCGAAGATCTCTGGGGTGTCTTCCGCATCCGGGCGCCCGGCGCCTGGGAGATCACGCAAGGCGAGGGTGTCATCGTCGCAGTGGTCGATACGGGAGTCGACTACGAGCATCCCGACATTGCCGACAACATCTGGGTGAATCCGGGCGAGGACCTCGATGCAAACGGCCGTGTCGACGATTCGGATTTCAACGGGCTCGACGACGACGGAAATGGCTTCATCGACGACATCCGCGGCTTCGATTTCGCGGACAGCATCGACTCGAACGGCGACGGCGACTACTCCGACGCCGAAGACTGGAGCGACGCAGATCCGTTCGACGACCGCGGCCACGGAACCCACGTCGCCGGTACCATCGGTGCCCTGGCCGACAACGGCATCGGAATCGCCGGCGTCGCGCCTCGGGCCACCATCATGCCCCTCAAGGGCTTCCCGCGCGAGGGTCCCGGACTCGACTCGGACCTGTGGCAGGCGGTACTGTACGCCGCCGAGAACGGCGCGCGGGTGATCAACACGAGTTGGTCGTGCAACCCGCTCTGCCCCGAGAACCCGCTCGCCGCAGAGATCGTGCGCCTCGTGCACGCGATGGGCGTCGTGATCGTGACCTCCGCGGGCAACGGCCTGACGGATGTCCTCTTCAACCAGCCCGAGAACATGCGCGAGACCATCACCGTCTCGTCGCTTGGAGAGGACGACCTGCCCTCGGAGTCGTTCACGAACCACGGCTGGCTCGTCGATATCGCCGCACCCGGCGGTGGGCCGAGCGATGACCGGAGCGTCCGGATCGCGCGGCGCAACATCCTTTCCCTGCGCGCCTCGGCCAACGAGGACGATCTGCTGGCCGTGGGCGACGACTACTACCGCCTCTCGGGCACCTCGATGGCAGCCCCCCATGTCAGCGGCGCGGCGGCGCTGCTGCTGAGCGTCATGCCCGATCTCGATCCCGAGGGCGTCCGACGGCGGTTGCGGCAGTCCGCCACCGATCTGCTCGCGCCGGGACACGATCCTCTCGTGGGAGCGGGACGCCTGGACGCACTCGCAATCCTGACCGATCCGCCGCTGCCGGATCTGGACGCCGTCATCACCGCGCCGAGGCAGGGAGCCGTATTCAAGCCCCGGAACGGCAAGTCGGTCTCGATCCACGGTACGGCGGCGGGCGACGACTTGCGAGCGTGGGATCTGCGATACGGAATCGGCAACCAACCCGAGGTCTGGCTAGAGATCGCGTCGTCCGCCCAGCCCGTTCGCGAGGGTGTACTCGCAGACTGGCGAATCGACGGCTTCGACCAAGGCACCTACACGCTGCGGCTCCGGGTCCATGCGACGGACGGAACCCTCTTCTCGGAGTTCTTGATCCTGAGCCTCGAGCACAACGACTTCCCACTGCTGTCCCAGCCGGGCCGGCCCGTCGCCAAGCCCGATTTGTCGCAGAACGTGCTCGTCTGGCAGTCGCGTCGCGATCCCGAGGATCCGACCCTTCCGACCGACGATTTGAACATCTTTGCGAGCGATCTTCGAACAGGGAGACACTTCTCGGTGTCTGCAGCGCCCGGCGAGCAGCAGTCCCCGTCCATCTCACGTGGTGTGATCAGCTGGCTCGACGGCCGAGCCGGCAGCGACGCTCGCGAGGTGTTCGGCTGCCGCCTCGACCGCTGGAAGAGGAGCTGTCCCGAGCTTTCGCTAAGCCAAGGCGAAGTCACGACGCTGCCACCCGCCACCGCGCTGGGACGCATCTTCTGGCTCGACAAGCGTTCAGGACTACTCGACCTGAACAGTTGTCGTCCGGACCGCCTCGGCCGTCACTGCAATCGCTACCGGACGGGCCTCGAGCCCGCGGCGCGGGCCTTCCTGGAGAGCGACGGTCGCAACCTCGCCTGGGTCGAGGCAGCAAACCGCATCGGATTCTGCCAGCTCGATCCCAAGCGCGGAACCTGCCTCGGGGAAACGCTCGCTGATCCGATCTTCTCCGCCTCGCGACCGACCTCCTCGGGAAGGCTGGTGGCCTGGGTGCGACAGGTCTTCCGCGGCGAGAACCCCCTTCAACTGTGCGAAGTCGAGGCCGGGACAGGGGCCTGCGAACCCCTCGAGGTGATGCGCGGAGTCGCGGATGACGCCCCCAAGCTCCAGGGCAACCGGCTCGTCTGGGACGCGCGGGTGGGTGATCAGGCGAGCGACGTCTTCTTCTGCGAGTACGATTCGATTCTTGGAGAGTGTCCCGTCCAGCGGCTCACCGCCCACGTCGCGCGCCAGGCCGCCTCCGACATCGACGCCGACATCGTGGTCTTCGAGGACGACCGAGCCGGGCCGACGCAGGTGCGCGGCATCCGCCTTCCCACCCTGAGGAAGCTGCGCAACCGAAAGACACGCGCAGGCCGCTGGCTCCGTGTCCCGGTTCGTGCCCGGCACGCAGGACTCGAGCTAGCCGTCGAATCCGCGGGCGGCGAGACCCTCGCCGACCTCGGAGCCCGCTTCGTCGGCCACGGCCGCAGCCGCGGTGTATTCCTGTGGCGCCCGCGTCCGGACCAGGTGGGAGGCCATCTATTCACGTTCAGCGGGACGACGGAGTCCGGGCTGGTCACCCGTCAGACGATCTGCATCGACGTCGAGGAGGGCTCCCGGCGGGAGAGTTACTGGCAGCAGCTACGAGGCTTCTGGCGCTGGATCGCGGATCGGCGTCTTGGATCGATAGGCGCCGAGATGCTCCTCGAGGATCCGCAGGACTTCTTCCGGCCCGCCTGCAGCCCTTAGGTCCTCGAGCACGCGGGTGCCTTCCCGAATCGCTCCCGCAAAGTCGCCCGACTCGGCCAGGGCGGCCGCGAGAGTGTCGCGGTGAGCGGGTTTCGGTGCATCGCTGCCGGCGAGAACCTCTCGCATGATCTCGACCGCACGTGCAGCGTCTCGCACGCTGTCGTCGGGGAGCGTCGCGAGCGCCCACGCGTAGTTGTTGCGGTTGTCGAGCATCTCCGGACAGCGCTCGGCGCCTTCCGCGAGAACGCCGACCAGCTCCGCGTAGCGGCCGAGATCCTTCAGCAACTGGTTCTGATCGAGACGAACCCGCGCGTCGCACGGCTCGTTCGCGAGCAACTCGTTCAGCAGGTCGGCGGCCGCATCCCCCTGGCCGTTGTCCCGGAGGGCCGATGCGAGATCGTAGGCAACTTCCCTGTTGCCCGGCTCCTCGGCGAGGACGCGCCGGAAGAGCGCAACCGCCTCCGAGTGGCGCCCGAGTCCGGCGAGCGCCTCGGCCGCCAGGGTCATCGCGAAGGTGCTGTCCGGGTTGCGTTCCAACAGGACCTCGATCTTTTCCATTGCGGCCTCGTACTCGCCACGTCGGAGAAAGCCGCCCGCGCCCGAAATCATCTGGACGTCTTCGCCCAGCGTCGTCGGATCTCGTCCGCGCAGCTCCAGAGAGGTGGCATCGTCGCGGATCGAAAAAGCCGGACTCTTCGCCACGTAGCCGAGTGCCATCAGCTGTGCGGCCGTCTGCGCATCGAGAACTGCCTGGGCGTCGCCCGATGTCGACGGGGCATCGACGAGCATCGCTTCGAGATCAGCTCGCATCTGCCGCACGATCTCCGGATGTTCGGACAACCGATTCGTGAGCTCACCGGGGTCGCCAATCAGGTCGTAGAGCTCGGGATTCACCTTGTGGATGTACTTCCAGCGGCCCTTGCGGAGCGTGCGCAGCGGGGCGATCCCAAACGTCGCAGTGAAGCGAGTGGATTCGCTGTAGCCGGTGAGCGCAAGATCCGCCACCTCACCCGACAGCAGCGGCGCGAGGGAAACCCCCTGGATGCCATCGAGGGCCGGCATGTCCATCAGCTCGAGCACGGTCGGTGCGATGTCTGCCGTTCTCACCAGCGAGGGAATACGAATACTCGCAGGCAGCCCGAGCCCCGACATGATGAGCGGCACCCGCATCGTGGTCTCGTAGATGTAGAAACTGTGAGACGGCTCGTCGTGTTCGTCGAGACCTTCCCCGTGGTCGGACGTCAGAACGATCAGGGTCCGGCCGCGCAGCCCGAGCCGGTCCAGTTCGCGAACGAGGCGACCGATCTCGTGGTCCGCCGAGGCCACCTCGGCGTGGTACGGGCTCTCGGGAATCCTGAGATTGAAGGCCGCCGGAGCCGCGTAGGGGCTGTGGGCGTCGAAGTAGTGCAGCCACAGGAAGAACTTGCCGTCGCGATCTTCGCGCAAGAAATCGATCGCTCGATCGGTGATGTTCTTCGCCGTGCGGATCTCGTGCTCCCTCTCGCGGACCTCGCCCGTCTTGTAACGAACGATCTTGCGCTCGATGCCGGGGCTGTCGAGGTCGCGGTAATGCTCGAAGCCCTGCGTGATACGGGTTTGCTTACGCAGGACCGGCGCCGCGATCTCGGCACCCGTGCGATATCCACGTCGCCGAAACACCTCCGCGAGCGTGACGTGGTGCTCCGAGAGCAGGTAGCCCGCATTCGAGCGAACACCGTGCGCGTAGGGCCACTTGCCGGTGAAGATCGTCGCGTGGGAGGGCAGGGTCTCGGGGTGACTCGTCATCACCTGTTCGAAGAGGACACCACTGTTGGCCAGTCGATCGATCTCCGGAGAGGTGGGAAGCAGCTGACCGTAAACCCCCAGCGCGTCGGCGCGGGTCGTGTCCAGCGTGATGAGGAGAAGATTCGGAGCGTCGGACTTCGCTGGCGACGATGACGAACGTGCAGGCTGCGTCTCAGGAGCCTTCGCGGCTTCGTCGCTGCACGCCAGGGTCGCGAGGGCGAAGAGCAGCCCGCAGAGGGCTGGCAGCAGGAGCGCAAACCGCACGCCGTGGATTCCTTGGCTCATCGCATATAGCCGAGGGCACGCAGCCTCTCGAGGTCCTCGTCACTCAGATCTACGCGATTCTCTGGGGCGGGCTCGACCGCCTCGTCGCTGAATCGACGCCGCATCTCTGCGATCAGCTCCTCGGCGATCTGTGGCTTCTGCACACGAACATCGATGGATTCGGCGGGGTCCGCCGCGAGGTCGTAGAGCGAGTAGCTATCTTGCCTGGAGTCCCAGACGAGCTTGTGGGCTCCCCGCCGGACCGCGCGATGGACGGGAAAGATGCCACGCATCGAGAGATCGTAGGTGACGCCCCCAGCTGCCTCCGCGTAGAGGTACCGATCCGATAGGGCGCGCGCGGCGGCTTCCGAGCCGGGCTTGCCTTGCGAAGCAGTCCCCAAGAGCGGTGACAGATCGAGGCCGGCCATCTCGTTCGGTGTCTCGGCGCCCGCCAGGGCGAGGATCGTCGGGGCGAGATCCACGAGCGAGACCGGAGCCCGAACCCGAGCACCGGCAGCCACGCCGGGGCCCCGGAACACCAGCGGGACCCGCAGGAGCTCCTGCCACACCGGCAGGAAGTGATCGACGCGACCGTGGTCCATGAACTCCTCGCCGTGATCCGAGGTGATGACGAGCAGCGTCTCGTCGAGGATCCCCTCGCGCCTCATCCAGCTGAAGAGCCGCGAGAGCTCCGTGTCGAGCTGCCGGATGCCAGCGTCGTAGAGCTCCTTCAGCCGGCGAATGTCGGCGGCGTCGAAGTGGACCCTCTCGACGGAAGAATCCACCACCCAGGGGCCTCCAAGGACTCCGAAAGTGCACTTCGTAGCGCTGAAGTCGTTGCGGCACAGCTCGAGATGCTCGTCCTTGAGGTTCGCGAGGGTAAGCTGCCAGCCGCTTCCATCGACGACTCCTTCGTAGGGTGTCGTGAAGAGCGCCTCGAAGGCGGCCTCCGACGCATAGTCGGTGTGAACATCGTAGTAGTGGACGAAGAGAAACAGTCTGTCGTCCCGCATCTCGCCGAGCCATTCGATGGCCTGGTCGGTCACCCATGTGCTCGGCGAGCGCCGTTCCGCAACGTCGGGAACGAAGAGGTAGTTGTCGAAGTCCCGCGTGATCCGGAAGCTGTCCTTCTGGAGCCAAGTGGAGTTGACGACAGCCGCAGTCTGGAAGCCCGACTCGGCCAGCAAGCCAGCCAGCGTCGGAACGTCTTCCGGTAATGCCGTCGCCATGGTCTGGACCCCGTGCTGCTTCGG
>JAYGDB010000237.1:0-34081 GCA_046583095.1 Myxococcota bacterium | reverse complement strand
CGCGAAAGGTTGAAGAGCCGACTCGATCAGTGGATCGACGACCGAATCGCCGGCGGGCGCAGCGCATGACGCTCCGATCCCTTCCGGGAGAAGCTGCTGCTTCGGTGGCCGACTATGCCGCCGCGTTTCCCGTCTGAAGCTCGACGAAGTGGCGGTAGGCTCCGCCTTCCCGGGCCACCAACTCGTCGTGGGAGCCGCGTTCGATGATCTGGCCGTCGCTGAGGAACAGGATCTGGTCGGCGCTGCGAATCGTCGACAGCCGGTGGGCGATGACGACGACGAGGCGGTCGCGACTCGCTTCGCGCAGGGTCTCGACCAACTGCGCCTCGGTCTCGGGATCCAGGGCCGCGGTCGGTTCGTCGAGCACGAGCACCGGCGCATTCCTGACGAGGGCCCTCGCGATCGAGAGACGCTGCTTCTGACCGACCGATAGACGCCCTCCCGCACGGCCGAGGGGTGTGTCATAGCCCTGCGGCAGCGCTTGGACGAAAGCGTCCACGCGGGCGAGACGAGCGGCTTCGCGAACCTCTTCGAGCGTGGCATCGGGCTTGCCGACGCGGATGTTCTCGAGAGGGGTCGCATCGAAGAGCGCCGGCTCCTGGAACACGAAAGCAATTTGGGCGCGAAGGTCGTCGCGGTCGATCGACTCGAGATCCATGCCATCGACCTCGATGCGGCCTTCGCTCGAGCTGAGGAAGCGCGGGAACATCTGTGCGAGGGTCGTCTTGCCGGCACCGGCGGGACCGACGAGCGCGATCATCTCGCCGCGCCGGGCCTCGAAGCTGATCCCGGAAAGCGCCCGGGTGCCATCCGGGTAGCGGAAACCGACGGCTTCGAACGAGAAGCCCTCGTCGATGTTCGAGAGCGCAACGGGGTTCTCGGGCTGGGGGTCGCTCGGTCGATCCATCAACTCGAAGACGCGGCGCAGACCGACGATGTTGTCCTGCAGGTAGATCCACAGCCGGCCGATGGACACGGTCATGAACGTGAGCTGGCCGTAGAACGCGAGGATCACGCCGAGGTCTCCGACCGTCATCGTCCCGGCAAAGACCTGATCGGTGAGCGCGTAGTACATGTAGAGGAACAACGGAATGCTGGCGACTCCGGCCACCGCGCCGATGATCATCCAGACGACTTGGAACGACAGATAGGCCTTGTAGGAATCCCAGCTGTTGCTTTCGAAGTGCGCTTTCTCGTGCTCCTGGCCGCCGAGGCTCTGGACGGCAAGCACGTTCGCGACACCTTCTTCGAGGGTGGCTGTGGTCGTTGCACCTGCTTCGCGGGACTCCTTGCCCTTCGACCGCACGAGCTTCGAGAAGGGGACCGTGACGAGCAGGCCGACTGGAAACAGGACCAGCGCGGGAACCCAGACGACCGGTGTCGCATCGAAGGTCGTGGCCATCACGATCACCGTCGAGACGAACAGCAGTGGCGTGACGATCGGCGTCAGGATGATCCGGTAGCAGACCTCGGTGATCTGCGGCGTGTCGTACATCAAGCGATAGATCGCGTCACCGATGCGTCGGTCGTCGAGTTCGGTCATCGGCAGCCGCTGGATGTGACCGAAGAGACGGCTGCGGTAGTAGTGGTTGAGGTCCTGGGTCAGCAGGATCGACAGGCGATACTCGATCCAACCGAAGATGCCGCTCATGAAGCTGAATCCCTCGTTCGCAGCGTTCTCCTGGGTCGTTGCGGTGTCAACACCCGCGGCGAGGCCGGAGCTGGTCGTGTCGCGGGCATCGCTCGCATAGCCACCGAAGAGCAGCAGAAGCGCCGCGGAGAAGGCGAGCATCGCCACTGCGATGGTCGTCGGACTTGCACCGTGGAGCGCTTCGATCACCGGCTGAAAGAAGAACGGGTAGCGGGTGTCGCCGAAGGGGATGTCTTGGATGACGTGGTCGACGAGGACCTTGGCGGGCCAGGGAAGCAGCAGCGAGGGGATGACCGTCAGCGTCTGGTAGAACAGCTTCAGCCCGAAGCGGCCGCGGAACGGGAGGATGTAGCGGAGCGCGCGCGCGATGTCCGCGAAGGCCTGGCGATTCGTGGGGACGGGGGTTTCGAGCGGGGCGCTCACGGCTCCGTCCTCCCCCCCGATTGCGACGTCCCGCCGCTCTCGAGTTCGACGAAGCGCCGATAGGCGCCGTCCGGCCTCTGCATCAGCTCTTCGGGAGAGCCGGACTCCACGACCCGGCCGTCGTGCAGGTATACGATCTGGTCTGCGCGGCGGATCGTCGACAGCCGGTGGGTCACGAGGAAGATCGCGCGCCCTCGGCCCCACTCGGAGAGATTTTCCATCACGCGTAGCTCGGTTCCGGCATCGAGAGCCGCGGTCGGTTCGTCGAGGATCAGGATCGGCGCATCCTTGATGATCGCGCGCGCGATCGAGAGGCGTTGGCGTTGGCCGCTGGAGAGCCTCGCCCCGCGCTCGCCGAGCGGAGTGTCGTAGCCGCTGGGCTGATCGAGGATGAACTCGTCCGCACAAGCGATGCGCGCGGCCGCGCGGACTGCTTCGTCACCGGCGTCCGGCACTGCGTAGCGGATGTTCTCGAAGATCGTCGTTCCGAAGAGCAGGTTCTCCTGCAGCGCGATCGCGACCTGCGAACGCAGGCTCTCGATTTCCAGAGTGCGCAGATCGCGGCCGTCGATCTCGATGCGCCCTGCGTCCGGATCGAAGAGGCGAAGCAGCAGGCTGACGAGGGTGCTCTTGCCCGAGCCGGTCGGTCCCACGATGGCGGTGATCGAGCCGGCGGGCACCACGAGGTCGATGTCTTCCAGGACGAGCCGATCCGACTGGTAGCCGAAGCCCACCCCGTGGAACGTGACGGCGTCGCGAAACGGCGGCAGCGGGATTGCGTCCGGTGCGTTTTCGACCTCGGGCTTGCGATCGACCTGTCCGAAGGCGCGTTCCATGCCGATCGCCATGTCCTGCGCATGGGCCCACATGTAGAGAAGTCGTCGGCCGGCCATCGCCGTAGAGGAAACCCGTCCCACCCCGGCCGCGTAGGCGCCGAGGTTCCAGAACGAAAAGCCGACGAACGCAACCATCACGCCGAGGAGCAGGGGTGCGCCTTCGCGCGCGAGAAGAGCGACATAGGTTGCGGCGGCCATCGGGATCGTTCCCGCGATGATGTAGCTGGCGATGCCGAGGAGGGCGAGGCGACTACGGCCCTCGAAGGCGCCCGCGAACGCGTGTCTCGATGCCGCTTCGAAGCGCTCCTGCTCGACCGCCTCCGCACCAAAGGCCTTCACGACCTTGATGCCCGACAGCGTTTCCTGGATTCGAGACATCAGCGCGCTGCTCCGTTCGCGCGCATGTCGAAAGCCCAGGCGAAGATTCGGTGTCGTGCGAAGCGCAAACCAGTAGAGCGCCAGATAGAGAAGGAGGAGAGCCACCGGAAAGCGCCAGTCGAAGATGACCGAAAGGACGAGACCACTCAGGATGGCCCACAGCGGGCCGATTGGCCGAAACAACATCCCCATCATCCCGGTCACCATTGCCGAGTCCTGATAGGCGCGATAGATCGAGTCTCCGACCTTCGTCCCGGAGTGAAAGCGCATCGATTGAGCCTGGACGTTGCCGACCAGTTCGACCCGGAGCAGCTGGCTAATCAGCTGTCGGATCATCAGGAAGCGATAAGCGATCCAGATGCCGACCGGGATCAGCGCGAGTCCAATCACGAGGGTGGTGATCACGATCCGATTGCGGAGCACTTCGCGCTCGGGGATTCCGAGCTTTTCGACCTCGACGTAGTGCGCAGGGTCGAGGAAGAGCACGGTCGCTTCGGTGGGCGTGATCGGATTTCCCATCAGCATCCGGTTGAGGAGCAGGTCCGTACCCATCCATCCCGCCGGAAGCCCGATGATCGCGAGCGGAATCAGCACGTACGCGAGTGGCCGGAGCTCGCGCAGGATCGGTCGCAGGTACGGCAGGGTTCGAACGGTCAGCTTCCAGACCTCTGAAAGGTCGAGGCTGAGGCCCGGTCGATCCTCGAGATGGGGCGTCCGTTGATCGCGGTCGCTGGGGATTTCAGGGCTGGCTACGGACAAAGGGCAATCGGTCTTGTGAGATGGGGTCCGCGGCGAGACTCCGAACGGAGACCAGCCTGGATCGGATCCTCGAATCGGAGAGAGAATAGACGGCGATACTGCCTGCGGCTATCGACTGACCGAGAAGGCCCTGTTGGAGGAACTCGCCCGGTATCGGCTCGTGGCCTTTCGACCTAGGGTCCCTTCCGCTTGAAGTAGCGGTTCACCGAGTCGAACGGCCGGTACTTCTCGATCAGCTCGTATCCGTGCTCTTCGAAGTAGGCTCGGACCTTGTGCTCGCTCTCGGCGATGACCTGCCCCTCGACGATCACGAGTTCGGGCTGGAAACGCCCGATGTCGAAGCCCGCGAGCGCCTTCGGCTCGTGGCCCTCGATGTCCATCGAGAGCAGGTCGATCTTCGTGACCCCTTCGCGATCCAGCAGATCGTCGAGCGTGATCGTCTCGATCTGCACCTCCTCGGGTTCAACGTCCGTTCCGAAGGTCTTTCCGCTGGCCAGCTCCCTGTCGGTCGAGGACAACCCGGGGTTCGGCGCCATGAAGAAGGTCTCTTTGATGTTCGATTGGTCGGTCACGAGATAGCTGAAAAACCGGGAGCCGGGACGCTTCTCCTTCCATCCCGGGGCGTAGCCGGCGAGCGCGTCGATGCCGATGCCCTTCCAGCCGAGGTGCTTCTCCAGGTAATAGGTGTTGCTCGCGCGTACCGGCCATGCGCAGCCAACGTCGAGGAAGAACCCACCACGGCGGTCCTGGAAGAAATCGCGAATGATCAACTCCTCGTCGAACAGCGAATAGAGCCGCTCCTCGGAGAGGATTCCCTCACGGCCCTCGATGTCGCGAAGCGCCGCCCGCTTCTGCTTGATCACGGCGGCCACCTTGGCCATGTTGGGTTCGAGGCGGACCTGGTCGGAGAAGGGTCCCGGCTCCTCGGCGGTGAGCGCGGTTGCTGCTCCCTCGGGGTCTGCTCCACATGCAGATCCGAGTACGGCCAGAGCTGCGACGACGGCGATAGAGAGGGCCGGCTTGATCGTCCTGCACATGGGTGGTCTCGAACGTAGCGCACGGGCCGCGACGCTCGCGCCCGAGATCTTCGGCCTCGTGATCGCAGAGGGCTCTGGGGCCTCGCTCAGGCCCCCGACCGGGGCTGTGTCCGATCCCGAGGCCCAGCCGCGCCCGATCGATTGCGAGCCCCTTGCCCGGCCTCGCATTCTGCGGCACAGAATCCGGGATGCGCCCCGCACGGCTGTTGTGCAGCGGACTCGGGCTCTCGCTACTTCTCTGCCTCTCCGTGGGCTGCGGAGGTGAGGGACCCGACTTGGCGCGGCAGACGGGGCCGCGGGACATCGTCTTGATCGTGGTCGACACGCTGCGTGCGGATCATCTCGGGGCCTACGGATACTCCCGCCGCACGTCCCCCACCCTCGACGCCCTCGCGGCGAGCGGCACGCTGTTCACCAACGCGACGGCGACCAGCTCCTGGACTCGGCCGTCGATGGCATCTCTCTTCACCGCTCGGCTCCCCTCGGAGCTCGGAATTCGCACGACCACCGACGTCCTCGACCCCGCCTGGCCCACCCTTGCGGAGCGTCTCCAGAAGAGCGGTTACCGGACGGTCGGCGTTACCGGGAACTTCGTGCACATCAGCGAGCCGAGTGGGTTCGCGCGCGGCTTCGACCCGTTCGTGCCGGTCGCCATCCGCGCGAGCGAAGGCAGCGACATGCTGTTTGAACGCCTGGATGCGGAGACCGGGTATGTTCCGATCCCGCTGCGTGCCCCGACGGCCATCGAGCTGAACGAGCGCGTGTTCGCCACGCTCGACCGGCTCGATGACTCCGCCGCCCGTCCGCTGTTCCTCTACGTCCACTACATGGATCCGCACTCGGGCTATCTGCCGCCGGCCGGCTATGCGCGGAAGTTCGCTGGCGACGGCGGCGGCCCGGTGGTCAACTCCGACTACCTGCTGGACATCGCGGCCGGACGGCGTACCGCTGATGCCGCGGAAAAGAAGCGGCTGACTGCGCTCTACGACGGAGAGATCGCCTTCGTCGACGCGCAGATCGGCCTTCTCCTCAGCGGTCTCGAAGAGCGGAACCTGGCCGGCGAGGCGGTCGTGATCGTCGTGTCCGATCATGGTGAGGAGTTCACGGAGCACGGCGGTTGGTTCCACGGACTCACCCTGCACAGGGAGCTTCTGCACATTCCGCTGATCGTGCAGGATCGGCGCTCGCGCGAGGCAGCCCGGCAGCGGGACGAGCCGGTCGATCTCGTGGACGTCGCGGTCACGGTGCTCGCGCTGGCCGGGCTCGCGGACGAGTCGGGATCCAGTGGGCGCGACTTGCTGGCTGCAGCGGCGCTGCCCCCGCGCGTCCGGATCGCGGAGTTGGAGCACGACCGGCTGCGGGAGGAGCGCGTCACCGCGGTGCGACACCGGCGCGCCGTGACCGACTGGCCGTGGAAGGCCATCGTGGATACGGAAGGAGCAATCGCCGCCTATCGAATCGACCGGGATCCGGGAGAGAAGCTGCCGCTCTCGCTGGACGACCCGGAGGTGCCCGCGCCGCTGCGGCTACATGCACGTCGGCTGGCCGTAGAGGCTGCGGAGACCGGGGTCGGGCGCGTGCCGGACCTCAGTCCGGAAGATCGCGCGGCCCTCCGCGCGTTGGGGTACGCCAACTAGTGGACTCGGAAGCAGAGCGCTGGGTCGAGCGGTTGTCCCGACCCGCCATTGTTGCGCCGTTTCTGTTCTTGGCGAGTGTCGCGATCTCCTACCTGTTCGCGGACCGGTACCTGCCAAGCCCCGACGAGGGCGCATCGCTCACGGCGGCCGCCAAGATCCTGGACGGCGCAGTCTTCTACCGGGACCTCGATGCCTACCCGTTCCCGGGCGCCGCCTACCTGCTGGCCCTCGGCATGGCGATCTTCGGCGAGCACCTGTCCGTCGCACGCGGGCTGGCCGGCGCCGGGTTCGGGTGCATGGTCCTCAGCAGCTATGCCGCCGCGCTGATGCTGGTCGACCGCCCACGCGCGGCACTCTACGGCTTGGCGTTGCTCAGCCTCAAGTTCCTGGTCTTCCCCAACTTCACGATGTTCCTGTATCCGGACTTCGCGATCGTCGCGGTGATGACGGCCCTGGCGGTCTTCCTTCGCCACCGGTACGACGGGGCCTCCACCCGGCTGGTCGTTGCGGGCATCTTCGTCGGGTTGGCCGTCGTCACCAAGCAGAACGTCGGTCTCTACGTCGCCCTCGCGATGACCGGGCTTCTCCTGTGGCCGGAGATCGCCGGTGGCGTCCGGCGAGCGGTTGCTCGCCATCGTTGGAGCGAGGTCTCGGCCTTTGCGGCGGGCGTCGCGGTGCCCGTCGGGATCATGGCGGGCTACTTCGCCTCCCAGGGACTCTTGTGGCGGATGATCTACAGCGGCCTGCTCCGTCCATTCGTCGGATACCTGCCCACCAGTGGCGTGTCGGCCCTGCCTCCGCTCCAGTGGTGGGAACTCGGAAGCATGCTGTGGCCTCGGGACTCCCCCTACCTGGTGCTCCTGTACGGCCAGTTGCTCGAAGAGGGAATCCTCCCCGGCGCGAGTCTCCAGGGTGTCTACGCGCTGGCCGGAGAGATCTTCGCGCGACTCGTCTACACGGCCCTGCCGATTGCGTTCCTGGCTTGCGCGTTGCTCTGGCTGCGGATGCGGCGGTCCTCCGAGGCCGAGCCCCGCATCCGCCGCCAGCGGGGTCGCTTCTTCGGCAGTGCGGCGGTGTGCCTGGCCATCACGGCCTCCGCCTTTCCGCGGGCCGACATGAGCCACATCTTACTCATCTACCCGGCGGTCCTACTGACCCTCTTCAGCCTCGTGGGTGCTGGCGCTCTCGCACTGAGCGACTCCCCCCGCGAAGCGCGGCGGCCCCGAACTCTCCGCTGGCTCGCCGCGGGGGTGGTTACGTTCGTCGCCACGACGGGTGCCCTGGCGATTCACCACGACTCGCTCCTCAGTCACCGCTTGACCCTCGATCGCGCAGGACTCTGGGTCCGATCCAAGGACATGTGGGTGCGTTCACTCGTGCAGACCGTCCGGCAGTCGGTTCCGGAGGGCGAGTCCCTGTTCATCTACGGGCACGAGGCCCAGCTCTATTTCATGACGGACCGCTATTTTCCGTGGCCGTTCACCCAGCTGTATCCGGGGATGGCGGGTGGGGGCGACGGCCAGGTGCTCTCCCGGATCCTCGTCGAGGAGCGCCCGCAGTGGGTCGTCCAGGGCGTCACGCACTGGCCCGGGATGCCCACCTTGACGGAGTACACCGCGAAGCTCTCCGCCACGATCGAGCGGGACTACGTGCGCGCCACCAAGGCCATGTTCCGGGCCAGGCCGCCAGGTGGCACGCTCCCGCCGCCGTTCATTCTCCAGCTGTGGCGACTGCGAGAGGGCGTAGTCGGCCCCTCGGACTGACGAGCCGTTCCGTGGGGCGACCTCGTTCAGTCGCCGATCCGGGCCTTGCGCTCTAGCGCCGGCCGCTCAATTGCGAGGTACGTCCAGGCCGGCGAGCCTGGCGATTCGCTTGCTGCGGAGCGGGCCCCTGATCCTCGGCTCGCGCGCCTAGTTGGGAAGTACGACCCGCACCGTTCCCTTCACGTGATCGCCGAGCTCGTTGGCCCCGCGCACCGAGAGGTCTACGGTGGCCTCACCACCGGCGATCTCTTTCTGCTCGACCTTTCCGGTCATGCGCATCGTGTCGTACGGGTAGTTCGGAGCGCCCAGCCGGATCGAGACTGACTTCAAGATGGCATTCGGCCCGGCCCAGTCCGTCACGAAGCGGCCGACGAAGCCGTTCGTGCTGAGGATATTCATGAAGATGTCCTTGGACCCCTTCTTCTCGGCCAGATCGCGGTCGTGGTGGACGTCCTGGTAGTCACGCGAGGCAATCGCCGTCGAGATGATGACGGTCGGCGTGAGCTCGATGACCAGTTCCGGGAGCTCATCACCCACCTTGACTTCGTCGTAGGTCCTGGTGTCGGGCAATGACTTCATTGCTGGGTCTCCTTGCTCGGCCGCTGCCGCGGCTTGAACCAGAAGATTCGAAAGCGCATCTCCGCCACGACCTCGTCATTCTGATCCCAGTAGGTGGTCCTGTTCGTGACGAAGTAGCCCTCACCGAGCCCGGTCTTCTTCAGGCCGGAGATCGATTCGAGCGCACCGCTCGTTCGCAGCACATCGCCCGGCCGCAGGTAGCGCTTGTACTCCTGCTCGGAGTTCGTCGCGACCACGGACGTGTACCCGTGCTCGTGTAGCAGCGCCATAGGCCCCCCGCCTCGTGCCTCTCCGCCGCGAGTGGGCGGCTGCGCCGGCTCGGGAAGTGCGGGGCCGCGTCTCGCGAGCCCCGGCATGCCCCAGGCCTGCAACATCGTGGGTGGGGCGACGATCCCGCCGTGGACCGACTGTGCGGCAAGTTCCTCGTCGACGTAGATCGGATCGGTGTCGCCAATGGCGTCGCACCAGTGGTGGATCATCGGACGGTTGACCGGATCGCGCGCGGGCGGCCCCGGCGCAGATTCCTTCGCGGTCTCGACGAACTCCTGAAGTCGCTCGTCAATGCTCTCTTCTTCAGCTGCCATGAGCCCGTCCTCGCTGCCTGGGGGGAAGACCCGCAGGCCAATTGGAAATTCTACCTCGAATTGCGTCCGGGTTGTTGAACCGATCGTCCCAGGTTGATGTGGCACCCCGGGAGTCTCCGTCCGCGCGCCAGCGCTGCGATCGTGAGGGGTATGCGGTGGGGCGGGAAGTGCTGCTAGGCGAGTCCGCCCAGTTGAGGTCCGAGAACCGCAGCCGCTGCCCACAAGACGCCGAAGAACGCGCTTGCAGCGCCCAGGTCCGCAAGGATCGACGAAAGCAGCGGCACGCTCAGCCCGTAGCTCAGCGATGTGGCCGTCATCGCCGCGTTGACCGCAACCAGGTTCCGGCGCCGATCGACGGGCGACAGGGGCGCTTCGCTCAACGGGTGGGTTCCTCGGGCTCCCTGGCTCGCGAAGTCGATCGCGCGGGGCCGTGCTGAGGACGTGATCCAGTCCTACGCGGTGGAAGACTTCAACGCAGCGAATTCGCTGGCCTCGAGCTACGCGCCAAGTCGCCCCGCACTGGAGCCTGAGTTGCGCTAACGAATGAGTGCGGGCCGGTTCGCGATGATTCGGTCCAAGCTTTGCTGAAGCTGGAGGCCGGCGCATTACGAGTCCGGAGCGCAAGACGAGCGATACGATCCCGCAGACCGCCCGCGTCACGATCATCGGCGGTGGCGTGATTGGCTGCAGCATCGCCTACCACCTCGCCAAGTGTGGTTGGACGGACGTCGTCCTGCTCGAGCGCCACAAGTTGACGTCGGGCACGACGTGGCACGCAGCGGGTCTCGTCGTCACCTCGGGCTTCACGACTGAAACCGGGATGAAGATCGCACGCTACACGCGCGATCTGTACGCGAATCTCGAGCAGGAGACTGGCTTCGCGACTGGCTTCAACCCGGTGGGCCTGCTGCAGATCGCTGCGACCAAGGAGATCCTCGGCGACCTTCGCCGAAAGGCGAGCTTCGGGCGGTTGATGGGTGTCGAGTCGCAGGAGGTCTCGCGCTCGGAGATTCGAGATCTGTGGCCGTTGGCGCGTCACGACGACGTGCTCGCGGGCTTCCTGACGGAAGCGGACGGCCGTGCGAACCCCGTGGATGTAACGATCTCGCTCGCCAAGGGCGCACAGGCTGCGGGTGTAACGATTCTAGAAGGTGTCGAGGTCACCGGCATCCGAAAGAAGAACGGCCGCGTGACGGGAGTCGAGACGCAGCACGGTGCAATCGAGTCCGAGTACGTGGTGAACTGTGCAGGCATGTGGGCGCGGCAGATCGGCGAGATGGCGGGGGTGAGTTGTCCGCTGCAAGCCGCCGAGCACTACTACGTCATTCTAGAAGGCGTCGACGGAATGGTGCGCAGCCTGCCAGTGCTCGAGGACCCGTCCATCTACGGCTACTTTCGAGAGGAGGGAGAGGGCCTGATGGTCGGCCTCTTCGAGTCCGTCGCGGCGCCCTGGGCCCTGGACGGCATCCCCGAGCACTTCGCGTTCGGCGAACTGGAGCCGGACATGGACCGAATGATGCCGTACCTCCAGAACGCACTGGAGCGGATCCCTTCGGCGCGAGATGCACGGCTGCGCCAGTTCTTCTGCGGGCCCGAGAGCTTCACGCCGGATCTCTCTCCGCTGGTCGGGGAGGCGACAGAGCTGCGGAACTTCTTCGTCGCGGCGGGGTTGAACTCGCTCGGCATCCTCCAGGCTGGCGGCATCGGCCAGCTGGTGGCCCATTGGATCACCGAGGGCGCGCCCGACATGGATGTCGCCGAGCTCAACATCGATCGGTTTCAGCGATATCAGACGAACCGCGAGTACCGCAAGGAGCGGACGACCGAGATCGTCGGAGAGATGTACAAGGTGCATCACCCGAACGACACCTTCGAGACGGCTCGCAACGTGAAGCGTCACGTTCTCCACGATCGGCTGGCGGCGGCTGGTGCCTGCTTCGTGCAGTCGGCCGGCTGGGAGATTGCAGACTGGTACGCGCTCCCCGACCAGAAGGCCGAAGTCGCGGCGTATACCTGGGATCGGCAGAATTCGTTCGAAAACGTCGCGCTGGAGCACCGGGCATGTCGCGAGGACGTGATCTTGATGGACATGTCATTCATGTCGAAGTTCAGCGTGCAGGGCCGGGACGCGCTGTCCTCGCTCGAAGGGATCAGCTGCAACGCGCTCGATGTGCCGCCCGGTCGCATCACCTACACGCAGTGGACGAACGAGCGCGGGGGAATCGAAGCAGACCTCACGGTGACGCGGAAGAGCGAGACCGAATTCATGGTGGTCTGCTCCGACACGGTGCACCGCCACGTCGAAGCCTGGATGGCACGGCATTTTCCCGACGACGGGCACGTCTTCGTGACCGACGTGACCTCGGCCTGGGCGATGCTGACGATACAGGGGCCGAAGTCGCGCGCGCTGCTGAGTTCGCTGACCGAGGCTTCCCTCTCGAACGAGGACTTCCCCTACCTCTCCGCGCGCGAGATCGACATCGGGTACGCGCGCGTCTACGCGGTCCGCGTCACGTATCTCGGAGAACTCGGCTGGGAGCTCTACATCCCGACCGAGCACGCGATGGATGTCTACGACAGGATCGTGGCCGCCGGGCGCGAGTTCGGATTGCGGCATGCGGGGTTGCAGGCGCTGGGCAGCCTCCGCCTGGAGAAGGCGTATCGCGACTTCGGCCACGACATCGGCAACACGGACACGCCCCTCGAGGCCGGGCTCGGTTTTGCAGTCAAGCTCGACAAGCCGAGCGGGTTCATCGGCCGTGACGCACTCGCACGCCAGAAACAGGAGGGAGTTCCCCAGCGTCGCTTGGTCCAGTTTATCCTCGAGGATCCCGAGCCGCTCCTGTATCACGGCGAGGTGATCTGGCGGAACGACGAGCGCGTCGGCTTCATTCGCGCCGGTGCCTATGGGCACACGCTCGGTGCCAGTGTCGGGCTCGGCTACGTCGAGTCGAGGGAGCGCCCGACCAAGCGCTACCTCGAAGAGGGGAATTGGGAGATCGAGATCGCGCTCGAGCGGCACTCCGCGCGAGCCTCCCTGCGGCCTCTCTACGATCCGCAGGGCAAGCGTATCAAGTCGTAGCCGCGGGTTCGCTCGACCGGCGAGCGAACGGGGCTTCTGATGCTTCGCGAGTTCAGAAGCTGACCTTCGTTCGGTCATCCGCCACGATCAACTCTCCATCGAAGCCGCCGCTGCGAACGTCGTCGATGAAGCCCTGCTTGTCTCGTTCGTTCTGGGGTGCCGGGATCAAGTGGGTCAGTACCAGGGTACGCACGCCGGCTCGCTTGGCCAAGCTACCGATCTCGGGTGTGTCCGCGTGGTAGGTCGCGATGTTGGCCAGTTGTGGGATCGCCTGCATGAGTGGCTGCATCGCAGCTCGGCGGAAGGCTTCGTGGACGAGTACGTCCGCGCCCTGGGCCAACTCGGCGACTTCGTCGCACGCGATCGTGTCTCCCGAGATCACGACCGCGCCATCGGGTGTCTCGATCCGATATGCCACGGCGGGCGTGACCGGCTCGTGATGTACCAGTCGCGCCTGCACTCGCACGTGATTGTTGCTCCAGACCTCGCGCGCAATCGGGCCCGCCTCGAAGCCGATCACGTGAGGTGCTGGACCATCCGGGCGGTCCAGGTGCTCCATGCGAATCGTGATGTCGTCCTGCCAGGGGTCGAGCATGCGCTCGAGGAAGCGGGTCGAGGGCCCGGTGGGCGCGACGATCGGGAGCGGCGCATGGCCGAGTGGGCTCTGCAGCCAGCGTGAAAAGACCAGGTCGACCAGGCCGGTGAGGTGGTCGCTGTGATGGTGGGTCACGAACACGGCGTCGAGATCCTGCGGTTGCACCCCCACCTCGCAGAGTCGGAGTGAAGTCGCGCGGCCCGCGTCGAACTGAAGCGCGGTGTCTCCGCAGCGGACGAGTACGCCCGGACCCGCGCGGCCCGGCGCCAGGTGCGGCACACCCGTCCCGGTAACGACGACCTCGGTCGTCACCCTCGACTCCGCAACCGCTCTCGCTCCCCGGCCTTCGTACGCCTGCCACTCATTCCACCGCAATTTGAGCTGATCGTGGGGGCCAGCGCTAGCGAAAAGTGGTCTCGCTCGGCCGGTGCTGCGGACGCACTCGAGTGCGACACCGGGAGTCCTCGCCGTGTCGATGCTCGTCACCGGCGCCCTTGCCTGGAGCGCAGGATCTCGCCTGTTCCGCGCTAGCGAAAGCCCCTCGGATCGATCGCGTCGGCTGCGCTTCTCTCCTCGATCAGGCGTGCGAGTCGGTCGCGAATCTGCGGATGCCGGGCGCCGACGTCGTAGGACTCATCGCCGTCGGTGTGGAGATTGAAGAGCCAGGGGCCGAGTGGCATCTGGAGCATCAACGGTGCGGGCGCGTACCCGACCGAGATCGGCCGCCTCGACTGAAATTTCCAGGGGCCCGAGCGCACGGCGCCGAGTTGTGAGGCCCAGTAGAAGAACAGCGCCTCGTGAGGTGTTGGGGCGCCGTCCCGCAGCATCGGCATCAGGTCGCGGCCATCGATCACGCGATCGTCCGGCTCTTCGATACCCGCGAGTGCGAGCACCGTCGGAAATACGTCGATCCCCATTGCCATCTCCGAGCGAACCGCGCCCCCGGGCAGTACGCCGGGAAGGAAGGCGACGAACGGCACAGCGAAGCCGCCTTCGAAGAGGCCGGTCTTGCGCCCGCGATGGCCGCCCGGGCTGCCCTGGAACCACGGACCGTTGTCGCTGGTGATCAGGATCAGCGTGTTCCGCGACAGGTTCCGCTCTTCGAGAGCGTCGACGATGCGCCCGACGCTGCGATCGAGGTCTTCGACGACGTCGCCGTAGAGGCCGCCCGCTGACTTTCCGTGCTGCATCTTCGACGGATGCAGGGGCCGATGAGGGAAGGTGTGCGGCAGGTAGAGGAAGAACGGTCTTGCGCGGTTTTCTTCGATGAACGCGATCGCCGCAGCGGTGTAGCGCTCGGTCAGCGTCGTCTGATCGACCGGGCTCTCCTCGATGATCTCGGTGTCTCGCAGATACGGATTCGGCAACTGGTCGTTGCTGTTCAGGAGACCCTCGAAACGATCGAAACCGCGCTCGGTGGGAAGCGACGGTGACTCCTTTCCGAGGTGCCATTTTCCGAACGCGCCGGTCGCGTAGCCAGCCGCCTGGAGAACTTCGGCCAGGGTGATTTCTTCGGCTGGAAGCCGGGTCACGACATCAAAGGCGCGCTGGATCTCGTAGAGAGGCAGTCCCATCAACGGAGCGCCGATCGCGCCTCCGGGGGTCATCGGGACCTGTGTCACCCGGGTACGGACCGGATAGCGTCCCGTCAGCAGGCCCGCTCGAGACGGAGAGCAGACTGGCGCGGGGGCGTAGTAGTCGGTTAGGCGCACGCCGCCGGCTGCGAGGCCGTCGATGCGCGGCGTTCGAATCGCGGTCGCCCCGTAACTCGAAAGGTCGCCGTAGCCCAGGTCATCGAACAGGATCAGGATGACGTTCGGTCGCTGCGACCCGGTAATCGGAGAACCTGCGACGCGCTCGAGGTAGGCGCGCTTCGACGCGATCTGCGCCTCGTCATCGATCTGCTCGTAGCGATGGGACCCGATGTAGATCCAGGCCAGCGCCCCGAAGAACAGCGCCGCCAGCAGCAGCACACTCACCAGCACCCAGGCGACGAGCGCGTTGGCGAATCGACGGGCCGGACTCACAGGCGAACCGGGCTGGGCAGAGTGGGCGGCTTCACGGCGCTTGAGAATAGGAGATTGGGTCGAGATGGGCGTGCAGTATCCGACGCTCCGGCGGGGATCCCGGCGCTTGCTGGCCGGAGGCCGGGCTCAGAGTTGGCCGCGCACCAACTTCCAGAAGGCGGGCACGTTCTCGCCTTCGCCGGCGGCGTGCGAGTCGGGGAGGTTGCCGTCTACGTCGGTGAAGCCGTACTCGTGGCCGAGGTCGGGCGTCTTGAATGCCTTTGCCGATTCCTCGGCTCGCGCCGGTAACGAGCGCAACCTTGCCGCTGAGCGGGCCGTCCGTACGGGTCATGCGGATCCTTCTGAACCCTCAGCCTAGCTCTCTCATGCGACTCTCTCCCCCGGGTTGCGCGCTGCCTGGTTCTTCTATCCTTTCCGGCCGCACCCCAGAACGGATCGAGGGAAATGGCAATGGCGAACAAGATTGCGGACGACCCGAGAATCGACCCGCGCATCAAGGCGGTTTTCGGAGGCATGGATCTGGCCGGCGGCATGGATCTGGCGAGCGGTGGAGACGTCGAGAGTCGTGAGGCCCTGTTGGAGGCGGTCAATACCGACGAAGCCATCGCCGCTCGGGAGGTGTTGCAGACCTTTCTGGATGCTTGTGATGACGAAAAGATCGCCCCTTCGGACGGTCTCGAGATCGAGGACTACGAGTTCACTTCCGAGCCCGACGGAAATACCGCGAAGATCCGGTACATACGACCGGACTGGGCGTCCCCGCTGCCTTGCGTGTACTACATCCACGGCGGCGGGATGCAGGCGCTTTCCTGTTACGACGGCAATTACCGTGCATGGGGCAGGATCATCGCGGGTCAGGGCGTGGCTGTCGCCATGGTCGACTTTCGCAACGCCCTCACCCCGTCTTCCGTCTCCGAGGTGGCACCCTATCCGGCGGGACTCAATGACTGTGTTTCGGGCCTCAAGTGGCTGTGCGCGAACGCAGAGAGGCTCGGCATCGATGCGAGTCGCATTGTCGTTGCGGGCGAGAGTGGTGGCGGCAACTTGACGCTCGCGACCGGACTGCGCTTGAAGCAGGAGGGTTCGCTCGATTTGATTCGCGGGCTCTACGCGTTGTGTCCATACATCGCGGGGATCTGGCCGCTCGAGGAGAACCCGTCTTCGACGGAAAACAACGGCATCCTTCTCGATTTGCACAACAACCAGGGGGCGATGGGTTACGGGATCGAGGAACTCGAGAAGCGAAATCCACTGGCGTGGCCGGGCTTCGCAACCGAGGACGATGTGCGCGGCCTGGTTCCGACCGTCATCAGCGTCAACGAGTGTGACCCGCTGCGCGACGAGGGGATCAATTTCTATCGATTGCTGGCCCGAGCTGGCGTGTCAGCGAGGTGTCGGCAGGTAATGGGAACCATTCACGGTACCGAGATCTTCCCGATCACCTGTCCGGATATCAGTCTCGACACGGCCGCAAGCATTGCCCACTTCTGCATGCACGGTTAGAGATCTAGAGCCCGGGTAGCAGTAGCCGAGTACCAGATCGGTGAAGTCCACGCGCGTTCCTGGATCAAGCGGGGGAGTCGGTCCGACGTGCACCCGTCCGGTCGCTCGTCTTCGGGAAGCGACAGGCACAGTCGGGTCGACCAGCGACAACTCGGGTTCTCGACGATGCGTGCGTAGTAGACGGCGTCTACTGCGGGGTCGAACCGGGGGTCGGTCCAGCCCGTGCACAGTGAAGCAGCTCCGGGCCCGGTGGGCGTGCAGGTGGTGAGATCGACGGCGGCTCCATTGTCCGCCTTTCCGGCCACGTCGTGGATCTCCTGGTGGAAGAGCCCTTCTGCATCCACCCAGCCCTTCACGATCTGGATTCGCTGCAGCAATCCTCCCGGTTGTCCGGCGGTTCCTGGGTCTGCGAGCGCGGCGACTGCAAACCAGGGTGCTTCGGCACCGGGCGGCCGCGCCGACAGGCGGTGCCCCATCGGGACGCCCGTCGCATACCCGATCTCGGCGAAGTCGGACTGCTCGCAGATCTTCGGAGCGAGCTCCCAGCTTCCGAAGAATCGCGGCACGATGCGCGGGCCGCTGGTCGAGAAGGTCTCGCGGCGCTTGAGCGCGTCGAAGATCGAATCCCGCGTATTCTCCTCGGCCCAGACGCCGGCGAGCCCGCCAGGGTTCCAGAAGGGCGGGCCGCGCTTGCGTTTTCCGACCTCGAGTAGCGCTTGCGGTGTGGCACCGAACTTGTAGGGAATGTCGTATTCACTGACGGCGCCGGGTGTCGCCATGTGGTTGTCCGTGCTGCCGATGAAGCCGAACGGGTAGGGGTTGACGCCGATTCGATCCTCTTCGCGGAGGCCCTCGAGCAGCGCATAGCGAACGAAGTCTGTTCGCGAGCTGCAGCCGCGGGCCGCCTGGGCGCCGTTGCCTGCGCCTTCTTCGCAGTCCTCGAATGCCTGGCCACCGAGGTCTCGCGCTTTCTCGAAGTCGCACAGCTCGTCCGGTGCTCCGACGACGCCGTACATCCCGTTCCGGCACTCGCTCTCGCCCTTGATCTGCATCATTTCGACGATCGGCTCCAGCCGGGCCCGCAGCGCAGCCTCCTCGCGCTGCTCTTCCAGCGGAAGGTCCGCGTACTCGATCTTGAACATCTGCCCGTTCGAGAGATTCGGGTTGTGCGGGATCGCGATTGCCTCGCATCCGCTGTCGGTGCCGTTGCAGAGAGCCATCAGCTGATGCCGAAGGTCGATCTCACGCGGCGTTTCGAGCGAGGAGACGGGAAGCTCTGGAACGATCTCGTTTCTGAGGATTACGTTGCGGTGAACCTTGGTACTGCGAGGAGAGTGGCTGTACTCCCAGGCGTGGAAGCTGGTAAACGAACACGCCTCCGAGCGATCGTACCAGCGCTCCGCGGCGTCCTGGTTCGCGCGCCAGACCGATCCGAGTTCCGCGCGGCACGCCTCATCGTTTTCGCCGCACACGTCCGCTCTCCGGCCGGAGAGCCCGATCAATCCCGCGATTCGTGCACGGAAGCCCTGCAGACCCAACAGCCGTGCGAGCCAGGACTTGTCCTCGCCCCGGTAGATCTGACAACCCGCGCTGTCGTAGGTCGGCGAGGTCGGTCTCGTGCAGAGTGAAACCTCGGCCATCCACTCGGCGTGATCCGTGACTGCCGCGAAATCCAGCGGCCGGTCGATCTGGGCCTTTCGCATCCCCTTTGCGATATCCCCCGTATAGACATCGATCGCCTCGCCCTTGGCGTACCGGTAGGCATCGTTCGGAGTCGCCAAGGTTCCCAGGGAGTTGGCGTCCATCGAGACGGCGGTGTGGATGTGCAGGTCACCGAAGAGCGGTTGCTTTTCGGAAACGCGGGTCGCACAGGCGGCCCGCGGCGCGATCGGCTGTTTTCGAGCAGCGCTCGGCGGCGGTGACCAGGGGGCGGACGTGGGTTCGATTCCGCAGCCGCCAAGCAGCCAAGCGCAGACGACGAGGTGAGAAAGTGCAATCGAAACTCGCATTCAAACCTCCCACCCGGAGCCTGGCATTCGCGCTAGGAGCCTATCTCAGTTGGAAATGCCCGCCGGCGAGTGGGTCCCGAGGGTCGACGGGGCCGTCGGAGTGGAGGCCCTGCTGTTTCTCGAGTAGAGCGGACCCGGCTGGTCGGCCGGCCTCTCGACGAGGTGAGGGCTGCCACGGCAGGACTGAAATGACGGGCGGAGCTCCGGAGAGTGCGCGACCCTGGAGAGCGACCGCAGGCACAGATGCCATCGGGGTGCAGAGAGATGGGGAAAGGCGAGCGATGAAGCTGGTGGACTGGCTGAAGGAAAACGTTACCGACGATCCGAGGGCCCTCGCCTGGTTCGACGAAGATGGTGGCGACGAGCGCATTGCGCGCGCGTTCAGGGAGCTACTCGCTGGCTACCAACGCGAACCGAGCAAGATCCTGAAGACGACGCGGATGCTGGAGCAAGACGAGAAGCCCGGCCTCGTTGAAGTCACGGACATCGACTACCACTCGATCTGCGCCCACCACTTCCTGCCCTTCTTCGGGCACGTCGACCTTGCGTATGTTCCGGGGGATCGCATTCTCGGTCTGGGCAAGCTGCCGCGTCTCGTTGATGCCTATGCCCGTCGCTTCCAGATCCAGGAGGATCTGGTTCGCGAGGTTGCCCACGCGATGATGGATCACGGCCATGCGCGCTGGGTGCGTGTGAGGGCCCGAGGCCAGCATTTGTGCATGTGCAGTCGCGGTCCGTCGAGCACCTTGTCGGTCACCCACACCGAGTTCGAACTCGGCACGCGCGAGGAATGAGCGAACCTTCGAGTTCTGTCCACTCGATCCCGACCGCCCTGGTGTTTGCCTTCTCGGTGGTCCTGTTCGCTCCGGCGACCGTCGACGCGAACGAGGCCCGCACGCTGCGGTTCGCGCGCCACGGCGAGCTGCTCGCTAGCCGTTCGCTGTCGTGGATGCGGGCGGTCAGCGCGCCGACGGCGGTGCGCGTGTTCGAGCCGTATGAAGAAGACGAGGTCGTATTCGAAGCGGTCTCGCTCGAGACGATCCTCGATGCCGTCTACACACCGAGCTGGCGGGACCGGCCGGATCTTCTCTTCGTCTTCAGGTGCAGTGATGGCTACGAGCCCACAGTGCCGGTCGGGCGGGCCCTGGAGCATCGGGCTTGGCTGGCCTTCGCACGCGAGCGTTCGGGCCCTGTGCCATCGGGCCAGACAGGCTTCACGATCTACAAGCTCGAATCCGGCGAGCGCAAGCTGATTCCGCTCGCGCCGTTCTATCTGATCTGGGACAACCTCGACGACGAGTTGCTGCGTGCGGAAGGTGATTACGGTTGGCCCTATCAACTCGTCGGGATCGACCTCGCGCGGGCCGAGGACCGATTCCCCAGAATGGTTCCGCCCGCGACTACGAGTGTCTACGCGCTCGAGGGCTTTGCGGCCTTCCGAGTGCACTGCTCGCGCTGCCACGCGATCGACGGCGAGGGGGGCACGATCGGCCCGGATCTCCAGGCCCCGGTGAACATCACGCGAGTTCGAAGCCGGGAGTGGCTGCAGCGATGGATCGCCGACCCGAGTCAGATTCTCCCGACGAGTCGGATGCCTCGCTTTCAGAGGAAGGTACCGACTCCATCGCGGGTCATCGATCAGATCATCGCGTATCTCTCAGCCCTCGCAGAGCGCAACCCAGCAGCGCCAGCCGAGCCGAATCTCGATGCCCACTGACGTGGGCCCGTTCGAACTCTTTTATGCGGGTTTCGTCCAGCATCCGATCCTGTTGTGGCTCGCTGCCCTTGCAGCCGGGGCGTACTGCGGTCGCCTGAAGGGTGTCCAGTCACGCATGCAGATCTACTGCGCGGCACTCGTCGTGCTCTCGCTGCTGGATGCCTGGTTGACCTCGAACGAGATTCTCGGAATCGGACGGTTGCCCGTGGCCCTCTCGAGCGCGGTTCCGCTCTTCTTCGTTCTTGCCGGTGACTTCCGTTATCTCCTGCTGGTGAGCGCCGCGACTCCCGGCGGTGGCCTGGAACTCACACCGGTCCGGCTGATCGCTGCTCTCGGGCTGACGGCGATCGTGCCGCTGCTATCCCAGGTTCTGCTTTCTGTGCTGCCCGCGTCGTTGAACACACCACGCACGCTCTACCTCGTCTACGAGTTGATGTTCGTAGTCCTGACGCTGTCCCTGCTTCGCTTCGCGAGGTCTGTCGGCGAAGCGGCGTGGCTCCAGCGGGTCAGCCGCTTCGTCATTTTCTACTACGGGCTCTGGGCGACTGCGGATGTGATCATCCTGGCGACGGGCTCCGACTTGGGATTCGCGCTGCGGGTCGTGCCGAACCTCCTCTACTACGGCGGACTGATCGCTGTGATCGGGCGCGAATCCTCTCACGCGGCCGCTTCCCCGAGTCGCGCGGTCGCGTGAATCGAGGGCGCTACTGGGCGGCCATCGGTAGGATCTGCTAGCGCTCCCGCTCGTCGCGAGGCACCGACCTCGAGCATGGCCGAAGACTGTCGCGTCGCGGAAAGGAGATTCAAGCCGCGCCCTCGCGCACTTTCTCGGCCGGCGCCGCTCTTCGATGCGTGCATTCCTCTCGTGATAGGCTCTCAGGTCTGCAAGGGGTTGGGATGAAGCTTCACATCACGGGGGCCTCGGGCGCCGGCACCACGACCCTGGGGTTGGCGCTGTGTGAGCGGCTGAAAGCCCAGCACTACGACACCGACGACTACTTCTGGACTCCAACGGACCCGCCGTTCGAGGAGCCGTATCCGATGCCTGAGCGCCTGGAACGTTTGAGCGAGGAACTGGACGCTTCGCTCGACTGGGTGCTCTCTGGATCGATTGGTCACTGGGGGGATCTCCTGATCCCGCGCTTCGATCTCGTGGTCTTCTTGCTCGTTCCGACGGGTGTGCGGCTCGCCCGTCTGAGAGACCGCGAGCAGCGGTACTTCGGCAACGAGGCGCTCGCGCCCGGCGGTCGTATGCACGAGAACCACGTGGCGTTTCTAGACTGGGCGGCGAGCTACGATGACGGAGGGCTCGAGATGCGAAGCCTGGCGCGGCACATCGCTTGGCTCGAGACGCTTCCGTGTTGCGTGACTCGCCTGGAAGGCGAAATGACGACCGAGGAACAGGTCGAGGCGGTGGTCTCGGCTGTCGAGGCGCCATGAGGCTCGGGATCCGCTCTATCGCGATTTTCGCGGCGGGAGCCGCGGCCATCGCGCTCTGGGTGCTCTTCGCGACCGACAGCGATGAGTCCGCTTCCCCCAGTGCCGTCGGGGTGCGGAGGGGATCGCAAGCGCCGCGAGACGCCAGCGGAGAGAGCCTGCGTTTCGATGTGGCACGCCTGCGTCTGGAACTCGGGGAGGAGTCGCGGGCCCGCCGGAAACTCGAGGGCGATCTCGAACGCCTGCGCGAGGAACTCACAGCTGCAGGGATGGTCAGCGCGGGGGAAGCTGCGGCGCTGTCGGAACGCAGCGGGTCCGCGGAAACGGGATCCAGCTTGGAAGCCGCAGTGGTGAGCGACCTCGAAAACGGCGATTCGACTCGAGCCGTCGAAGGCCCGGGGATCTACGACTTGGAGTCCTCGGCTGAGCCCCCGATGTTCAGCATCGACGCGCTCGTCGGTGCCGGCGTTTCACTGGAGGAGGCCGAGGACTTGCGGAGCGCCTGGGAGGCGTTCAGCCTCGACCGCCTCTACCTGTTCGACCAGGCAACTCGCGAGGGGTGGCGCCACAAGCCCCGCCTTATGCGCGAGGCCGCGCGTCTCGAACACCAGATTCGGGAGGAGGTCGGGGAAGACGGCTGGGACCGGCTTCTGTATGCGAGCGGAGAGCCCAACCGGGTGATCGTTCGCGAGGTTCTCGAAGGCTCGTCGGCAGAGCAAGCGGGGCTGCGGTCGGGAGACGTGATCCTGCGGTACGACGACCGCAGGGTCTTCGCGACCCAGTGGCTCGAGGCGCTGAGTGCGCGCGGTCGGGCCGGTCAAGACGTGCCCCTCGAGATCCTTCGCGACGGCGAGCTCGTCTGGGTCTACGTCGAACGCGGGCCGCTGGGTACGCTGCTCCGCAATTCCCGGATCGCGCCGGAAATTCAGTAGCCCCAACGGAGGTGTTTCGCTGCGTCAGAAGACGACGGGCAGCTTCTCCACTGCGCGGACGATGCTGTGCTCGGTCGCGACCGGCTGGGTGCCTGGCTCGAGGCGAAGGTTCGGGAACCGCGCCAGCACTCTTTCGAACACGACCCGGATCTCCATGCGCGCGAGGTTGGCACCGAGGCAGTAGTGAGGGCCGATCCCGAGCGCGATGTGGTCGTTCGGCGAGCGGTCGACCTTGAAGGCGAACGGATCCTCGAAGACCGCGGCATCGCGGTTCGCCGATGCGTAGACCATCACGACCGACTCTCCCGCGCGGATTCGCTTGCCTCCGAGTTCGGTGTCGGCCATCGCCACTCGGCGCATCGCGCGCACGATCGTCGTCCAGCGCAGTATTTCGTCGGCGGCCGTTGCGACCAGTGACGGGTCTGCCTGCAGGCGCGCGAACTGCTCGGGGTGTTCGAACAGGGCTAGCATGCCGTGCGCGATGGCGTGGCGTGTCGTCTCGTTGCCCGCGAGTATCAGAAACGGACCGAAGAAGCGCAGTTCGTCGTCGCCCAACTTTTCCGAATCGGGTGCCTGCCGCAGGTGCCCCTCGTCCGCGGCCTGCACGAGGCCCGTCAGGATGTCGTCTCGGGGTACCCGGCGGCGGTCAGCGATCTCTTCGCCGAAGAGCGCCATGAACGAGGCCATCGCATCGGCCTGGCGCGCGCTGACGGCCTCGGGGTGCGCACGGTCGGAGGCGAACATCATCTCGTCGCTCCAGCGACGGAAGCGCTCGAGATCGTGCCCTTCGACACCGACCATCTCCGCGATGACCCGCATCGGCACGGGGACGGCGAGGGAGTCGACGAAGTCGCAGCCGCCCTGGGGCAGCACCGCGTCGATGGCCTCCTCGATCACCCGGTATGCAAGGGCCTCGAGTCGTCGCACCATCCGAGGCGTGAACAGTCCACTCACGATCCGGCGCTTGGCGAGGTGTTCCTTTCCGTCTAGGGCCTGGATCGAGATGCCGCTGCCGTCGAAGGCGTGCCACGGCCCCTTCGGGACAGAGGAGAACAGGGACGGGTCCTTCGAGACCTCGATCACGTCCGCGTGACGCGTGACGAGCCAGAACTCGTTCTTCGCGTCCCAGTGAACCGGATCGTGCTCGCGCAGCCACGCGAGAGCCTCATCCCGTTCCGAACTGGCGAGCGACAGGTCCTGGATGTCGTATTCCAATTGCACTCCTCGCGCCGCCCGAATGATAGAGGACCGTGTTCGGCGAGCCGAACGAATGCCGACCTTCGTGCGCGAGAAATCCTGTCCGTGTCTAGTGAGCCGTCTGGCTCCGTCTCTGTGTGGAGAGTCCGATGAGAGCCAGGAGAAACAGGGCTCCGGTGGCAGGCTCGGGGACCGCGGCGAAGCTGTACAAGAGGGAGTCGTAGTAGAAGCCCTCGTGCAGCAGGGTGTCGCCACCCCCATCGGCAAACTTGATGCTGTCGCCGTAGACGGTCGCGAAGCCCATCGACACCCGCCAGGGGTTGGGCCAGGAATTTCCGGTGTAGACCAGGTTCCCATCGACGGAATACTCGAAGACGTCATCGAGAGGGTCTGCGGCGAAGACGGCGTTCACCGCGACCTCATGCCAGGTGCTGCGGTCGAGTTGGGTGGCAATGATCTGCTTCGAACTCGCACCGCTGATCCAGTCGAAGGTGTAGAGATGGAGCCCGTCTCCCGCGCTGTTGTTCTCGAGGTAGATGTTGAAGCCGGTTCGGTCGTTCCCGGCGGCGGTACCCATGTAGAGGTTCTGCTCGGAGCCGTCCCCGCTGGCGCTCGCCGCCTTGAAATGGATCGAGAAGTCGAAGCTCGTCCCCGGGCCGGATACGCCGCCCATCACGGGGGAGAAGGGAGTGCCCTGGCCCGAGCTGCCGTAGCCGCGCGCATAGTGCCACGAGTTCGAGCCACTGTACGCCTCGCTGTCGATCACCTGTTCGTCGCCCGGGTCGTTGTTCGTGAAGCCGGCCTGGGCTCCGCCGGACCAACCCTGCTGCGTGGGTCCCGAGGGCGGGGAGAGAGGGCCCAGTACGTAGCCCTCGAAGGCTTCGAACCCGATCTCGATGGCGGCGGCTGGTGATGCGCCCCAGACCGCGCAGCAGAGAACACCGAGAGGGAGCAATCGCTTCATCATCATCTACACAACCCAGGGTCGGAAACAGCCGCAGCTTCAGTACCAGTCACTGCAGGTATAACCGATCTGGAACTCGACGCTCCGACGATTACGAAAAACATTTGCCAGTTTCTGAGATCTGAAATGCGAAACGAGCGAACCCGAAAAATCTGAGGGAAATGTCCCACGAGTGTGAGAATATGCACCCGCCGTCATTGCTCTTCGGGGAGAAACTGGGTGCGCATCGTGGACGTCCAGGCGCGAGCCGGCTCGCAACTGCTAGGTGTGGGGAAAGCATGAACGTTCAGGCTCTGGAGACCGATTACCTGGTAGTTGGCGCGGGCGCCATGGGGATGGCCTTCGCCGACGAGATCCTGGCCCAGAATCCGCACGACCAAGTCATTCTGGTGGACAAGCACGCCCGGCCTGGCGGGCACTGGAACGATGCCTACCCCTTCGTCTCACTCCACCAGCCCGCCGCGTACTACGGCGTCAACTCCGAGACGCTGGGCAGCGGCGGTGCTGCTCTGGCGTCGGGCGTCGAGGTGTTGGCCTATTACGAGCGCGTCCTGCGCAAGCTGCTCGACAGCCGGCGTCTGCAGCACTTCCCGATGTGCGAGTACCGCGAAGACGCTGGCTTTCGTTCGATCGTCGAACCCGATCAGCACTTCGAAGTGAGCGTGCGCAAGAAGACAGTGGATGCCACGTACATGAACGTTCAGGTGCCGTCCACCCGGGCACCCCGATACGAGGTCTCGCCCGGTATCGCCCTGGTTCCGCCGAACGAGCTTTCCCGCGTTCGCGAGCCGAGGCCGGGATACGTGATCATCGGTGCGGGCAAGACGGGAATGGACGCGGCACTCTTCTTGCTGGACCAGGGTGTCGCGCCCGGTCACATCACCTGGATCATGCCCAACGATGCGTGGCTACTGGATCGGGCCCAGATCCAGCCCGGCCGCATGACGGATGAGGGGGTCGGCTCGCAACTCGAGAGCTTCGCTCATTCGAACTCCTTGAACGAGGTCTTCGTCTGGCTCGAGGCACACAAGCGCATCCTTCGCTTGGACGAGCAGGTCTGGCCCACGAAGTATCGCTGCGCGACGGTCAGCCTCGAGGAGTTGGAACAGCTGCGGCGGATCGAGAACGTCGTGCGCATGGGCCGGGTGGTTCGCATCGAGCCCACCACCCTCGTGCTCGAAAACGGAAGCCTGCCGACCGATTCGGAGACACTCCACGTGGACTGCACCGCGGATGGGCTGGCCAAGCGGGAGATTCGACCGGTGTTCGAAGGGGCGAAGATCACGCTGCAATCGCTCTTCATGTGCCAGCAGGTCTTCAGCGCGGCCGTGATCGGCCAGGTCGAGAGCCACTACGACGACGAGCCGATGAAGAACGAGCTCTGCCAGGTGGTCTCGCACCCCGAGTTCAGCCGCGACTACCTGGCAGCCATCGCGGTCAGCATGGCGAACATGGAGAGATGGGGACGCCACTTCGGCGGCTGGCTCAGGAAGAGCCGCCTCTGCATCGCTCACCACGAGTCGTTGGTCAAGTTGATCGTGAGCGGCCTGCGGACGAGGCGCTTCGTGCCGAAGGCGACCGAGCAGATGCGCCTGATCCTGGAGCAGGAGTTCCCGGGTCAGGAATGAGATGAGAGGGGAGCGCCCGAAGGCGGGGCCGCAGTACGCGTCCTTACCCCTGGCGCGTGGCTCGGGCCGGTCACGGCCCAGGAGCTACGAGGCCACACCCACCCGAAGTGGAGAGATGTGGCCCCGTGTCGAGCTCATGCATTGCTTCCGGTGTCCGGGAATTCCCGCGTGGACCGCGAGGGTCCTCGTGAGGCCCGGACCTGACCGGAGCTATGCGGTGCCCGGGCGTCTCTGGAACAGATACACGATTACCAGCAGCGCAATCAGGCCCACGAGGCCCTGCTGACCGAGAGATGCGATCAGGTCGGTAATGTTCCCGACGACGTTTCCGCCTACAAATGGAACGGCGGATCCGAACAAGAGCTGCATGACGACGGCAAGCGCCACCAACAGCAGTCCCAGCTCGGTTGCGGCTCGTAGGAACCCTCTCACTTGGTCCAGCATCGTACTCCCCCCCTTTATGGGTGAATGACTCACCCGAGTACTGACGCCCGAAAGTTAACGCCGTTATTGTTAGTTGCGCAACACGCCGCTTAGAGGGCCTCTGGCTCGCGAATATCGATATTTTGTGGGATTCCAGCCCCATTGGCGGCAGATTTTGGGCTCCATCTTGTTATGTCCCGGAAGCGTCTGGGTAGAATTTACTGCGTGTTTAGAGTGAGATTCTATCCGGGTTGGCTAGGCGGCAGCGCCCTGGCGGGCGACCGGCCGTTCTGACTTCGCGGCGAGAGCTTCGTCGTCCGGTGGAATCCTGAGCCGAACGCCTAGTGCCTGTGATGGAATCGCCTGTGGGACGACTCGGACTCGTGCCGTCCGAAGATTCGCCGCGGGCGGGCACGCCTTGTTTCGATGCGGTCACAACCTTCGAGCGTGATGCCGCTATGGGTCTCGGCGCGGAGGCATAGCGCGACGTCGCCGTGCGTGATTCCGAGTTCGCGTTGCTTGAAGACAGCGAAAAGGTCGCGGTGACCGTCCCGGTTCAAGTCCCATCGGAATACCAGCGGGCGCCCGTAGCGCGCGATCGGCTCGCCGTCGGCAGGACCGAGCCGCAGCGAATGGCGATCGACATCGCTCACGTCGAGCTCGTCGGAGCCGTAGAGCGCCACCCAGACCGGTTTGTGAGCGCCCAGGCGTAGCCGGTTGGTCTCGCGCCGGGGCAGCAGCTCGACCTCGACAGCCTGGTTGGCCACCGACACGATCATCGAGAAGCTCCCCAACTCGGTCTCGTCCGCCGGGAAGAGGGGTATCAAGCCACGGAAGATGGGGCAGGGGATCGGGTCGGGAACCAGATCCCCGGGGATCTCGTCCGGGCCGGGGATCTCGACCCCGCCAGGGAACTCGATGCTCCCACCCGCCTCGAGTTCGAGAGTCAGGCCGGCAGGCACCTCGAAGTCGGGTGTGGCGATGATGTCGCCGAGCACGACGATGCGGATGCGGGTGACACCCGGGGTCTCGGGAATCGGCCCCTCGAGGTAGATGTCTCCGCTGCTGTGCACGTTGAGCGAGCCGTCGCCGTCGATCGAGACCTCGGCACCGTCGGGTGCAGTGATGTTCAGCTCCTCGAGAGTGGGTACTGGCAGTGCAGACGCCATGCTCCGCATGAGGTTGCTGAACGAGAGGGCCGTCTCCGGCACCTCGAACGGCTCGGAGCTGCGGAAGCGCTTCCCTTGGCCGTTGGCGGTGGTGATCGCTACGCCGCCGGGAGGCAGAGGCCGGAGGATGATCACTCCGTCGTCGGGACGCAGAGGCCGGGTCGGCAGGGTGATGACCACTCCGTCGTTGGGAGGCAGCCGGGCGATGACCGCTCCGTCGTCGGGACGCAGAGGCCGGGTCGGCAGGGTGATGACCACTCCGTCGTTGGGAGGCAGCCGGGTGATGACCGCTCCGTCGTTGGGAGGCACGGGAAACGAAGGCCGGGTGATGATCACGCCGCCGTCGGGAGGCCGAGTGATGATCACTCCGGGGAGGCCCGTCAAGGGATCGATCTCGATCTCCGGACAACTGTCTTCTTGGATGCGGAAACGCTGGTCGACCTGGTTGAGAACGCCGCGGAGATGGAATCGGCGCGGAGCCTCGTCGCCAGGGAGTTGCCCGCCAAGCGGACCCTGGCTCGAAGAACCGGGCCGGAAATCGAAGAAGCGGAATGTCACCTCGTCGTCGTTCGCTTCTACGAGATCGCCGCCCGAGCGGAAGTAGAAGAACCCGACTCCTCGCGGGCCGAACTGGATCCCATTGCCGATCTGCAAGAAGAGCGCTGCCAGCCGCTCGTCGTATTCGATGGGAAGACTTGGCAGGAAGGTCTGGTTGCCCGCCTGGAACTCGAAGTCGTCGATGATGTAGACGGTGGAGTCGCCGATCGATTCTCCCGGGACTCGGAGCTGGAGGCCGCCCGTCAGCGGCTGCGACTCACCACTCGCTGCGTCGGTGAGCGAGCCCGCGACGATCGTGTAGTCCTCGGTCGAGGCTTCCGCAGCCAGCAGCAGCCCACCCACGGCCGCCAACGCCAGGATCATGCTCCGCATGGGCGCTTGCCTCTCACCTTCGTCATCTCAGAAACGGAAATCAGCTCAGCAGGCCTCGATTATACACGATCCGACGCAATTCTGGGTCGCGAGACTCAGCTGCGGCCGTTTCTCATCGGATCGGCGGCAGAGGGTGGCTATTTCCCGGCAGATGCAGCCGGTGCCGGAAGCGCAAATGCGACCAGGCTGTCGCCGAGGCGAGTTCCCATCGTACTGTGCCCCCCGGCCGCGATCACGACGTATTGACGCGAGTCGGCAGCGATTCGGTAGGTCATGGGCGTCGCCTGTCCGCCTGCGGGAAGCCGTGCCCGCCACAGTTCTTCACCGCTTTCGACGTGATAGGCGCGCAGGTAGTCGTCCATGCTCGCGCCGATGAACACGAGCCCACTCGCGGTGACGATCGGGCCGCCCATGCTCGGCATGCCATAGTCGAGGCCGATCGGAAAGAAGGGAATCATGTCGCGGGTGGTTCCAAAGGGTCGTTCCCAGACCTTCTCACCCGTGTCGAGGCTTACGGCCATCAGCGAGCCCCAGGGCAGCGGGACGCACGGAACGCCAAACGGGGACAGCAGGACGTTGTCGCGCACGAGGTAGGGTGTGCCCTCCTGCAGGCTGGTTCCTTTTGGCCGAGACCCCGGCGGCACGTCTTCGCGGGGGATCAACGTCTTGACCTGCGCGATGTGGTTCTGGGTCATCACGATTAGCCGCCGTGTCGGATCGAACGCGAGGCTTCCCCAGTTCGCGCCGCCTGCGGTGCCCGGGTACTCGATGCTCCCGGCGAGGCTGGGCGGCGTGAAGATCCCTTCGTTTCGCAGGGAGCGGATCTGCCGGCGGCAAGCCCCTCGGTCGTAAGGGAGGTAGCCGAACGCAGCCTCGGGTTTCAGGTGGTGGGGGTGGAGCGGCGGCGGGAAAGTCGGGAACGGCTGGGTGGGCGACGTGAACTCGCCGGGGACATCCGTCTGCGGGACCGGTCGCTCTTCGACGGGATAGATCGGTTCGCCGCTGTCGCGCTCGAGCAGGAACAGGTGGCCCATCTTCGTGGCCTGCGCGACGGCCGGAATCGTGCGGCCGCCCTTTTCGACATCGATCAGGACGGGCTGCGACGCGACGTCGTAATCCCAGAGGTCGTGATGGACGGTCTGGAAGCGCCAGATGGGCTTTCCGGAAGTGCCGTCGAGTGCGACGACCGCGCTGCCGTAGTAGTCGAAGCCTTTGCGATGCCCGCCGAAGTAGTCGGGGCTCGGGTTGCCAAACGGGACGAAGACGAGGTTGCGCGCCGGATCGACGGAGAGGATCGACCAGGCGTTCGGAGTTCCGCGGTGGAATCGCGGTTTGCCGTCGTCCCCTTTCGGCAGAGGCGGGGTGCCCGGCGGCGCCGGGTCGAAGGCCCAGCGCACCTCGCCGCTGCGGACATCGAAGCCGCGTATGACGCCACCCGGTGGGTTGACGCGCCGGTTGTCCCCGATCAGCGAGCCGGTGACGACGACATCGCCGATGACGGTCGGAGGGGAGGTCATGTACATCTCGCCGGGCCGGACCTCGCCCAGGCCGTCGTGCAGATCGACTTCTCCGCCATCGCCGAAGTCCTGGCAGGCGAGCCCGGTATCCGCGTCCACCGCGACGAGCCGGCCGTCGGCAGTGCCCATGAAGATCCGCCCGTTGCAGGCACCGGCTTCGGGCTTCGATCCGCGCCACAGCGCGACGCCGCGGCAGGTGTTCGTCCATCCTTCCAGGCTCGGTGCGGCGTCGAAGATCCAGCGCTCCTCGCCCGTGCGCGCGTCGAGCGCGAAGGCGCGGGAGAGCGGCGAACAGAAAAAGAGCGTGTCCCCCTCCAGGATGGGTGTCGCCTGGAAGGCGGTCTTCGCGACCTCGACGCGCCCGCCCGGGTAGTCGCCCGTTCGGTACGTCCAGGCGACCTCGAGGTCGGTGACATTCTCGGGCGTGATCTGCGAGAGCGGCGAGTAGCGGCTTCCGCCCGGGTCTCCGCCATAGCTCGGCCAGCCGGCCGTCGGTCCGGAAAGGTCGAGCGGAGCCGGCTCATCCGAGCACGCGAGTGCGACGATCGCGATCGCGAGCCACGGGGCGAGTCGGAGTGCAGCGGGGAGCAACTGAATGACGACCTCGTAGCGTTGCGCGGTCAGTTCTACTGGGCTGCGAGTGTCGCGCCTTGCGCGAACAACGGACTGGCACCCGGAGACGGGGCTCCGGTGGGGTCGATACGCACGACTTTCGGTACACCGCCCTCGATCTGCCAGGTCGGGCCGTTCGAATTCGAGGTCCAGACGCGCCCCTGCGCGTCGAAGTCGACCTCGCGCGTGTAGGTGACGCGTGTCGGCAGCGGGTAGACGGTGAAGTGCTCGGTTTCGGGCTCGAAGCGGATCATCGTGTCGCTATTGGTGCCGCAGATCCAGACGACGTCGGTCTGGGGGTCGATTGCGAGGGCGTAGGGAGTGTCGCTGCCCAGGGGCTCTACCGGCAGCGTCCAGGTTCGAAACTCGCGCGTCTCGAGATCGAAGTGAGCGAGCAGGCTTTCGGAGAAGCTCGGAATCCACAGCCCTCCCTTCGAGTCGAAGCGGAGCCTCCGCGGCGTCTCGAACGGCGTGTCGAACATCTCCAGTGAGAGCGTTTCGGGGTCGACGCGGCCGATCCGTCGCTCGTTGAGTTGGCTGAACCAGACGCCGCCATCGGGCGCGATGTCGATCCCGTAGGGGACCGGCATCTTGATGCCGTCGCCCTCGGCAGCGGAGCCGCGAATGTCGATGTAGTTCCCGATCTTCAGCAGGTAGGGCATCGTGCGCAGGATGATGGCCTGCATCCAGGTTCGCGCGGGCAGGCGTAGGTGCTGTTGCTCGCCCGTTTCGGGGTCGAACATACCGATGTGGTTGCTCGCAGCCATCGTGTACCAGATGCGTCCCTTCGCATCGAAGCGAAGGGTGTGAGGATAGATGCCGTCCGCGACCTCGTGGATCGTCCAGGTCTCGGTCTCGACGTCGAAGCGCGCAAGTTGATTTCCGGCTGCCAGGGTGATCCAGATCGAGCCGTCGGGCGCCGTCTGCAGAGAGTGCGGACCGACGTGTGAGTTCGACGTCGAGGTGGATTTCGCCGAGCTTCCGAAGACCCCTCCGGGAGGCAGGTCGCCGTGCGGGACCGTCCACGACTCGCGCCTCCCGCCGGGGATGCTCGAGTCCAGGCGATGCAGCGCGTCCTGCGGTCCGTCCACCGAGTAGAGCCGGCCGTCGGGGTGCATCATTACGTCGTGCTGCGTCGAGGCGCGGCCGCCCAGGTCCCACTCCTCGATCAGCGCGCGCCGCGCTTCGGGGGTGGCGGGCGCAACGGGGCTGTCGGTGTCGCGCTTGGCGAGCAGCTTCGGCAGCGCGTTCTCCGGCGCGTAGGCGGCCACGAAGGCGTCGGGCAGCTTCTCGCGCAGGCTCTTGCTGATCATCGCGCCGCGTCGTCCCATCAGCAGGATGAGCTTCTCCCACTCCTCGCGCGTCCGCTCGCGGCGGGTCGCCCGGTTGCCCTGCTGGTGGCAATAGGTGCACTGCTGCTTCAGCTCGGCCCGTTCAGCCGGCTCCTCGATTTGCTCCAGCACCAAGGCGTACCAGTAGTTGGCAGGCAACTGCTCGGCCAACTCGGCCGCCGCCTCGACGCGCTCGAGTTCGAACGACAGTGGTTGCGTGGAGTTGGGCGACTGGTCCTTGCGCCGCGCGTCCTTCCAGCCGATGCGGCGCACGCGCACGTCGTAGCCTGAAGCGAAAGCGAGCGGCGAGGAGAGATAGCGGCCCTGCTCGTCACTGAAGACGGTCACCGCATGCGCGGGTTCGCCGTGCGCGAAGCTCACCATGGCACCGACGACGGGTGCTCCGCCGGACGTGACGTGTCCGAAGAAGACGCGCGAGGTCTCGCCGGCCGCAGGGCCGGAGACGAAAATACACAGCCAGCCCAGCGCCCCGAGGGCTAGAGTCAAGGCCGTCGCCGTCGGGCGGCGGCGGTGCGTCCGGGCATTCACGATTGGCCAGCGGGAGATCATGATCTCAATCCTCTCGGACAGGCTCTCTCGAGCGTACTTGGCGAGACACAGTAGCAAGCTCGGAGTGGCCCTCTGCCTGGCGATTGCGTTGCCGGGATGCGTGAGCGACGAGGCCGCACCGCTGCCGACGCGACTCGCGCTGCCGCCACGCCAGGCCAGCGACCTGCAGGTTCGCCTCGTCTTCGGTGCGGAGGCCGACGTCGATCTCTTCGTCACCGATCCGGATCTCGAGACCGTGTACTTCGGCAACAACCCCTCACTGCGGGGTGGCGTGCTCGCGGAGGATATTCGCTGTAACGCGGCTACCCCGCACGCTGAGGTCGTGACATTCGGCAATGCGCGTCCGGGGCGGTATCGGGTCGGGGTCGAGCACGCCCGCCGCTGCACACGCTCTCGCCTGCCCGTTCCCTACCGGGTCGAGGTCCTGTCCGGCGAGTCCAACTGGTCGGTCGAGGGAGAGATCGCCCCGGGCGCCTTCGACAACCGGGTGGTCGAGTTCGACCTGCGTGGATCCGCCGCCAGGCGGGTCGAGCCGAAGCCCTGAGCCCCGCGCCGCACGCTGGGAGGTGGCTAAGATTGTCGAAGGAGGGGCCGATGGCCGGGGAGTCGTCCAGCAGCGGGAGCGAGCGCAGTGGCTCCGCCTCGTCTCGGCTCAGCAAGTCGAAGTACCTGGCGGGGCTCCAGTGCGAGCGAAGGGTGTGGCTCCAGTCGCACGACGATGCCCTGGCGAGCGAGTGGAGCGCCGCGACGCAGGCGATCCTGGATGCCGGAACCGAGGTGGGCACGCGCGC
>JAYGDB010000235.1:0-24619 GCA_046583095.1 Myxococcota bacterium | reverse complement strand
AACGAGCCCCTCGAGTTCTGCCTCCCAGGTGCTGAGCGCACGCCCGACGGCCATTGTAAAACGGCTCGGATCGACGGGATCGAACTCGTTCTGCAGCGCTTCGGAGATCACGGCCTCTTCGATGTAGACGGGCAGCGGCATGCTCTCGGCCGGCCAGCGGCAGAAGAGCAGGAAGTCGCCACTGGCGTCGTCCCCGGGCTTCCGGTGCACCATGAAGGGCAGGTAGTTGGGATCGAGCACCTCGGGATAGCCCTCCCGAAACGCCAGGTAGTCGCGGCGATCCTGGCGATAGGGCTCCGCCGACAGATCGTCCAGCCCCCTCCACCCGCTTGCACAGCCGACTGCGAGGGCCAACGGCACGAGCCCGGCGAGCGCGAGCCCCTTCAACGTCGGTGCACCCCTCCCCGGGCCCGCATCGCACGCCGCGCGGTCTCCTGGTCTTCCTTCTGGCGCAGCGCGGCTCGCTTGTCGTAGGTGTGCCTGCCCCGCGCCAGTGCCAACTCGACCTTGGCGCGCCCGTCCTTGAAATAGATGGAGAGCGGCACGAGCGTGTTGCCGCGCTCGGAGACGCGCCCGACGAGCTTCGAGATCTCGGAGCTGTGGAGCAGGAGCTTCCGCTCTCGGGTGGGATCCGAGGCATTGCCCCGGGCCGCCGGCTCGTAGGGCGATATATGGAGCTGCTGCAGGAAGACCTCGCCGCGCTTGATCACCGCGAAGGACTCGCGCAGGTTCGCACGGCCCTCCCGAAGCGACTTCACCTCGGGGCCGAAGAGAGAGATGCCGGCTTCGAGGGTCTCGATGATCTCGTAGTTGTGGCGGGCGCGGCGATTGGTCGCAACCGGACGGTTGCCAGCCGGCGGCTTGCCCTTGGACTGCTTGGTCACACGCGGATGCTAGCAGCGGGCTGCGTCGCGCCTGGACTCGAACCCGCTGCGGGTCACTCGGGGCCGCCCGCATCCAACAGCAGCCGGTTGTCGATCAGTCGCACGCTCGTGCCCTGGCCGTCTTCATCCGGCTCGAAGACGACCGCGAGTGCCAGCAGCGTGGGGGCGGAGAGCGCCTCCGGCGCCAGCTCGAGGGTTTCGGGATCGCGAAGCTCCGCGTAGTCGACGCAAGAGCGGGGAACGCCGTCGATCTCGGCACGGACTCGCTCGAGCAGCGGCGCCGACTGTCGCTCGCCCGAAGCCACGGCCGCCTCCGCGATGTCGAGCGCCCGGACGAGGCCCACGGCGTTCTGGCGCGCCTCGGGGCCCAGCAACTGGTTGCGGCTCGAGAGTGCGAGCCCGTCCGGCTCCCGGACGATCGGAGCCCCCACCACGTCCACGTCGAAGCCGAGGTCGCGCACCATCCGGCGGATGACGGCCAGTTGCTGGAAGTCCTTCTGGCCGAAAACGGCCACGTGAGGCTTGGCGGCCAGGAAGAGCTTCGAGACGACGGTCGTCACGCCGCGGAAGTGGCCCGGCCGCGAGGCGCCGCACAGCGGCTTCGTGATCTCTTGGACGTCCACCCAGGTCTGGGCGCCTTCGGGATACACATCCTCGACCCGCGGCACGTAGACGAGATCGACACCCGCTTCGCGACACTGCGCGAGGTCGCGCTCCAACTCGCGGGGGTAACCCTCGAAATCGTTCGGCTCGTTGAACTGCGTCGGGTTCACGAAGATCGAGACCCACACCTGGTCGGCTCGCTTCCGGCCTTCGGCAACCAGAGACAGGTGTCCCGCGTGAATCGCACCCATGGTCGGCACCAACGCCAGGCGTTGGCCGGCGGCCCGCTCCGCGTCGGCGCGGAGCTGAAGCTCCCGACGAGACTCGATGACGTGCATGGCGACGGCTTCGAGTTACCGGTAGCTGTGCTCTTCGTCTGGGAACTTGCCGTTCACGACGTCCTCGGCGAACGCGCGAGCCGCCTGGGAGGCAATGGACCCGAGATTCGCGTACTGCTTGACGAAGCTCGGCGTCGAGTCGCTGAGACCCAGCAGATCGTGCATCACCAGCACCTGGCCGTCGCAGTCGGGACCGGCGCCAATGCCGATCGTCGGAATCTCGAGCCGCAGTGTGATCTCGGAAGCCAGCGAGGCCGGCACGCCCTCGAGCACCACCGCGAAGGCCCCCGCCGCCTGGACGGCGAGAGCGTCGTCGAGAATACGGGCCCTGCCCTTTTCGCCACGGCCCTGCACGCGGAACCCGCCCATGCGATTGACAGCCTGGGGGGTCAGTCCGACGTGCCCGATGACGGGGATCTCCGCGGCCACGATGCGCTCGATCGAGGGCGCGGCGGCCAGCCCGCCCTCGAGCTTGACGCCCTGGGCGCCGCCCTCCTTCACGAAGCGAATGGCGCTGCGGACTGCGTCCTCGGGCCCAACCTGGTAGCTGCCGAAGGGCATGTCGCCGATCACCATCGAGCGCCTGACACCGCGGGCGACCAGGCGCGTGTGGTAGATCATCTCGTCGAGCGTCACGGGGAGCGTCGTCTCGGTCCCCTGCACGACATTTCCAACGGAGTCGCCCACCAGGATCACGTCGATCCCAGCCGATTCGAAGATGCGAGCAAACGTGAAGTCGTAGGCGGTGAGCATCGTGATGCGCTCGCCCTCGCGCTTTCGGGCAGCGAGTGAACGCGCGGTGACACGATGCTCGCGCTGGGCAGAAGCCGTGGTGACGGTGGACATCCGGGTCTCCCTTCCCCGGCCCAGTCGTGGTTTCCGCGGTCAGATCACAAGAACGAGAAAGCGCCTTCCGGGTCACTCACCCGGAGGCGCTAAGAGGGAGGGGGCCATCAAGCTTCGGCGACCCACCTTCTCATCACCCCCGTCTCGGTCTCAAATGGATCCGAGCGACTTCCGGGCGAGCTAAAAGGTGTCGTCTCTGCTCTGCTGTCTGCCGGGGCGGCTAGGCCCGAGCGAGGTTTGTGTCCGATAGAGTTCGCACCGTGCGAGACCCCTCGGGACACTGGCAGGGTACCCCCCGCCGTGGCCCGGGGTCAAGCAAACTGCAGATGCGCATCTCCCGCGGGGCGATCGGACCCGCGCTGCGAGTGCGAACGCCGCCGCGCTCCGCTCATGGCTCCTCCAGCAGCGCGCGCACTGCCGGCGGCAGGTAACGCGCTTCGACGATATCGGCCGCGTGGGCCCGCAGCGCCCCGGCCAGGACCTCGAGCTGGAGCGTCACCGGGTCCACCTCCGACAGCATCACCCAGACGTCGCCCTTCACGAGGACGACGCCACTGCCCGGGGGCGACTCGCCAGCTTCCAGGCCTCCACGTGCGACGTCACGCACCTCGATGCCCGCGTCTCGGGCGAGGTCGAGCAGGGCTTCGAGGATCTGTGAGGGCTCCATCGTCAGGCTCGCAACCGGCGCGCGAGCGCCAGCAGCACCTCGGGCTCGAGTTTTTCGGCGCGCTGCCGCGGATCGACCGACACCGCATCCAGCGCGGCGACCAGGGCGTCCTTGTCACTGCTCGCGGCCAGCCCGGCCCCGCGCAAGCCATTCAGGATGGTCTTTCGGCGCTGGTTGAAAAGGGCCCGAACCACTCGCTCGACCTCGGGGAGTTCGCCGTGCTCGAGGGGCGAGTCTTCCCGGGGAAACACGCGTACGAACGAAGAGTCCACCTTGGGAGCTGGAAAGAAGCAGCTGGGCTTCAGATCCATCTCGCGGGAGACGTTGGCGACCAGGCAATGCAGCACGGTCAGTGAGCTGTAATCGCGGGTGCCAGGTGCGGCCACCAACCGATCGGCCACCTCGCGCTGCAACATCACCGACCAGTCGGCCAGGACGTGTCGGAGATCGAGGAGCTGGCGCAGTAGCGGACTCGCTGCCGAGTACGGCAGGTTCGCGACGACCCGTACGGGCCGCTTCCCGAAGTCGTGGGCAATCGCCCGGAGATCGACTTCGAGCGCATCGGCGTGGATCAGCTCGACGTTCTCGGGCAGCAAGTCGTCGCTGCGCAGAGCCGTCACCAGGCCCGAGTCGATCTCGATCGTCACCACCTGCTCGGCGCGCTTCGCCAGGGCCCGGGTGAGAACACCCAGCCCCGTCCCGACCTCGATTACGCAATCGCCGTCCCGCAGGCCCGACAGCAGTGCGAGCCGCTCGGCGATCGCCTCCTCGATCAGGAAGTTCTGGCCGAGATCCCGCTGCAGTCGCAGTCCGTGCCGGTCGAGCGTGTCGCGGAGGAAGTGAAGACCCACTAGATCGGCGCGCGCGAGAACGCGTTCAGGTCGAGGGCACCCCGCTCTCCCCGCGCAAGCAGCCGCGCACCGGCGGCGGCGATCATCGCTGCGTTGTCGGTGCAGAGTTCGGGGGGTGGAAACACGACCTCGAAGCCGTCACGTGAGCCCATCCGGGCCATCTCGGATCGCAGCCTCTCGTTTGCAGCCACGCCGCCGACGACGGCCACGACGCCGAGCCCTTCCTGGCGAAGCGCCTTGCGCGCGCGCCGCACGAGGACGTCCGTAGCCGCCGCTTCGAAGGAAGCCGCAAAGTCCGCCACCTGCTTCTCCGAAACCGCCTCGGATCCACCGAGCGCTTCGATCTCGATCGCGACCGCGGTCTTGAGCCCGCTGTAGGAAAAATCGAGGCCCGGGTGCTTGAGCATCGGTCGGGGGAACGCGATCGCCTCGGGATCGCCATGGGCGGCTGCTTTCGCAACCGCCGGCCCGCCCGGGAAGTCGAGGCCGAGGAGCACGGCCACCTTGTCGAAGGCTTCGCCCACGGCGTCGTCGCGGGTCTCGCCCAGGATCTCGGTCCCATCGCGGCCAACCCGGTAGAGCGCCGTGTGTCCACCCGAAACCACCAAGCCGAGATAAGGCGGCTCGAGGTCCGCCCGCGCGAGCTCGGCAGAGAGCAGGTGACCGACGAGGTGGTGAACTCCGACCACGGGAATCCCGAGCCGGTAGGCGAGTGCCTTCCCGAACGACAGCCCGACCAGCAGCGAGCCGACGAGCCCCGGGCCCGCCGTGACGGCGATGCCGTCGAGATCGCCGAGCGCCACTCCAGACTCTGCGAGGGCTTGATCGACAACACTCGAAACTGCCCGGACGTGATCACGCGAGGCGAGCTCGGGAACGACGCCCCCGTAGGGCCGGTGGACGTCCGCCTGGCCCTGCACGACGCTCGCCAGGATCTCGCGGCCATGCCGGACCACCGCGCAGGCCATCTCGTCGCACGAACTCTCGACTCCGAGAACGTGCACGAAATCGTGATCACCCATGAGATCTCGGTGCTAGAGCGTCAGCCCTCGCGGCGCTCGAGTTGCTCCTGCTCGGACTTGCAGTCGATGCACAACTCGGCGACCGGCCGGGCCCGGATGCGCTTGAGGTCGATGGGCTCACCGCATGCCTCGCACTCACCGTAGATGCCGTCTTCGATCTTCTGGAGCGCCTGCGTGACCTTCGAGAGCAGCCCGTGCTCTCGCTCCCGGAGCCGTCCCTGGAAGGCGAGATTCTGTTCCGATGAAGCCGTGTCGATCTCGTCCGGAAAATCGTCCGGATCGAGATGGATGTCCCCCGCCAGGGTGCGGCGAGTGTTTTCGAGAAGCTCGTCGCGCTGCTCCTCGAGAATCTTCTTGAACCTCGTCATGTCTCGCTTCTTCAATGCATCGCTCCGCTATTCGCTTCACTGAGGGCTCCGCGTCCCTCGATGACTGATCCCAATCAACCCGCTGCCACGGCTTCGAGTTGCTTCTTCGCCTCGACGGCCCGGGCCGAGTCCGGGTATTCCTTCAGCACTCTTTCGAACGCACGACGCGCTGCCTCGCGAAAGCCGGGACCGAGCTTCAGCAGCGACTCTCCTTGGCGATAGAGCGCATCGGGAGCCCGGTTGCCGGTGGGATAGTTCCGAACTACGTCATCGAACCGAAGCACCGCGTTCTTGAATTCTCCCTGCTTGTAATGACAGTCGGCGATCCAGAATGCCGCATCGTCCGCCCGTGAAGAAGACGCGTTAGTTTGCAAGAAACCCCGAAAGCGGTCAATACAGCTGCGATAATCTCGGCTGCGCCACGCGGCGATCCCGGCTTGGTAGGCCTTGATCTCTTCGGTCAACGTGGCGTCCTCTCCCGCCTGCGCCACGGAGGCAGCCACGTCGCCCGCCGACGAGCCGTCGCCGGCGCCCGAAGCCTTGCGCATCGCGTCCGGCTTGGCCGAGCCGACCGCGGCCGCAGCCGCCTCGCGCCGTGCCTTGCGCGCTTCCTCGAGGCTCTGCAGCGCAACCCGTTGTGTTTCTTCGAGCTTGCCGGTCAGCTCCCGGATCTGCCCTCGTAGTTCGTCAAGTTCCGCGTCGAGTTCGGCGAGTTCTTGCCGGGCCGGGTTGCCACCCTGGGTTCGTGTCATACCGCCCACACGCCGTTCGAGCTTGCGGTGCTCGGCCACCGTCACGCAGCCCGAGGAGAGCACGCCCGAGAGCAGCGCGACTCCCAGGATCGCGACGGCCCGCGGGGGGCGTCGCAAATAATAAAACAGCGTCTTAAGTCGCGATTCGTGGAGCATCACTCCCCTCCTGTCGGCCCCGATCGAGGGCCGACTCTAGCGCTTGGTCAGCCCGGGAACGGCCCCCACGAGGGCGAGAGGTTGTCCTTCGCATCCTTCGTGAGCCGTTGCAGCCTGTAACTGTTCACATCGATCACGTACAGATCCGACCGGCCACGCCGATCCGAGCTGAAGATCACTTTGCGGCCGTCGGGCGACCAACTGGGGGACTGGTCGTTGCGGCGGTGCACGACGAGCGGGACGTTCACGTCGCCCGTCGGGTCGATCAGATAGAGATCGAACTGGTTCTCGGTGCGAGCCCCGTACGCGATCCAGCGACCGTCGGGTGACCACGCCGGCGCAGCGCTGTACGAGCTCTGGTAGGTAATCCTGCGCTGGTTGCGGCCGTCGCGATCCATCACGTAGATCTGAGGCGTCCCCGAGCGGTCCGAGACAAAGGCAATCTGCTGGCCATCGGGCGACCAGGTCGGCGCGACGTCGATCACGTCCTGGTTGTCGGTGAGGCGCAGTAGGTTCCTGCCGTTCCGCCGAACCCGGAAGAGTTCGGTCGCTCCTCCCATACTCGCGACGAGAGCCAGCTCTTCTCCGTCGGGCGCGAACACCCCGCGATACTTCGGCGACCCCGAAAGTACGTCGCGCAGAAAGCGGCCGGCTCGGGAGCGCCCGCGAGAGGTGAGGAAGACATCCGGCTGGCCGCTCTTCAGGTAGGTGGTGTAGAGGATGCCCTCGCCGTTCGGCTGCCAACCCGGAAAGGCCTTGATCGAGTTGCCGTGGGTGGCCGGACGGACGTTGCGCCCGTCCGCATCCATCACGTACACCTCGCGGTGCCCGGAGCGAGTGGAGAGGAAGGCAATCTCGGTAGCCGCCGCGCCGCGGGTTCCGGTGAAGGCCTTCACGATGTCGTCGGCGATCGCGGCACCGAGCCGGTGCAACTCACTGGCTGGACGCATCAGCTGTCCGCGCAGGAGGCGCACGCAGCGCGCTGGATCCCACACCCCGTAGGACACCTCGACCTCGCCGTTCGCACCACCGATGACCCCTTCGACGACGGCATTCGCACCGCTCTGGGTCCAGTCGCTGCAGTCGTAGCGCGGTCCACTCACGAGCTCTTTCGTGACCTGCGAACCGAGAAAAGCCTCGCGAGACAGCGGCAACAGCACGCCATTGAAGTCGAGGCCCTGCTCGATCGACTCCAGCAGGCGCCCGGTGCGGGTCGGATCGGGCGGCATGAGATCGTCCCGGAAGATCTGCACGGCAACCAGGAACGCCCGTTCCTTGCCCGGACTGATCTCGATGATCGGGCGCTCCTCGGCGGCCGCCGACCCGGCCCCCCCGATCAGCAATGCCAACAGGATCCCCTGCGAGAGGCAGCCGCGGGCCCGCAGCTTCATCTGTCCCTCGAGGTGAACAAGAAGGTGTAGGAGCCCGCACGCGGCGGCGGCGGCAGCGGAGCGCTCGTCATCACCGCGCGCACGGCGTTGTCATCGAAGAACGGATCCCCCGAAGGCGCAACCACCGTCGGCATCCCCCCCAGCTCCCCCTCACTCGTCAGCAAGACTTCGAGGCCTGTCGCAAGGGATCGGTTCAGGAATTCTGGGGGCGTGATGTAGCGGCTTCGCACGTGTCGCTTGGTCTCGATCACCCAGGCGGCGGTCTCGCGGTCGACGGCCGTAGCGATCAACGTTGCCGTCGCCGGGGCCACCTCGGTCTGGGGCTCGACCTGGGGTGGCGCCGTCTCCCCGAGCTCGTTCCGCAGCTGCGAGAGAGCGTCCTGGTAATCGAGCGAGTCCTCGCGCTTCGGCAGCGGCGCCACATTCGTGGGAACCGCATTCGGCGCTTCCTTCGGGAGCAGGACCTGCTTGGGGACGGGCTTGGGCTGCGGCGCCGGCTTCTGCCGGGACTTCGGCGTGCGAACGGGCGACGGCAGCGACGCGATCAGATCGACCCTCAATACGTCCGGCAGAGGCGGCGGGTCCGGCATTGGCGTGATCGCGAGCATTCCGACGAAGACCGCATGGGCGGCAAACGAGCCCGCGAGCAGGTTCAGGAACCGCCGCTGATCGGTGGCGTGTTGCTCCGACAGCCATCCAGTCGCCGCCGTCATCCGCGCTCAGTGCTCCTGCTCCGTCACGATTCCGAGCTGCTTCGAGCCTGCCTCGCGGGCTGCCGCCATCGCCTTCACGACGACGCCGTAGGGTGCCTTCTTGTCGGCCCGCAGGTAGACGTCGTAGGTACCGCGCGCGTCGAAGACCGCTTCGAGCTTCGTCGCGAGATCTTCGAGGGCCACCTCCTGGCGCCCGAGGAAGTAGGTGCCGTCTTTCTTGACCGAGAGGATCAGCGGCTCGTGCTTCACACGAACCGGCTGGGTGGTCGTCTCAGGCAGATCGACGTCGATCCCCTGCTGCATCAGCGGCACCGTGACCATGAAGATGATCAACAGCACGAGCGCCACGTCGACGAAGGGTGTGACGTTGATCTCCGACAGCGCGCGGCGGCGTCCGCGTCTCCCGACCGAGGCGGCCATCAGTTCTGTCCCCCGGTGCCCATCCGCAGGAGGTCTTCGCTGAACTCCTCCCGGAAGAGATCGATCGCGGCGCGGATTTCGTCGATGCGGGCCGCGAAGTCGTTGTAGAAGATCGAGGCCGGGATCGCCGCAATCAGCCCGGCGGCCGTGGCGATCAGCGCCTCGGCAATCCCGGGTGCCACGACCGCGAGGCTCGCGCTACCGGCGATGGCAATGCCCTGGAAGGCCTGGATGATTCCGATCACCGTCCCGAAGAGGCCGATAAAGGGGGCATTGTTCCCGGTCGTCGCCAGAAACGCGAGACCGCGCTCGAGACGGTGCCCTTCGGTCTCCGCCATCCAGGCGAGTCGCGTCGCGAGACGTCGCTGGATGATCTGACCCCCCTCAGCAGCCGGATCCCCCCGCTTGAGATCCGAGCAGGTCGCGAGGAAGACGATCGCCAGGGGGCTCCGATCGAGGTCGCGCGCGGCGTCGTAAGCAATCTCGAGCGGCTTCTCGTGATAGATCTCGAGGAACGCCTCGCTATCCTCGGACGCCCCAGCAAGCTCCCACCATTTGTAGATGATGATTGCCCACGAGGTGGCAGATAGGATCACCAGGACGACAAGGACGAGCTTGACGAGAAGACTCGCTCCCCAGACAAGGGCAAAGATGTCAAAGCCCACGGTTGCCCCCCCCTTGGCATGTCGAGGCGCCGCAGCATAGCAATTCCCCCCCAAGCGGCCGCGAAAACTCGGCCAGAAGGGCAAGAAGCACAATGGAAGCTCAGGAGATGCATCGATGCAGGTGAGCGTCAAGACGACCGATCCGCAAGCGAGTGCCTGCGACCTGTTGGCGCTGCCGATCCTTCGACGGACCCGTGGCGACCGCGGGACACCCATCCTCGCACCGACGGCCCGTGCAATCGATCGTGCGTTGGGGGGCATCGTTTCGGCGGCGATCCAGAGCGGCGACTTCCGCGCCAACGCCGGACAGGCGACCCTGCTGTATCCCGCAGGCTCTTCGCCAGTACAGCGCGTGCTGCTCATCGGCCTCGGCAAGGAGTCGAATGTCACGGCTGAGAGCCTGCGGCGCGCAGCCGGCACAGCGGTGCGACGAGCCGGTCGACGCAAGAACAAGCGCATCTCGTTCTGGCTGCCGAAGCTGCGGGGCGTGGACCGGGACGACGCCACCCAGGCCGTCACGGAAGGCGCAGTTCTCGGCAGCTATCGCTTCGACCACTACCGCGATCTGCAGGAGAATGATCCTGGGACGGTCCGAGCGCTCAACCTCTTCCTCGAGGACGGGGGCAAGACCGCGCCGGCAAGCACGCGTCGAGCGGCGAAGGCGGGACTCGTGATCGCTGAGTCCCAGAACGTGGCGCGCGACCTATCCAACCGGCCCGGCAATGAGCTTCCCCCGGCCAAGCTCGCGAGCGAGGCACGCAAGGTGGCGCGCGAGACGGGGCTCAGGTGTCAGGTTCTGGGTGTGGCGGAGCTCAAGCAACGCAAGATGGGGGGCATCCTCGCCGTCGGCGCGGGCAGCTCACGCCCTCCCCGGCTGATCGTGCTCGAGCATCGGCCGAAGAAGAAGCACTCGGCGACGGTCTGCCTCGTCGGCAAGGGCGTCACCTTCGACTCGGGCGGCATCTCGATCAAGCCCAGCGCCGGCATGGAGGAGATGAAGCACGACATGAGTGGCGCCGCCGCCGTGGTCGGCGCCATGCGCGCGGTCGCCCTGCTCGAGCTCCCCGTGCACGTGGTCGGAGTCATCGGAGCAGCCGAAAATATGCCGAGCGGCACCGCATATCGTCCGGGCGATATCGTGCGAACGGCTTCGGGCAAGACCATCGAGGTGCTGAACACCGACGCGGAAGGACGCGTCGTCTTGGCGGACGCACTCCACCACGGCCACACCCAGTTCAAACCCGACGCGATGATCGATCTCGCCACCCTCACCGGCGCTTGCGTGGTGGCCCTGGGTCCCTGGGCGAGCGGACTCTTCGGAAACGACGACGACCTGGTGGAGAGGGTGCGCGAGGCAGGCGAAGGCTCGGGAGAGCGAGCCTGGCCGCTGCCGCTCTTCGACGAGCATCGTCGCGCCGTGAAGAGCACGATCGCAGACGTGAAGAACACCGCCGGGCGCGATGCGGGAGCCTCCACGGCTGCAGCGTTTCTCGCGGCCTTCGTCGGCGACACACCGTGGGTGCACCTCGACATCGCGGGAACCGGCTGGATGAGCGCCGCGCACCCGTACCATGTGAAGGGCGGAACCGGCGTGGGCGTCCGGCTGTTGCTGGAACTCCTGCGGGGCTGGAAGCAGTAGGAAGAGCCCCGCCCGTGGGGCTGCAACCCTGGGTTGCAGCCGCGTTCACGGCTCACGGCCTCGAGGGATCTCGCCAGGTGCAACCAAGCGGTGCACCGATTGACGGTGCCAGGCCCCGTCTCTAGATTCCCGCCGCCCAAATACCAGGATGAAATGGAAGAAAAGAAGGAGAAGACCCATGAACTGCAAGCTCGCGACGATCTTCTTGATTGCCGGCATCGCCCTGCTCGCCGCGGGAGCGGCTCATGCCGACGTAACTGGCGGCAAGGATCTGTTCGTAAAGACGAACTGCAACTCCTGCCACGGTATGGAAGGCAGAGGAGACGGCCCGGTGGCCGCCGCTCTCACTCCGAAGCCCCGCGACTACGTCGTGGGCGACTTCAAGTTCGACGCCGACAAGGACGGCAGCCCGGGTAGCGATGCCGATCTCGCCCTGGTGATCAAGAACGGCGCAGCAATGTACGGTGGCTCGGCAATGATGATGGGAAACCCGACCTTGACGGATGCCGACGTCGATCTGCTGGTCGCCTACATCCGGAGCCTCAAGCAGTAACTCCCAAAGCAGTCGCGAGAGCCAGGCGACGTTCTCGGGGGCCGGCTCGATCCGATCGAGCCGGCCCCTCTGCGTGTTGGACCGTCTGCTAAGGTCGGTCAGGTCGCTGGCGAGGATGGCGCGTGAGCGCACGAAAACGGGCCCAGAGCCCGCCCCCTGATGAAGAAGCCGAGCAGGAAGAGGTCGAGACTTCGGACGCCGAGGATCTCGCGAAGGAAGCCATCCTGTTGCCGGAGGTGCTCGCCCCGGAGAACGATGAGGCCGAGCCGGAACCCACCGACAGCCTTCCGGTCGTCCACGATCCCGGAGAGAAGGGATATGTCTCGGCCCTCACCCGCTACATGGCGGAGCTGCGCCACCACGCTCCCATCAGCCGCGAAGAGGAGCACGCGCTCGCGGTCCGGTGGGTGGAAGAGGGAGACATCGACTCGGCGCGCCAGCTGGTGCTCGCGAATCTGCGCATCGTCGTGAAGATCGCGATGAACTACCGGCGGGCGTGGGCCAACACGCTCGACCTGATCCAGGAAGGCAACGTCGGCCTGATGGAGGCGGTGCAGCGCTACGACCCCTACCGGGGCGTGAAGCTCACGTCCTACGCGGTCTACTGGATCCGCGCCTACATCCTCAAGTACATCCTCGACAACATGCGCAGCGTGCGAATGGGGACGACCCGGGCCCAGCGCAAGCTCTTCTTCCGGCTCAACAAGGAGAAGCGACAGCTCGAACGCGAGGGCTACGAGGTCGAGCCGCGACTCCTCGCCGAGCGCCTCGACGTGAGCGAGGACGACGTCCGCGAAATGGAAGCCCGGCTCTCCCGGCCGGACATGTCCATGGACGCCCCGGCACGACGGGATGAAAAGGACGGTGCCAGCTTCGGCGACAACCTGTCGACGACCGCGAACAGCGCCGAGCAGGACGTGGCCAGCGCCCAGATGCGGCAGGTCTTCCTGGAGAACGTCGAGCAGTTTGCGGAGAAGCTCAACGAGCGAGACACCCGCATCCTGCGAGAGCGCCTGCTCGCCGACGAACCCGCCACGCTGGCGCAGCTGGGCAGGGAGTTCGGGGTGTCCCGCGAGCGGGTCCGCCAGCTCGAGGCACGTCTGCTGCGCGACCTGCGCGCCCTGATGGAACGGAACCTCGTCGACTTCGAGTACTACGCCCCTTCCGATGAATGAAGCCCGGGGCAAGCTCGGCAGGCTGCTCGTGACGGGCGGGCTCGTGGCCGGCTTGGGCTGCGGTGCGGACGCAGGCACCGCGGACGAGCCCACGCTGACGATTCGCGGTCGAGTCGTGACCCTCGAGATCGCGAGAACCCGGGCCGAGCAGGCCCAGGGCCTCAGCGATCGGGCTTCGCTCGACTGGCACCGGGGCATGCTCTTCGTCTACGACGAGCCGCATTTCCCGAGCTTCTGGATGAGACGGATGCACTTCGACATCGACATCATCTGGATCCGCGAGGGCAGGATCGTGCACATCTCGGCCTTCGTCCCGTACCCACGAGAGGATCCGCTGAAGCCGGCCACCGTGCGCTCAGCGGAGCTGAGCGACACGGTCCTCGAGGTTCCCGCCGGCTATGCGCAGGCCCACGGCTGGCGGCGTGGAGACCGAGTGAGCATGGAAGTGCCCAACTCCGCGCAACCCTAGGCGGGTAACCGGAGAAGCGGCTCCGCGCTCCTAGTCCGCCGGGAACGCATCCGGTGAGGCCGGTTCGAGTCCCACCACCTGCGGAAATTCGGTGCGGATCTCGTCGCGCACGGCCTGGTCCAGGCCTTCGGTATCGAGACCCACCACCTCGTGCAACGCCTGGTCGATCGAGAAGCCCTCTCCCAGACGCGAGAGTAAGCGGCTGCGATCGCCCTGCTGGGTGTGGCGGTCGAGCCAGTCGGCCGCGGTCACCGCTTCGAGATAGGCGATCCGGGCGTCCTCGTTCGAGAGGCCCGAGAAGCTCAGGGCGATGCTGCGCAGTGGAATCCACGTGTCCGTCGCGATCCGCGCTCGCAGAGCCGCTCGCTCGCTGTGGGTCGAACTCGGCACATGCCGGGAGCGACGCTCGACCCTCTCGGCGAGGCCTTCGTTGAGCCAGTAGGGACGATCTCCCCCAGTCTGCTCGCGGAAGAGCGCGTGCGTGCACTCGTGGAAGAGGAGGGAGCGCAGTTCGCCGGTCGGATGCGCGGGCGCTGCGACGTGGATGCGCCCATCGAAGAAGCCGACGGTGGCGAACGAGAAGCGATGGCGGTGCTCTCGGTCGTACCGGGCACGCCCGTAGAAGACCACCCCCAGCGGTTCTTCGGACTCGATGCCCAGGTCCCGAGAGATCTCGCTGTAAGCGTCCTCGAGGTAGCGCAGCACAATCGAGGCGTAGTCGAAGGCCACCCGATCGAGCGCGGCATCCACGTGGATGCGGAAGTGCGTGCTCTCACTATCGACCAGCCGGAAGACGCCCTGGGCGCTACTCGCGTCCGCCAGGTGGCGCTCGTCGTCGAGGGCCCGAAGACGCTTCTCGGCGGATTCGCGATAACTCGCGAGGGACTCGTCGGCGTAGCTCAGAAAGCTGCGCAGGTGAGACTCGGAAGCGTCGTAGCGACCCCGCTGACGATCCAGGAGTGCCAGGTACCAGTGGGCCCGGGCACTCGTCGGATCGAGCTGGACCACGCTGTTCAGCGTGGCTGCGGCCCGGGATGTCTCACCCCGGCGCAGGTCGTTGACGGCCCCGCGTATCAGCCGGGTGACCCGATCGGCCTCGCTCCCACCAGTGCCCGCAGGCGTGCCGGTGCGCTCTCCCAGAATTCTGCGGTCCCAGATCGCTCGCTGCGCGTCCAGGTCGGAGCCCCCGGCGTGGCGCACAGCCTCGGGCACGGTATCCGGATCGTCGGTGAAGTGGGTGATTCCCTGGTCGTCGACCCAGACGAAATGGTCCGCCGAGGCCACACAGGCCAGGACACAGAACCCGAGCGCGGGCAGCAGGCAGGAGAGCAGACGGGACACGTCAGGCTCTTCGGCGAGTCCCTACCTCGTCTTGACGGCCTCCGCAGCCAGGTGGCCCAGCTCCGGGAGGATCAGTTTCTCCAGGGCCAGCTGCACCGCACCCCGCGAGCCGGGCAGCACGAAGACCACCCGCCCGTCCGCGATGCCTGCGAGGGCCCGGGACAGCAACGCGGCGGACCCGATGTCCTCGTAGGAGAGCTGCCGGAAGAACTCGCCAAAGCCCGGGATCAGCCGACCGAGACGTGGCTCGATCGTGTCCGGGGTGACGTCCCGGGGCGCCACCCCGGTGCCGCCCGTGAAGACCACCGCACGGGATCCGTCGAGGCCCAGTGCACGCTCGAGCGCGCCCGCGATAGCGTCGGGCTCGTCGGGGACGATCGAGCGATCGATGACGCGGTGCCCGGCCTCTTCGAGGAGCTCGACACAGAGACCGCCACCGGTATCCGTCTCGAGGGTGCGGGTGTCGCTCACCGTCACGACGACCGTCGCCACCGACCGAACGGCATCCTTTCGGTGATGATGCTGCGCGTGCTTCGGAGACGGATCGCTCACGCGTGGTCGTCCACCCAGTACTCGCCGTCCGTTGACACTTCCTTCTTCCAGATCGGGACTGTCCGCTTCAGCGTGTCGATCGCGAAGCGGCATGCCTCGAAGGCCTCGGCGCGGTGCGGGGCTGCGGCCGCGATCACGACTGCAGCCTCGCCGATCTCGAGATGCCCTGTACGGTGGGCGATCGCCACCCGCGCTCCCGGCCAGCGCTTGCCGGCTTCGTCGGCGATCTTCTGCATCTCTCGCTCCGCCATCTCGGGATAGGCCTCGTACTCGAGGTATCGGATCGAGCGACCCCGGGCGTGGTCCCGCACGTTGCCGACGAACGTGACGACGCCGCCGGCGTCGGGGCCCGTCACTCGCGCAATGACCTCGCCCTCGACGAGCGGACGGTCGGACAAGGTGCACATCTGGATGGCCTCGCCCGAGCCCCCGGCGACGGGCGGCAAGAAGGCCACCTCATCGCCATCCGAGAGCAGCTGGTCTTCCTCGGCCATCTCGAGATTCACCGAGGCGGCGACGACCTCGCCGAGCTGTTCCAGGACCGGGTAGCGCTCGGCCAGCAGCTCGCGCAGATCGACCACCCGGGCGCCCTCGGGAAGCTCCAGCTCGAGCTCCTTCGCGCCAGCTTCCTCTCGAAGCGAGCCGAAGAGCTTGACGGTCAACTGCATGGCTCCGGAGCCTACAGCGGCGCACCGGAAATGCCGATTCGCAGGCCATGCATCCGGAAGCTGCATCTCGAGATACGCTGCGAGAGGCCATCGAAGGCTACCTCGACAAGCTGCGGCCGGCCCTGATCGCAGACGGTGGCAACGTCGAGTTGGTCGGAGTCGACGACGATGGCGCTGTGCGCGTGATTCTCCTGGGACGCTGTGCCACCTGCCCGGCACAGCTGGCCACGCTCGCGTTCGGGCTGGAAGAGCCCCTGCGCGCGGCCATCCCCGAAGTCACGGGACTGATCGCGATCTAGCGCGATCCGCGGGGTGCAAGCCAGCCCGCGAGCCTCGCAGTCGAGCGAGCCGGCGAGCTACTTCTTGTCGTTCTGGTGGTTCCGGTTCTGGTTCTGGTGCTCGATCGGCTTCTGGGTCGCGGCCTTGTCCGAAGTCTCGGGACTTTCGGTCACACCACCCGCCATCGCCTTCAACGGCGTGGAGGCACTGCCCTTCGCGTCGGCACGCCCCATCGAGAGGCCGCCGTTGAAGCTCGCTCCCTCTTCCACGATCAGCGAAGGCGCGCTCATGTCGCCCTGCACGCGGGCGCTCTTGTGGAGGACGATCTGACGCGCGGCCGTGATGTCACCGACCACGGTGCCGCTCACGATCACCGTGTTCGAGTGGATCTTGGCCTCGATCACCCCGGTCTCACCAACGATCAGCGTATTCTCGCTGCTGATCTCGCCCTGGAAACTGCCGTCGATCCGGACTGTGTCCTTGAAGGTGAGTTTGCCGTCGAAGTCGGATCCCTGGTCGATGAAGGCCGTCAGGTTTCCGCCCCCGGACTTCACGTCCGCCAACTCCGTTGTCTCGTCTCCACGCTTTCCTCGACCAAAGCTGCTGATCGCCATGCTCTCTCCTTTTGCGGATGGATCGGAAGGTGCGCCTGCGCACCTCGTGATCGGTGTCCCGTTCCCGGGATGTCGGGGGTTTCCTCAACTCCCGCTGTCTCCGTGTCGGCGATGTAAGCCGCCGACTTGAGAACAGCCTGGAAACTGTGGAGTTGCGGCAGCGTCTGCACTCCGGTGGAGCAGCGAGCGCCTCGGCTCGCCTGCTACGGTCCGGATCATGTCGGCACCCCAGAAGCCCGGAGGCCTGCTGCAGCGCGCCCTCGAGAGCGGCCGAATCCACTCGGCCTTCCTGCTGGCGGGGGCTGGCGACGTCCCGCGCGACGCCGCGCTCCAATTCGTTCGGGGCGTCGTCTGCCGAGGCGAAGGCAAACGCCCCTGCGAAAGCTGTCGCGACTGCCTTCTGTCGGGAGCGACCCACGAAGGCGCCGAGATCGTGATCGATGGGAAGGGGAAGGCCGGGCCGTTCTACCGCCATGTGGGCGATCACGCGGACCTGTACTGGGTGGAGCGCGCCAAGAACCGCACCCGCGTCACCATCGACCAGATACGCGCGTTGCAGAAAGCCCTGGGGCTGGCTTCGAGCGAGGGCGGCTGGCGGGCTGCGGTGATCCCCGATGCGGAGTTACTGAGCACCGAGGCGCCACACGCCCTGCTCCACCTGCTCGAGGAGCCGCCCGAGCGAACCTGCATCGTCCTGGTGACCACGAGCCCAGCGGGCCTGCCCGTCACAGTCCGCTCGCGCTGTCAGAAAGTGATCTTCGGCCCGGCGGGACGGCCGGCGCTTCGCAGCGAAGACGCCGACGAGGACATTCGCGCGCTGACCCAGCGATTGGACAGCATCCATCGCGCGGGCACGGAAGAACTGCTCGACTGGGCGGAGGAGTATCGGGGACCGCGCGCCATCGCGGCCGCCAGCGTCCAGACCCTGCTCGCCGTCGGCTCCGAATGGCTGCGTGAGCGGGTCATCGACAGCGTGGCCGCCGAGGGCTCCGTCCAATCCGAGCTTGACGCGTTCCAGACCCTCACGCACTGCCGTAAGGCAATCTTCCAGCGCAACGCCAACCCCCAGATGATCGCCGAACGAGCGCTGCTCGCCGTCCGATCCGCGGTGCAGGCACCCGCATGAGCGACGCCTACTACCTGACGACCCCGATCTACTACGTGAACGGCGACCCCCACATCGGCCACACCTACACGACCTTGCTGGCGGACACCCTGACCCGGCACTATCGCCTGCGCGGGCGCCGCACCTTCTTCCTCACCGGCAGCGACGAGCACGGAGAGAAGATCCTCGAGGAGGCGAGGAGCCGCGGCGAGACCCCGGCCGAAACCGCCGAGTACTACACCACCCGGTTCCGGGAGACCTGGGACGAACTCGGGATCCCCTACGACCGCTTCATCCGCACCACCGACGCAGACCACGAGCAGCTGGTCCAGCGGATCCTCCAACAGGTGTGGGATGCCGGACAGATCGAGTTCCAGGAGTACGAGGGCGATTACTGCGTCGGCTGCGAGCGTTTTCTGACGGATCGCGACCTGCTGGACGGGCTCTGTCGCGACCACGAGCGCGCACCGGAACGCCGCGCCGAGGGCAACTACTTCTTCAAGATGAGCGAGCACTTCGAGTGGCTCGTGGGCTACATCGACGCGCATCCGGACTTCATCCGGCCCGAGCGCTACCGCAACGAGGTGCTCTCGATGCTCCGCGAGGAGAGCGGGCTCGGCGACCTCTGCATCTCCCGGCCGAAGACGCGCCTCGAGTGGGGGATCGAGCTTCCCTTCGACGAGAACTACGTCTGCTACGTCTGGTTCGATGCGCTGATCAACTACCTCACGGCCATCGGTTACCCGGACGGCGATGACTTCGCGCTCTTCTGGGGAGCCAGCCAGCACCTCGTCGCGAAGGACATCCTCAAGCCGCATGCGATCTTCTGGCCCACCATGCTGCGGGCGATCGGGATCGAGCCACCATCGCACATCAACGTTCACGGATACTGGAGCGTGGACGGCCGAAAGATCTCCAAGAGCCTCGGCAACACGATCCCGCCCCTGTCCATGCGCGACCGCTACGGCTTCGAGGCATTCCGCTATTTCCTGCTGCGGGGCATGAGCTTCGGGCTCGACGCGAACTTCACCGAAGAGGCGCTCGTCGCGCGCACCAACGCCGACCTGGCCAACAACCTGGGCAACCTCGTGAGTCGCACGCTCAACATGACGGATCGCTTCGCGGGCGGCGTCGTCCCGGCTCCCGGCGACGAGGGAGAACTCGAGCAGGCGGTCCAGGACGCCTTCGCGCAGGCCGTGACCGCAACCGATCACCACATGGATGCGATGGAGATCCACCGGGCTCTCGAGGCAATCTTCAAGGCGGTGGATGCCACGAACCAGTATCTCGAGAAGCGCGAGCCGTGGAAGGCCGCCAAGGATCCCTCACGCGCGGACACGGTCCCCACCACGCTGCACACCTGCTGCGAAGCGCTGCGGATCACCGCCCTGCTGCTCGCGCCCTTCCTGCCAGAGGCAGCGCAGGAGATCTGCTCGCGGCTCGGGATTCCCGACGCCCTCGAGGACGCACGCCTGCCCGAGGCGGCAGCGTGGGGCCGGCTCTCCCCGGGCCTCACGACCACCAAGGGAGAGCCACTGTTCCCGCGCCACGAACGGGAGAGCGAGAGCTAACGATGTGGCTCGACAGCCATTGCCACGTCACCGCGGACCGCTTCGACGCAGACCGCGAAGACGTGCTGGAGCGTGCCCGCCAGGCGGGCGTCGAGACCCTGATCGCCATCGGCTCGGGCTACGGCATCGAGGGCTCTCGCGCCGCCGTCGAACTCGCGCGCGATCGCGAGGACGTCTTCGCGACGGCAGGCGTGCATCCCCACGACGCAGACCAGCTCGACGACGCCGGCCGCAGCCTGCAACGGCAGTGGTTGGCGGAGCCGAAGGTCATGGCGGTCGGAGAATGCGGACTCGACTACCACTACATGAACTCGCCGCGGGAGGCGCAGCGGAGTGTCTTCGCCGAGCAGGTCGCGCTCGCGCGGGAGATCGACCTTCCGGTCTCGATCCACGTGCGCGGTGACGGGCCGGAAGCCTACGACGAACTGCTCGACATCTGGATCCAGGAAGGCGCCGGCGACGTGGAGGGTGTGCTCCACTGCTACACCGGAACCAAGGAGTTCGCTCACCGCGCGCTCGATCACCGCTTCGTCGTGTCGTTCTCGGGCATCGTCACCTTCAAGCAGGCCGGAGACCTGCGAGAAGTGGCTGCGTCCCTTCCCGTCGAGCGTGTTCTGATCGAGACGGATGCCCCTTTCCTGGCACCCGAAGGCCACCGCGGTCGTCGCAACGAGCCGGCCTGGGTCACCGTCGTCGGCGAGACCCTGGCTGCCGTGCAAGGCCGATCCATCGAAGAAGTGGCCCGCCAGACCAGCGAAAACGCCCGACGCTTCTACCGGCTGCCACGAGACCCGGGATGAGGCTCGGGTGACGAGCGAGCCCGAAGTCGGCGAGGTGCTCGCCCTGGCGAAGCGCCTGGCCCGACTGGCCGGGGCGATCCAGCGGGACCGCTTCGAGACCGGGGTCGAAGTCCAGACCAAGAGTTCGAGTATCGACCTCGTGACCGAGGTCGATCATGCCTGCGAGAAGGCGCTCGTCGAGGCGATCGAACGTGAGCGTCCGGGCGACGGCGTTCTCGGCGAGGAGGGTCACGGACGAGAGGTCCCGGGATGCGAGTGGCGCTGGGTGATCGATCCCCTGGACGGCACGACGAACTACGCCCACGGTTATCCGCGCTTCTGCGTGTCCATCGGCGTCGAGCGATTCGGCGTTCGCGAGGTAGGTGTCGTCTACGACCCGCTGCTCGACGAACTCTACCAGGCGGTGCGCGGCGGTGGAGCCTGGCTCGGCGAGCGACGCCTGTCGGTCTCGTCCCAGCGGGAGCTCGGCCTCGCCCTCGTTGCGACCGGGTTCGCGTACGATGTCCACCGCAGCAGCAGCGACAATGCGGAGAGCTTCGCCCGCATGCTCAAGGCGGCACGCGGAATCCGTCGCGACGGCAGTGCCGCCCTCGACCTCTGCTACGTGGCCGCGGGTCGCCTCGACGCCTACTGGGAGTTCAAGCTCCACGTGTGGGATGTCGCTGCAGGCGCCTTGATCGTCGAAGAGGCGGGCGGCCGCGTCACAGCGGCAGACGCAGGCCCGGTTCCGCCGGATGGGTCCTCGGTGGTGGCCACGAATGCGCACCTCCACGCCGCCGTGCTGGATCGAATCCGCAACCCGTAGGTGCAGCTTCGCGCTTACGGCGCGGCCAGGTCGTAGACAAATGCAGTGCGTCCCGACGCCTCTGCGCGATAGAGCTCCAGGAGCCCGGGCCGCGAGGCAGCGACGCCGGGGTGCGACGCGATCTGTGCGTCGTCGATGACGAGGAAGCGGGCCCCTGCCTGGCGCAGTCGATCGACGTCCGATCCGCTCCCCCCACGAGACAGATCGATGAACGCCTCTCTCGCGTAGTAGGCAGTGCGGTGCTTCGCCGCCGCGACTGGGCCGCTGAGGTCGCTTCGACCCGCCAACCACTCTGCCGCCCGACGAGTGGCAAGGCGTTCTTCGCGGTGGAGCGCCAGGGTCTTGGGAAGTGTCAGGGCAGCGACCAAGACGAGCCCGACCCACACAGGCGAGCGGAACGGCTGCCCGCCCACGCTGAGACGAACGGCTCGAAGCAGACCCCGGCCGACAACCGGAACCGCGATCGCCGCGTATCCCAACAGCGGCAGCAGAGGCCCGAGCACGTGGCGCCGGTCCAGGTAGCCGACGTTGAGAGTCAATCCGAAGAGAACCACGCCGTACAGACAAAGGATCAGCAGCAGGAAGTTTCCGCGGACGCCCGGCCGGCCGCGAAGCGTGAAGACTCCGATGCCCAGCAGCACTACGATGACCGGGGTCAGCGCACTCGCCGAGACCAGCACGAGTTCGGCCCCAGCGGCGACCGAGCGAGGCTCGAAATCGATCCGTGCCGGAAGGATCCCCGCCTGGCGGGGGACGGGACGACGCATCGGCGGCGGCACCCAGCGCTGGTAATTCGGCACTCCCACGTCGGGCGCGCCGTAGGCTGCCGCCGGTCGGGTGAGGTCCCCGATCGACTTCTTCTGGGTCAGCATCCACTCGCCAGTCAGGTCGTGGAGATGGATGACGTAGGGGGCCGCGACGACGACAGCGCCCAAAGCGAGGGCCGTCGCCCAACGAGCGAAGAATGGGATGCTCCAACGACCCTGGAAGAGGAGCAGTGCCGCGAAGGCGATGCCCGCAGCGGCAAGGCCGAGGCCTTCCGGCCGAGTCCAGTAGGCCACCCCTGCCAGCACGCCGCTCAGGGCTGCCCAGGCAGACGAGCGTTCCATCAGCGCGCGCCAAAGCCCGGCGACGGTCGCGAGGAACAGCGTGAAGTAGAGCCCCTCGCTCTGGACGTCGGCCGAGAAGGTGACGGCATACGGGTGCAGGGCGAAGAGCACGCCGCCGATCCAGGCGATGCGCGCATCGAAGGCCCGGCACAGGAAGGCATGCACGGCGAGAACGCCGAGTGCACCGGCGACCACCGAGACCATGACTCCCGCGCTCTCGAGCCCTCCGGTAAGCCGGGCGACGAGCGACACCAGGAAGGGGTAGAGCGGATGATAGTCCGCGGAGAGCGCCGCCGACCACTCGCCCCGACGGAAAAGGCCGGCCATGCGGAGAAACGTCGGCCCGTCGTTGAAGATCGCCAGCGTCTGGTGCGCGGCACCCGCGCGCACGGCGAGGGCGAGCCCAAAGAGCCCGACGGGAACCCAGACGCGCTTCCCCCCGCTCAACGCCACCCGATGCCCCCCGTACCGAGGCGACCAACGTACACCAGCTGACAGCGCCAGGGTGATGCACGACTACATCGAGGCGGACCGGCCTCTGGCAGCGCTCGGTGCTCGGCGTGCGCCACAAGTCTTAGAATCAAGAGGGGATCTTCAGTCCTGAAATGGAGGTGCCCAGCCCGGCTGAGCGCCCAGCGTCTCGAACAGGACCGCTCCCTGCCGGTCGATCACGACGATCCGCGGCTGGGCCGCCCGGCCGTCCGCATAGGCGATGCGATCCCCATCGGGCGACCACACAGGCTCGCGTTCCGCGCGGTCCGGCGAGTCGGTGAGTTGCCGCTCGTTGCCGCCCTCGAACTCCGCCAGGAACAGGTCGCTGGCACCATCCTTCTCGCGCACGAACACGATTTCTTCTCGAGTCGGCGACGGCTCGACCGCATGCTCTCGGGCGTCGCCGCTCTGTATTACGCAGTCGACCTGCTTGGTCGCCACCTGGACTCGACAGACGTCGCCGCCGCCGAGGGGCTCGACTTGTCGTCCTGCGTTTCGGCCCCGACGTCTCGGGGCCCGTCGGAAGGCGGAACGAGAGAAGAAGATCGAGCTACCCAAGCTCGTGAACCGCGGTGCCGTATCGTCCCAGCGGCGGTCATTGACGAGGGGCTCGCGCTGACCATCGTTCAGCAAGAGCCAGAGATCATCCCCGCGATTCTTGCCGTGAATTTGGACGGCGACAGAGGCGGCCTCTGGCGAGAAGCGTGGAGAGAGATAGGCGGACGCTTGCGGAACCGATCCCAGCATCGCGTCGAGACCCGTCATCGGAGACGCCACCCGCACGCCCATGGGAGGCACTATTCCCGGCGGCGACTCGAATATGTAGGCGAGGCGCTTGCCATCCGCAGAGGCGGACACATCCCATTCCTTGAGGAAGCTCTTCTCGGAAACAGCTGCTGCATCTCCGCGCAGTGGGTCACGGATCATCAGTCGCGACGATGCCGTCGGGTCGGCGACGGGTCGCGCGACGTAGAGCACCCGCTGGACGGAGGGCAACCACTCGGGGTTCGACTCCAGCCACTCCGGCGTCTCGGCAAGCTGTCTGACGGCGCCATCCGCGATACGTGCTTGGAAGACGTCGGTGTCCCCGGCGTCGGTGACGCGAACGAACACGAGGCCATCCGAAGGCGTGGAGAGCTCCGGCGCCGCACTGCAACCCGTCCATCCGATCCAGAGGAGCAACACGATCGCGACACGGACCGGTCTCAGCGCGGGGTCGAGCGAATTCAGCCAGGCTGCCATCGAGGTTGGACGAATTACACTGGCTTCGGAGTCGATGCAAGCCAGACCCGGGGGTGACGCTTGGAGCGGATAGCGAGCCCCGACTACTTGGGCGAGATCGTGCAGTGGGGGGCTGGGCGATCGCAAGCTACTCCGGCGCCAGGCTCGCGTTCTTCCTCCTCACGGCTGCCAACCTGGCGCCCCGCGCCCGAACGAATCAGCAGTGGAACCCCGCCAACTTTCCCGACTATCCAGCCAACCGACGCGCTCTGATTCCCGGGGTCTGGTAGGCCCTCGATTCAGGTGGGAAATCCCCCCTTGGCTCGCACGAGAGGCGCACGAGCGCCTGCCTGGGCGCCGCAGATGCCTGTCCCAAGTCTCCGGCGCGCCAGTTTTTTGCCCTGCCCAGGGGGGGTTCCTGTTAAGATGCGCGGGCGCGACCAAACGCGACCACAGGAAGGGACTATCGATGATCGGACGAGTTCTGGCACTTGGGGCCGTCGTGGTTCTGACCGCCACGCTTACCGCCGCATCCAACGCCCAGGCGCAG
>JAYGDB010000217.1:0-5117 GCA_046583095.1 Myxococcota bacterium | reverse complement strand
CGAACTCAAGCGCAGTGGCGACGACTACGTGGTGCTCGACATCACCCACCTGGATCCCGAGTTCGTCCGCGAGCGCTTCCCGAAGATCAACGCCCGCTGCTTGTCCTTGGGGATCGACATGACCCGGGATCCCATCCCCGTGGTTCCGGCCGTCCACTACTGCTGCGGTGGCGTTCGCACCAACCTCACGGGCGAAGCCGACCTGCCGAACTTGTTCGCAGCCGGAGAAGTCGCGAATACCGGGCTTCACGGGGCGAACCGATTGGCGTCCAACTCGCTGCTCGAAGCCCTCGTCTTCGCGGAGTCTGCCGCCACCGAAGGGATCGCCCGGCTGCACGAGATCCCGGAGACCGGCGAGGTACAGGAGTGGGAGTCGGGGGACGCCACCGAGAGCCACGAGGCCGTCGTGATCACCCAGAACTGGGACGAGATCCGACGCTTCATGTGGAACTACGTCGGGATCGTCCGGAGCGACAAGCGGCTGGCGCGGGCCCAGCACCGCATCGACCTGCTTCGCGGGGAGATCAACGAGTACTACTGGAACTTCCGGTTGACGCCCGACCTGATCGAGCTGCGCAACCTGGCGACGGTGGCATCTCTCGTGATCTCGGCGGCCCGCTATCGCCAGGAGAGCCGCGGGCTCCACTACAACCTCGATCACCCCGAGCGCGACGACGACCACTTCCGTCACGACACGCTGCTGCAGCGGGGCGAAGACCCCCGCTCCGATCCCGGATAGCAGCCGGCGGCTTCGAGAAGACCCGGTCACTCCGAGGTCGCGTGCAGGCTCGGCGGCGATTCGCCTCGCGCTTCAGATACGCTCGAGATAGCGCGCGCGCTCGAAGTCCGTGACCGCAGACCGGTGGGCCTGCTGCTCCGTGCGGGCGAAGTGCAGGAGATGTGCGACGACGGTGTCGCCGAAGGCGTCTCGGGTGAACGCGCTTTCCTCGAAGGCGTCGATCGCCTCGCCGAGGCTCGTCGGCACCCGGGGCAGGGACTCGTTCGTGTAACCGTCACCTTCGAAGAGCGGCCCCGGATCGATCTTGTTCTCGATACCGTCGAGGGCCGCCGCGATCAGCCCGGCGTAGACGAGATACGGGCTCGCGTCGCCGCCCGGGATCCGGCACTCGATTCGCAGACCCTCACCGTGGCCAACGACCCGGAAGCCGACCGTGCGGTTGTCGTAGCTCCAGGCAATGCGGGTGGGCGCGAAGGTACCGGCCACGTAGCGCTTGTAGGAGTTCGGGTTCGGCGCGAAGAGCAGCGAAAGCTCACGCGCGTGCGACAGCATGCCCCCCACCGCGTGGCAGAAGGTTGCCGAGGGTCGCGCGTTGGTGCCGGGAATCGGATCGGCGGACGCGTCCGAGAAGACGGAGAGACCGTCTTCCCGGACCAAGCTCATGTGAACGTGCAGGCTGTTGCCGGCGTGATCCGTGTCCCACTTCGCCATGAAAGTCAGCGACACGCCCTGCTGGGAAGCGATCTCCTTGGCGGCGAGCTTGTAGATCACGTGCCGGTCTGCCATCTCGACGGCGGGTGCGTAGCGGAGGTTCAGCTCGTGCTGGCCCGCGCTGGCCTCTCCCTTGCTGAACTCCACGGGGATCCCGGAGGCATCGACGTGTCGCCGGATCGCGCCGAGGACCGGCTCGGCGAACCCGCCGGCCAGCACGTGGTAGTCCTCGTTGTAGGCCTCGTGGGTCCGCAGACCGTGGTAGGCCTTCTCCCGCGCCTCTTCGTAGGTCTCCCGGAAGAGAAAGAACTCGAGCTCGCTCGCCAACTGGGGGGCGAAGCCCTGGATGCCCGCGCGCTCCACCTGGCGCTTCAGGATCGTCCGCGGAGCTACCTCGATCAGCGCGTCGCGCTCCTCCTCCACCGAGTCGCAGAGCACGATGGCGGTGCGGTCGAGCCAGTCCGCCCGACGCAGGCTGCCCAGGTCCGGAATCGCCCGCATATCGCCGTAGCCACTCGACCAGCTCGTGAAGTCGTAGCCGGGTGTCGGGACCATCTCCATGTCCGAGGCGTAGAGATAGTCGCAGGCGTGCATGCCGTCCGCGAGGATCTCGTCGAGGAAGAAGCGGCCGGCAATGCGCTTGCCCAGCAGCCGACCGTAGAGGTCCGGGAACGCGGTGATGATGGTCTCGATCTCGCCCGACTCGACCTGGCGCTCGAGCGCAGCCAGATCGAGCAGACCCCTAATCACGAGGAGTCTTCCGTCGCATCCAGTGCGGAGCGGAAGAGCGAGAGCTGAGGCACCTCGTCCTCCGTGTCCACGGGCACGGGATATTCGAGCGAAAAGCAAGCATCGCAGAAGCCGCGCTTGAGCTCGACCTTCGAGTGCTCGCGAAGGCCCTCGAGGGAGAGATAGCCGAGCGAGTCGGCACCGATCAGCTGGCAGATCTCCTCGGGCGAGTGACGGTGCGCGACGAGTTCTTCCTGATCGGGCGTGTCGATGCCGTAGTGGCAGCTGCCGATCGAGGGCGGAGACGAGATCCGGACGTGCACTTCGCGGGCGCCCGACTCGCGCAGCATCTTGACGATCTTGTTGAGCGTGGTGCCGCGGATGATCGAGTCGTCGATGAGCGCGACCCGCTTGCCCTCGAGGAAGTCGCGGATGGCGTTGTGTTTCACCTTGACCCGGAAGTCGCGGATCGCCTGGGCGGGCTCGATGAACGAGCGCTGGACGTAGTGATTCCGGATCAGGGCCGTCTCGTAGGGGATCCCCGACTCCTCGGAGAAGCCGAGCGCCGCTGCCGTTCCGGAGTCCAGCACCGGCACGACCATGTCGGCGTCTGCGGGCTGCTCACGTGCGAGAAGCCGGCCGAGGCCCTTGCGGTACGCGTAGACGTTGTGGCGCTGCAGGTTCGAGTCCGGCCGCGAGAAGTAGATGTATTCGAAGATGCAGAAGCGCTCCTCCACCTCGCGTGCGAAGGGGCGCAGGCTTCGCAACCGTCCGCGGCGGATGACGACCACCTCGCCCGGGTCGATGTCGCGCTCGAAGCTGGCTCCGATCAGGTCGAGCGCGCAGGTCTCGCTCGCCACCACGTAGGAGCTGCCGAGCCTACCGAGGCTCAGGGGACGGAAGCCATTGGGATCGCGCGCCGCGATCAGGCACTCATCCGTGAGCATCACGATGCTGAACGCCCCCTTCACCCGGGAGAGTGCATCGATCAGGCGGTCCTCGAGGTGTTGCTCCCGCGACCGTGCAAGCAGGTGCAGGAGCACCTCGCTGTCGTTGCTCGAGGCGAAGATCGCGCCGCGCCCCTCGAGCTCCTTCCGTATCGCTCTGGCGTTCACGAGGTTGCCGTTGTGCGCGATTGATACGGGGCCCCCATCGGTGTTCGCGAAGATCGGCTGGGCGTTTCGCAGATGGCTCTCACCCGCCGTCGAGTAGCGCACGTGCCCGATCGCGTGGCGACCCTCGATTCGCGCCAGAACCTTCTCGTTGAAGGTGTCTGCGACGAGCCCCATCGCGCGGTGCGTGGTGTGCTCCTTGCCATTCGAGGCAACGATCCCGCAACTCTCCTGCCCGCGGTGCTGCAACGCGTACAGGCCGAGATAGACGATATGCGCGGCTTCGTCGTGCCCCTGGATGCCGAAGACGCCGCACTCGTCGTGGAAGTGGTCGGCCTCGCGCTCGGCGCGCAGCGCCGAAAGCTCTGCTGAACCCAGCTCGTGGCGGGAGGTCATGAGCAGCTCCGGTCGGGACGGGGTGGACACGGCGGACGGCGCGCATTCTACCGGCCAGGGACGGGCGGGTCAACGCGAGGCACCCGCGCAACAGCCCGGTTCGCAAGGGAAATTCGGATCCCCTCAGTCGTCGTCCCAGTGCGAGCGGTACTCGGCCTCGAGCGTCGGCGGCGAGTCCGGCGGCGGCTGCACCGGGCGCCTCCCCTCCCGCAACCGAATCGCCGTGCCCAGGACTGTTGCAAGCGGCAGGAAGGCCGTGAAGGGCAGCATGCAGTAGACCCCGGCCGCGGCCGCATACGGGAAGCGTCGCTTGGGCTCGACCCCCATGCTGATGGCCAGGAAGTAGCCGGCCAGGGCACCGACGACGGCGCCCACTCGAAGCCCGATCGGCCCGTATGTCGCGAAGTCCACCAGGTCGAGCAGAACGCCGGCGAGAACCGGGCCGATCCAGTGCTTCCGAGACGCTGTTTCTGTGCGCTGACTCACGCGCAGAAGTCTAGCTTTGCCGCGGTCCGAGCCCGCCAGGGACTGATAGAATATCGCTCCCCAACTGGAGACCGAGCCATGCCCGTCGACGACAAGCTACTCGCTGAGCTGAGTGAATCGACCCTGCACGAGACGAACTTCGAAGGGCTCGGCACGCGGCACGTCGGCAAAGTTCGAGACAGCTACGTGAAGGACGGCAGGCGCACGATCGTCGTCAGCGACCGGGTGAGCTGCTTCGACGTGGTGGTGGGGACCATCCCGCTCAAGGGCCAGGTCCTCAACCAACTCGCGGCGTTCTGGTTCGAGAAGACGCGCAGTGCAGCGGCCAACCACCTGATCGAGGTTCCCGATCCCGTCGTCTCGATCGTCCAGGAGTGCGAACTGCTTCCGGTGGAGTTCGTCTATCGCGGCTACCTCACGGGATCGACCAACACCTCGATCTGGAGCGCCTACGAGAAGGGAGAGCGTCGCTACTGCGGACACGACCTGCCGGATGGCCTTCGTCGTCACGAGCAGCTCTCGGAGGTGCTCCTGACCCCGACCACCAAGGCCCCCCAGGGGGAGCACGACGCGCTGACCTCGCGCGAGGAACTGATCCAGAGCGGGGCGATCCGCGAGGAGCTGTACGACGAGGCGGCCCGCATCACCGGCACCCTGTTCCGGATCGGCCAGGACTTTGCCCGCAGCCGCGGCCTGATCCTCGTGGACACCAAGTATGAGCTGGGGCTCGGGCCGGACGGCAAGATCGTCGTGATCGACGAGATCCATACCCCGGACTCGTCCCGCTACTGGTACGCAGACCGCTACGAACAGGCGATGTCCGCCGGCGAGAGCCCGCCTGCGCTCGACAAGGAGTTCGTGCGGCTGTGGCTCGGCGAACAGGGCTACAAGGGAGACGGGACGCCCCCTGCCCTTTCGACCGAGGTGCGCTGTGAGGCGGCCCG
>JAYGDB010000203.1:0-4255 GCA_046583095.1 Myxococcota bacterium | reverse complement strand
GCCGATGGCCGATTTTCACCAGTCTGGGGTGATCACCACACTCCACCGGTTGGGCGGGCCCGACCTCGAGCGTCTCGAAGGCGAACTCCTCGACTATTCCCGCACGCGTCCGATTGCGTTGGTGCTGCCGTGTCTGCATGCAGAGCTGCGCGGGCCGGCCCTAAAGGGGATCGTGGAGGAGCTCCACCGGGTCCCCTACCTCCGGGAAGTCGTGGTGAGCCTGTCGGGCGAGGCCGACCGGTCCCAGTTCGAGGAGATGGGAAGTCTGTTCCAGGACGTGCCCTGCCAGGGAGGCGGAGAGCCGACCGTCATCTGGGCGGACGGTCCGCGGATCCGCGAGCTGCTGGCCCGCCTCGAGGTGGAAGGCCTCGGCCCCGGCGCCGACGGAAAGGGCCGGGCGACCTGGCTGGCGTTCGGATATGTGCTCGCGAGCCAGGAGTCGCGCGTGGTCGCGGTGCACGATTGCGACATTCGGGACTACAGCCGCGAGCTGCTGGCCCGGCTCTGCTTCCCGACTGCCAACCCGAACATGAACTACGAGTTTGCCAAGGGCTACTACAGCCGGGTGACCGACCGCCTGCACGGCCGGGCGACGCGTCTGTTCATGACTCCCCTGCTGCAGGCCATGAAGTCGGTCCTCGGGCCGATCCCGTTGCTCGACTACCTTGCGTCGTTCCGATACCCGCTGTCCGGCGAGTGCTCGATGACCAGCGATCTCGTGCGCGCGAATCGTATCCCTGCAGATTGGGGACTCGAGGTTGGTGTGCTCGCCGAGGTGTTCCGGAACTGCTCGCCCAAGCGCGTCGCGCAGGTGGAGTTGGTCGCCAACTACGATCACAAGCACCAGTCCCTGTCCCAGGACGACGCGACCCGCGGGTTGCACCGCATGGTCGTTGACATCGCGGGCTCGTTGATCCGCAATCTCGCGAGCTATGGAGTCGAGTTCGACGCCGGCTTCCTGAATACGCTGATCGCCGCCTACGTGCGAACCGCTCAGGATACGATTGCTCGCTACAGCGACGACGCGAAGCTGAACGGGTTGTTCTTCGATCGTCACGCCGAAGAGGTGGCGGTCGAGACCTTCTCTGGTGCGCTTGGATCCGCGGGTCTGAACTTCGTTCGTGACCCCATGGGTGCACCGCAGATTCCCAACTGGAGTCGGGTCGTGTCCGCGTTGCCCACGTTCCTCGACGAACTGAAGGACGCTGTGGAGGCCGACCGGGCCTAGCTGCGTTGCCGCCAGGGGGAGGCGAGTTTGCTCTACCGCTACAGCGAGGTCTTCCGGACGCTACTCGGCGTTGCAGATGCTGGCCTGGTGGCGGGCGCGTGGATCGCCGCGTGGTGGATCTGTTTCGAGAGTGCCTGGCTCTCGGGGGTCGGCTCGGGAACCGATCTCGGCTCCCACGCGAGCCTGCTGCTGGCGATCGTGCCGCTCAGCATCCTGCTCTTCCGCGGCCGCGGTCTCTACCAACCCCAGCGCACGGGATCCCTGCTGCATGAGGCGGGAGGCGTGATCCAGGCGACGGCGATGGGTGTCGTCCTGCTCGTCGCGTTGACTTTCCTGGCGGGAAGCCCGCTGCAGTCGCGGGCAGTCGTGGCGGTGTTCAGTGTCCTGGCGCCCGCGGGTGTGATCGGATTCCGCGTGGCCGGGCGACTGGGCCTGCGCAGCTTGCGTCGCCGGGGGTTCAACCTCCGCTACATCCTCGTGGTCGGTTCGGGACGGCTCGCGGAGGAGATCATCCAGCGCATCCACGGTCACCCGGAGGCGGGACTCCGAGTGCTCGGTGTGGTGGCAGATGTCGGACGCGGAGGCCGCACGACTGTCGCGGGCATCCCGATCCTGGGGGGAGTCTCCCAGTTAAAGGAGGCACTGCACGCCGGGGATCGGGTCGACCAGGTGATCATTGCCTTGCCCCAGTCGGAGGTGCACTCCCTCGAGAAGGTACTGGCTGACCTCGACGACGAGATCGCGAGCGTGAAGCTCGTCCCCGATCTGCAGCACGTGATCACCCTGCGGAGTTCGGTCGAGAGCCTCGACGGACTCCCAATCATCGGTCTGCGCGAGAGTCCGATGGTGGGCTGGGCGGCAGTCAAGAAGCGACTCTTCGACCTCGGTGCCTGCACGCTACTCGCGGTGCCGGCGCTCCTCGTCGGGCTCGTGGTCGCCGCGGGCGTGGGCCTCAGTGGCGGCCGGCCGATTTTCTTCAGCCAGGATCGGACGGGTCTCGACGGTCGGGTCTTCCGGATCTTCAAGTTTCGTTCGATGCGTGCGAACGCGGAGCGCGACACCGGCCCGGTCTGGGCGGGGAAACGGGATCCTCGTCGAACGCGGATCGGCGCCTGGCTTCGCCGCACGAATCTCGACGAGCTACCCCAGCTCTGGAACGTGATCCGGGGAGACATGAGCGTGGTGGGCCCGCGCCCGGAGCGACCGGTCTTCATCGAGGAATTCCGGCGGGAGATCCCGGGCTACATGCTGCGCCACAAGGCGAAGGCCGGTCTCACAGGTTGGGCCCAGGTGCATGGATGGCGGGGGGATACTTCGCTGCACGAGCGAGTCGAGCACGATCTCTACTACATCCAGAACTGGTCGATTGGGCTCGACGTCCGGATCATCCTGATGACGCTGTTTCGAGGCGGCCGCAACGCCCACTGAGGAAGTCCGCGGTCGTTTCGACGACGCGTTCGATCTGCCCGTTCGTCAGGCCCGGGTGGATCGGGAGGCACAGGCTCTCTCGGGCGGCAGCCTCCGTCTCGGGCAGACTTCCCTCAGCACGTTCCCTGTGCGCGAAGCAGGTTTGCTGATGTAGACCCAAGGGGTAGTAGATCTGTGTTCCGATGCCCGACTCCGTCAGCGCGCTGCGCAGCCCGTCACGTTGCTGGGCCGGAACCCGGATTGCGTACTGGTGGTAGACGTGCTGCCCGCCCTCCGGTGACACGACCGGCGTCGAGATTTCGAGGTCGCCGCTCGCCTGCGCGAAGCACGTCCGGTAGTGAGCAGCGTTGGCGCGGCGCTTTTCGTTCCACGCGTCCAGGTGCCGGAGCTTCACACGCAGCACGGCCGCCTGCAGAGAGTCGAGGCGAGAGTTGATTCCGATGTCCTGGTGGAAGTAGCGCTCCCGGGCGCCGTGTTCGCGGAGCATCCGGATGCGCTCGGCGAGGTTGGGATCGTCGGTAACCACGACACCGCCGTCGCCGAAGGCGCCGAGGTTCTTGGTGGGATAGAGGCTGAAGCAGGCGATCGTCCCGACTGAGCCGGCCCGATTTCCATCCGCGTCGCGCGCTCCCACCGATTGGGCGGCGTCCGCGACGACCGGCACGTCGAACTCGTCCGCGAAGGAGTGGAATGCGCTCATGTCGGCCATCTGGCCGAACAGGTCGACCGGGAGGAAGGCGCGCAGCCGGGAGCACCGGGCCGCCGCCTTGCGGGCCTGCTCGGGGTCGAGGTTGAAGCTACGGCGATCGATGTCGGCGAAGACCGGTGTCGCGCCGAGCCGCGTGATGGCGCTTGCCGTTGCGAAGAACGTGTACGACGGGCACACGACCTGGTCATCCGCTTCGACGCCCAGCGCCATCAGTGCGAGCAGCAGCGCGTCCGATCCGGACGCACAGCCCAGCGCGAAGCGGCTCCCGCAGTAACGCGCAAACTCCGTCTCGAAAGCCTCGACCTCGGGACCGAGCACGAAGCGTTGACTCTCGACGACCCGCCCGAGCGCCGCATCGATCTCCGCCCGGAGCGGCTCGTTCTGGGCTTGGAGGTCGAGGAAGGGGATGGCGTCGGGTGTACTCATCGCGGGCCTTATCTTGCCACAGCGCTCAGTGCGTAAGCGCCCTGATTTCGCGCTCAAACTCCCGGTGAAAGCGCTCCACCGAGAAACCTTCGGCCCAGCGGCGGATGGCGGCCGCCTGGAAGCGCTCTTCGTGTTTCTCGAAGTCCCGAATGGCCTGTGCCAGATGAACCGGCTGCTGTCGATCGAACCAGATCCCGGTGGGCGCTCCCTCGTCCGTTTCGAGCGGTCGCACGGTATCGACGGCGCCTCCTCGGCCGTAGGCGATCACCGGCCGGCCGGCCGCCTGTGCCTCCACGGCCACGAGCCCGAAGTCCTCCTCCTGGGGAGAGACCAGCGCGCGGCAGCTGGCGTAGAGCTCGGCCAACTCGGCATCGTCGACGCGTCCGACGAACTCGGCGTTCGCAGGCGCTCGGGACTCGTGAAGGCGACGGGAAGGGCCGTCGCCCACGACGATCAGGCGTCGA
>JAYGDB010000160.1:0-2675 GCA_046583095.1 Myxococcota bacterium | reverse complement strand
GAGCGCCGGCGCGCTCTTACCACTCGTCGAGCCGAAGAAAGTGACATCCGAGCTGTCGATCGCTTCGCGAGCAATCGCGGGGAACGCCTCTCCGTGCTCTTCGAGGCCTCGCTCGCCGACCGGCGGATGGATCCACTCGATATCGACCTCGAGCTTCTGCAACAGCGCCACGCTGGGACGCATGGCCTCGGGTGCTGAATCCTCGCCTTCGATCACGACGACACGTTTGCGGGGCATCGGCCACAGCATAGCGACGACTGGTGACTCGAGGTCACCGTACTGCGTAGGAGGTCGAAGCTCAGCCGCGCTCAAGCGTTTCTGTTTGTCTTGCAGGCGGAATCAGCGTACGCTTACGGCGAGGTTTAGGACTCCGGTGTTCAAGCAGCTGCTCCCTCTGTCGTCGCTCTCGCTCTCGCTCTTCGTCTTCGCGTCCGCTCCCGTAGTCGCGCTGGCGGAGGTCGCGCCTTGGAACATGCTGCCGGGCGGACCCAACGAGGTCGTCTACACACTCGACATCAGCTGTGCGGGGGCAGGGCTCGTGTGTGGCGCACTCGACGCCTACTCGGACGTGCAGGTCGCCACGCTGTCGGGTTCCGGTGAGATCGACATCGACTCGACCGCGGGAACGCTCCAGTTCCTGCAGGACGGGACCCAGGATGTCGGCTCGGGCCCCCAGGCTTCCTACACCCAGGTCGACGCGAGCGACTTGACCTTCGCGGAAATCCCCTTCGTGGGAGCGCCCATGACCACGAACGGAGTCGTCTTCGGGCTCTCCAACCCGCTCTTCGACGCCGGTGGCGCGGTGAACCCGGGCTCCTATCCCATATCCGCGGTCGTGAGCTATTCGGGGCTCGCCGACATCGTCGGTCCGGTGAATGCCTGGATGTCCGAAATTGTGGTGACTCCCCAAGATGTCACCGTCAACGGCACCCTCGTGATCCTCGCCCTGCTCACGTCGGGTGAGATCTACTACCGGCTCGAGGACCTCACCGCGACGATGGTGGTGTCCAATCCCACCACGCTCCTGGGTGAGTCCGTGACCGTCACCGTCACCGCGGAGATGACCCTCAACCTCGTGGGCAATACCTTCGTGGGTCTGCCGGTTCCCGGCCTCGGGGGATTCGCGATGCTTCTCTTGATCGCCGGGCTCGCCGCCACCGGTATTTCGAGCGTGAGGACACGACGATGAGGCTCATCCGTAGCGGCCGGCTCCTGCTCGCATCTCTCGCACTCGCCGGGCTCGCCAGCAGCGGCTGCAACGACCTGCCCACCATCTTGATCGTGTCGCCCAGCCACGGCGAGTTCACGACGGCGGCGACCGTGGACGTCATCGGCATGGTCCTCAACCTGGATCCCGACGACGCTGCGCTGACCGTCAACGGCGCGAGCGTCGCCGTCACCAACTCGGGCATGTTCACCACCACCGTCAGCGTCGATCCTGCAATCATCTTCAATCCGATCGACTTGTCGCTCACCGACACCAGCAACGGCTTCGTGGTGAACGATCGCGTCAGCGTGATCTACGGCGACTCGATCGCCGACGGGGACTATTCGCTCGAGAGCATCGCGCTGCGAATCACTGACTCCGGCCTCGACACCCTCGAGAACGTCGTGGCGGATCTCGTGGAGTTCGAGCCGGCGGACCTCGTCCCGGTCGGCACCGTCGTGCTCAACGAGTGCGTGCTCTTCGATCCGCTCTTCGGATTTTGTCTCGGCTCCGCGCTGGTCACCGTCGTGAACCCCCCGCCTTCATCTTCCAGCTTCGGCATCACGATGGACTCGATGACGAACTTCATCGCCGCCGACGTGCTCGTCACCGATCTGGACATCAGTCTGTATATCACCGGCAGCGGCCTGGCTCCGAGCTGCCCGCTCGACATCTCGGCGGCGACCACCGACATCTTGGGCGACTACACGCTCGATCCAGACGCCGTCGATGCCACCTACGTCGACGTGAATCAGCAGCCGGGCGTTGCGGTCGTGTTCGGCAATTTCAACTACCAGCTCTTCGGCATCTGCGACATTCCGATCATCGGTGACATCATCCAGCTCTTCCTGCCGGACATCGAGGCCCTCTTCGCCCAGGGCTTCCTGGACTTCCTACAAGATCCCGACGGCAACGGCCCTCTCGACGCACCGATCGCAGCAGCGATCGAGGTGGTGCTGGAAGGAATCGAGATCTCCGGACCGATCGGCCAGAGCCTGGGCGTCGCGCTAGACACGCCGATCTTCGATATCCCGGAGGACAACGGCGGTTTCACGATCGGGACGGACACGAGCGTGACCGCCTCCGTCGGTATGGGCCCCGGCCAGTGCGACGCACCGGCCAGCGCGCCCGACCTCTCCGCATCCCTACACGTGACCGATCCCTTCCCGAGCTTCGGGCCGGTGACGCCGGGCGGCCTCCCCTACGAGCTCGGCATCGGCATCTCGACCTCGGCATTCAACCAGCTGCTGCGCGCCCAGATCGAGTGCGGACTCCTCCAGCTCGACTTGACGGAGTTCGACTTCGGAACGGGGCCCTTACCTCTCACGACCGGGTTACTCGCCCTGCTGATTCCCGAGCTCGCGATCTTCCCGCCCACCGCGCCTGTTCTGCTGCGGCTCCGGCCGACCCTGGCACCGGTCGTGACGGGCAACAGCGGCCCCAACGGCGAGCTCGCCGAGATCCGTAT
>JAYGDB010000121.1:0-2060 GCA_046583095.1 Myxococcota bacterium | reverse complement strand
CCGGGCGACGCTCCGTCGCTCGACTTGTGCCCGAACGTCCGCTGCGTCGGCGTCGAAGGGCAGGGCGCTCGCGTAGCGATCGAATGCGGCGCGGCGCTCGCGGCCGCTTGCGAGTTCGTCGGCGATCGAGGCGTTCAACTGGGCAAGGTCCTCGATCCGCTGGTCGTCCGACAGTCGGGTGCGAAAGCGGACCGATTCGAGATCGATCAGCCGCGGCCTCGTGTCGATGTAAACGTGCTGGGCCTGTAGGTCGCCGTGGATCACGCCGCTTCGGTGGAGCGCCAGGGCCAGGTCGGCCAGCGCGGCCAGGGTCGTCTCGCGTTGCTCGGGATGTCGCAGGTGATCCGCCGCCGTCGGAACCTCGCGCAGATCGAGAGAAACCAGCAGCGATTGCACCGGAGTGCCCAGGGCGCGCTGTTCGAGATATGCCAGCGGAAGGGCGGCGCCGATGCCGGATGCGATCAGTCGGCGGCCTGCCGTCCAGGCCCGCCTTGCCGGCGATCCTCGGACGGCGTCTGCCAGCCGACGCCGGGCTCCCGCCTTGCGAACCTCCTTGACGACCAGCGCGTACTCGGTTGTCGCGACGGCCACCACAAGGGAACGGTGATCCGTCTTGAGGGTCTGTGCGCCGTGTTCCTCGCGGCCGGAGACGGCCGCCTCGATGAGTTTCGCGGCGGTGCGTTCGTCCCGCTCGCCGCGCCAGGCGCCCAACCGAATCGGTACTGGCGCGCCGAGGGTGTCGGGATCCGGCTTCATCGGCGCAGCTTCCGATACAGGTCCCGCAGCTGTTCGATGTGGCTCGCCCAGGTGTGCAACTCGGCGATCGCTCTCGCCCGTCGTCCAAGCTCTGCACGCAGCTTGGAATCCTCGAGTCGTTCGAGCGCTGCGGCGAATCCGGCTATGTCTTCGGGATCATCGACGACCACCCCAGCGTCTCGCAGGAGATCAGCGCATCCGGCCGCGCCGCTCGTCACGACGGCCAATCCCGAGGCCGCGGCCTCGAGACACACGTTGGCGAATGCGTCGTAACGAGTCGGCAGCAGAAGTCCATCGACCTGCCTGTACAGCGTCGCCATGTCGCTCTGGGGGCCGAGGAAGGAGACCCGGTCGGCAACGCCGAGCTGAGCCGCCATTCGCTTCCAGGCCGGGACTGCATCTCGGCCCGCAACCTGGAGTCGAGCCTGTCTCGGCCCGGTGGCCAGCGCGGCCAGCGCCGTGTCGAGACCCTTGCGCCGCCAACCCGATCCCGCGAACAGCCAGACAGGGCTCCCGTCGCGGGGTGCTGCCTCGCCGGGATGAAAGCGTCCGGTGTCGACGCCGTTGTAGATCGTTGTGAGGCGTCGTTCCGGGACTCCGAAGCGACGGGCGATCTCGTCTCGAACGAATTTCGAGATGCACTGGATCACCTGGGAATCATCTTCGAAGATGCGTCGCTCGATGTCGAGGAGACGCGCATGCCGGGGCGTCCAGCGGCGCAGCCGGCGGCTCCAGGCTGGATACACCCGCATCATGTAGTCGGCGTGGCAGCCTTCTTCGGTGCGATAGATGTCCTGATCGAGGGTGCGGCTGAATGCGTGCACCACGTCGAAGTCCGCGCGCGGCGCCGCCCGGGCAGCGCCGCGCGAAAATTGAGAGACGCGCAGCGGCTGCCAGCGAGATCGGACGTCGACAGGGTGGAGGGTGACGGCGTGTGACTCCACCGCCTGTCGTGCCACGACGTGCACTTCATCCCCGGCTTCCGCGAGTCCGTGGGCGACCTGCCAGGCGTCTGCTTCCAGGCCGCCGCCGGCGGGATCGAAGCGCTCGACGATGAGGGCGACCCGCATCGCGCTCCCGTTTATCGCGGGCTCGAGGAGGACATCACTCCTCCTCGATGACGATCGCCCGCTCGGGGCAGTTGCCCTCGGCCTTCCGGGTCGCGGCGTGGTGCTGCTTCACGACCTCGGGCGTCAGGATCACGCAGTGGCCCCGCTCGTCGTCGCCGAACACCTGGGACGCGATCTCGTAGCAGCGTCCGTGTCCGACACACCTTTCCGAATCCACCCGCACCTTCACTGCGA
>JAYGDB010000106.1:0-36029 GCA_046583095.1 Myxococcota bacterium | reverse complement strand
CGAGCAGATCGTTCCCTACTTCGTGCTCCACTACCTGCCCGTGGGCATCGCGGGGCTCGTTATCGCGGCGGCTCTCGCCGCCGGCATGTCCTCCCTCGACTCGAGTATCAACGCCATCTCGACCGTCGTGATCGTCGACGTCTACCGCCGCCACATCGCGCCGGGGCGCGACGACCGTCACTACCTGCAGGTCGCCTGGTGGATCGCCGGAATCGCATCTCTCGCGATGATCGGCGGTGCGACGCTGCTTCTCTACGCCGAAGGCAAGACGCTCCAGGACATCTCGATCAAGCTCACCTCGCTTCTCGGCGGCGGCGTGCTTGCCATCTACCTGCTCGGATTCGGAACCCGGGTCGGCGACGCGCGGGCCGTATGGGCGGGCGTCCTCTGCACGTTGACGTTCACGCTCTGGACGATGGGGCTCTTCCCAGACGCCTGGACGCTCCCCTTCGACACCTACTACACGGCGGCAATCGGGAACCTGGTGATGTTCGTGGTGGGCTTCGGCTTGGCCGCCCTGCTGCCAAGGCGACCCCGCGACCTCACGGGACTGACCTTCTGGGGCTGACCACGCGATCCGAGAATCGCGGTCGCGCCCCGCGGCAAGCGAATCCCCCGCTAACGTAGTCAGATGCCGGGCCCGCTCGCAGGAATCCGCATCGTCGATCTGACCGCCATGGCCTCGGGCCCGTTCGCGACGTCACTGCTCGGCGACCAGGGCGCCGACGTGATCAAGATCGAACCGCCGGGCACCGGGGACCTGATCCGGCGCATCGGCAACTCGCGCAAAGGCTTCTCGGCCGTCTTTGCGAACCTCAATCGCAGCAAGCGCTCCGTCGTACTGAACCTCGCCGAAGCCCGGGGCGTCGAGATTCTCGATCGTCTGGTAGCGACCTCCGATGTCTTCGTGCAGAACTTCCGGCCGGGTGTGGCCAACCGCATGGGGATCGGAGTCGATCGGCTGCGACGACTCAACTCCGAACTGATCTACGTCTCGATCAGCGGCTTCGGAGAGGCGGGCCCCGACGCCAACCGACGCGTCTATGACTCGGTGATGCAGGCATACGCCGGCTTTGCGGCCCAACAAGCCGACCCGGACACTCGGGAGCCGATGTTCGTGCGCAACATCGTGTGCGACAAGTCGACCGCCCTTTCTACTGCACAGACGATCACCGCCGCGCTCTTCGCCCGGGAGCGGGGCGCCGGGGGCCAGCACCTGAAGATCTCGATGCTCCACGCCAGCATCGCGTTCCTGTGGCCCGACGCGATGCAGAACTACACCTGGCTCGACGCCGCCAGCGCGCCTGCAGACGGCAGCATCAGCCGAGCCGCGCTGCCGGCCATTCGCGAGACCGCCGACGGCCACGTCGCCATCACCGCCATAGGCGACACCGAGTACCGTGGTCTCTGCCGTGCACTCGGGCGACCCGAACTGCAGGACGATCCCCGCTTTGCCGAAGCCGGCAACCGCACCCGCAACGGCGGCGAACTCCACGAGATCATCGCTCCCCTCATCCGCGCGCTGACGACGCTCCAAGTGGTCGAACGGCTGGGCGCGGAAGACGTCCCGCACGCGCCCGTTACGTCGCTCGCGACGCTTCACGAGCACCCGCAGGTTCTTGCGAACGACCTGCTCCTGGAAGACGACCACCCGGTGGGTGGCTCCATGCGTGCACCTCGCCCCGTCGGCGACTTCGAGACGACGCCGATCGAGCTCCGTCAGCACGCGCCCTCGCTCGGAGAGCACACCGACGAGGTGCTGGCAGAACTCGGGATCAGCGCCGACGATCGCAAGGCCCTGCGCGAGCAGCAGATCGTCGCCTAGAACCAGCTTCCGTCAGGCTTCCAGCGCCGAATCCGGAGAGGCCTCGAGAACGTTCCGGGCCATCTCCAGGGTCGCGGAGGTGCCCGCGAAGTAATGCTGGCTGGCCGCGTGAATGTCGCGGAAACAGCGCTGCAGAGCGCTCTCACGAAGACTCGTGGTCCCGGCCAACAAGTAGGCCTGGTGGACGATGTCCACCGCCTCGGTGGTGGCGTGCACGGTCGCCTGACGGACACGCGTGCTCTCGAGCGGATCCACGGACTCGGTCCGAATCGCGGTCTGCTCTGCCGTGGCGAGAGTCTCGCGAACCCAGGCTCGAGAAGCAGCGTAGCGTGACTCGAGCGTCCCGAGGCTGTGTAGGAAACGCTCGCCGTCCTTGAGAACCGTGGCCGAGGCCATGCGGATCTTGGTCTTCGACAGGGCGACGAGTTCGTCGATGGCCCGACGGGCGAGACCCAACGCGAACCCCGCGTGCCCGACGGCGGTCAGCACCATCACGCCCAGCTCGAAGTAGGGCCCACCCCGCCGCCGCGTCGGCGCCGCGAACAAGAAGGTCGCGGCCTCCGGCGCGAGCACGCCGACGAGCCCATAGTCGTAGCTGGCGGTGCTCTGCAGACCGAGGACGTTCCAGTTGCCGCGGAGTTCCACCTCGCTCTTGGGGACCACGGCGAAGCGATACTCGGGAGGCTCCTCGGAGCCTTCGGGCGGCGCGACCAGGACCCCCGCCCCCACCCAGTCGGCCGTGTGGATGCCGCTTCCGAACGAGTAGTTGCCGGTGATGCGGAACCCGGCGCCCTCGCGCACGGCGGTTCCGTTCGGTGCGAATTGGCCAGCGGCGAGCGGCACCCCTGTCGAGAACATCTCATCGACGAAGTCCTGCTCGCAGTAGGACCCGAAGTAAGCGACGGTCGTGGCACCGGCCATCAGGCACCAGCCCGCCGAGCCATCGGCACGAGACACCTCTTCGAACACGTCGAGCACGTCGAGCAGGGGCAGCTCTCCACCGCCCACCTCTTCGGGACACAGCACACCGAAGAGTTCGGCCTGCCGCATGGCTTCGACGCTCTCGATCGAGAGTTCCCCGTCGCCGACCTCTACCGCATTGGCGTCGAGGCGACTCCTGAGATTCCGTGCCGCCTCGAGCTGCTTCGTCATGCCTGGACGGGTACGCCATCGGACGCTCGGGAGCCACCCCCTGCTACCCTGCCGCGACGATGAACGGCCTGCTCACAATCGCGCTCGCGGCGGGAATCGGGTGGGCCTCTTGGAGCTTCGTCGAGTACACGATCCACGGCGTCCTGTCCCACCGCCTACGGACCTTCGTCTCGCCTCTCCACTGGGGCCATCACCGAACTCCGGCGGCCGTCTTCACGTCGCCTCTCGCGTGGGTTCCCACGGCGGCTGCCGTCTTCGCCCTGTCCGTCCATTTCGCGGGCCTGGCTGCGGGTACGGCATTCACCCTGGGATTGCTCGCGGGCTTCTGCCACTACGAGCACGTGCACTGGCGTATCCACTTCCGCGTGCCGCGGAACGCCCGGCAAGAGCGCCTGCGCGCCCATCACCTGGCCCATCACTTCGTGAACCCGCAAGCGTATTACGGGGTCACCAGCGACTTCTGGGATCGCGCCTTGCGCAGCTTGCCCCAGACTTGGGAGTCCGATTACGCGCGGGGCGCAGCCCAGCCTCCGATCGAGGGACCGAGCAACCTGCGCGCCAGCTGGAGCCCCGCCAGCTTCGGCCGCTAGTCGCGGAAGAGCGGCACCGTTTCCAGCAGTCGCTGGTCGCCGATCGACTCGCAGAAGCGAGCCAGAGCCGCGCGATCGGCGCCCTTCCAGCGGATGTCCTCGAGACTCTCCTCCAGAGGCACGTCGGTTCGCAGAGTCGCGAGCCGCTTGTAGAGAGCCACGTCATCCCGACCCGCTGCCAGATTCTCGGCGAGTCGCTTCGCACCGCGCGGGGCGACCTCCCAGTCGCCGACATCATCGGGAATCTCCTCGAGATGCGCGTAATGAGCCAGCACCGTCGCGGTCGACTTGGCACCCCAGCCAGCGATGCCGGGGATGCCGTCGGCGGTATCCCCGACGAGGGCCAGGTAGTCGGGAATCGATGCGGGACCGACACCGAACTTCTCCCACACCCCTGCCTCGTCCCGCCGTGTCCGCCGAACTCGATCGATACACACGATGCGCTCGCCATCGACGCACTGACACAGGTCCTTGTCCGGCGTGCACAAGACCACCTGGTCGACCTGCCCGTCGGCCGCGAAACGCGCCGCGCCCGCCGCCAGGGCGTCGTCCGCTTCGAAGTCGACCATTCCCCAGACCCTGAGCCCCAACGCGCGACAGCCGTCTTCGGCCAGGGGGAACTGCGAGAGCAGGTCCTCCTCGATCCCCTCGCCGCGCTTGTACCCGTCGAAGAGATCGTTCCGGAAGGACTCGATCACGGTGTCGAACGCGCAGGCAACGTGGGTGACGTCGGGCTCTCGCAGCAACGAGAGCATCGAGCGCAGGAGGCCTCGCGCGGCCCCCACCTCGCGACCATCCGGCGCTTTCGCCTCGGGCGCTCCGAAATAGGCACGGAAGAGTTCGAATGTCCCGTCGACGAGGTGAACCTTCATGGGCCGCGGCACTCTCAGGCGTTGCAGGCTCGTCAGGAGCCCGAGCGCAGTTCCTCTTCGGTAAGCTCGCAGTGCACGCAGCCAGCGTAGGGGATCCGCGCGCGCCCCAACAGCCGAATCGGAGTCCCGGTATGCGAGTCGATGAGGTAAAGAGCCCCGAACGCGAAAAGTGGGGCAAGCCACTGGACGGCGTGCGCATCCTCGCCGCCGAGCAGATGCAGGCCCTCCCCTTTGCGACTCAGATCATGTCCCACCTGGGGGCCGCGGTCGTCAAGGTCGAACACCCCGAGCACGGCGAGTCGGGGCGCGGCGCCCAACCCGCCCTGATCGATTCGGATGGCCGCCGCGTCGGGGCGACCTACCTCCGAAACAACCTGAACAAGCAGAGCATCGGCATCGATCTCAAAAAGGCCGAAGGCGTCGCACTCTTCAAGCAGCTGGTACCCCACTTCGACATCGTCGCCGAGAACTTCAGGCCCGGCACCATGAAGCGTCTCGGGCTCGGCTACGAAGCCATCGCCGAGATCGATCCGAGCGTCATCTACGTCTCGGTCTCCGGCTTCGGCAACCAGGATGACTCGCCCTACTCGTCCTGGCCGGCCTATGCGCCGGTCGTCGAGGCCATGGCGGGGGTCTACGAGCCCACCCGCAAGTCGGGCCAGCCTCCGCCCGTGGTCGTGGCGGGCGCGCTGGGCGACAACGGCGCCGGCTTGTTCGGGATCATCGGGATGCTCGCCGCACTGCGACATCGTGAGCACACCGGCCTGGGACAACACGTGGACATCTCGATGTACGATTCGATGATCGCGATGACGGACATGGTTCCACACCTGTGGTCCATGGAGGCTCCGGCTGCATGGGCGACGGCCGGCTCGTTCGGAATCGTGTCGGGCTTCCGAGCCAAGGACGGCTACTTCGTCATTTCCGTGCTCCGGGAGCACCACTTCGAACGGCTCGCCAAGACCGTCGGCCACCCGGAGTGGTGCGACGACCCGCGCTTCGCGACCCGTGAGGGCTGGGCAGAGCAGGTCGAAGGCACGTTGCGGCCCGCCATCGAGAGCTGGGCGGCCGACATGACCCGAATCGAGGCCTGCGAGACACTCTGCAGCCAGGGCGTCGCCGCGGGCCCCAGCAATCGAGCCGAGGACATCCACGCCGATCCTCATGTCAAAGCCCACAACATGCTGATCGAAGTGCCTCGACCGGATCACGACCGGCCCATGCAGGTGGTTGGAAACCCCGTGAAGTTGTCGCGCGTTGCCGAAGGACCCGTGAGCCGCTTTCCGCGCCTGGGCGAGCATACGGACTCGGTACTGCGGGAGACCCTCGGCCTCGCCGACGAGCAGTTGGGCGATCTGCGCGCGAGGGGCGTGATCTGAGCTAGTCGGGCATCCCCATGCGGCCCGCGAACTTCGCGTTCAGGCGTCGCATCCCCTTCAACCAGCGGTCGTAGTCGCCGGCCTTGCGTTGGATGTACTGTTCCACGATCGGATGAGGCAGGATCAGGAAGCGCTCGTCCGACAGGCCCTCGATCACGCACTCGGCGAGATCTTCCGGCTCCATCATGCCGTCGATTCCCGCGACGCCACCGTTCTCACTGCCCGCCGTCATCGCCGTGCGCACCGCCTGGGGGCACAACACCGAGACCTTGATTCCCTGGTCGCCGTGGGTGATCGACAGCCACTCTGCCAACGCGACCGCCGCGTGCTTCGTGACGCTATACGGAGCCGAGCCGATTTGCGTCAGCAAGCCCGCCGCCGACGCCGTGTTCAGGAGATAGCCCTCTCCCCGCTCGATCATGCCCGGCAGAACCGCGCGCGCCGCGTAGACGTGGGCCATCAGGTTGATCTCCCAGATCCGCGTCCAGTCGGCGTCGCGGGCCTCGACACCTCCGGCCACTCCGATGCCGGCGTTCGAGCAAAAGAGATCGATGGGGCCGTACTCTCGCTCAGCGCTCGCGACCAGTTCCTCCACCTGGGACTCGTCGGCCACATCCGTGCCCATCGCGAGGCCGCCGAACTCGGCGGCGACCGACTTGGCACCCGCCTCGTCGCGGTCCGCAACCACGATCCCGCGCGCTCCCTCGGCCGAGAACCGCCTGGCCAGAGCTCGACCAATGCCGGACGCACCGCCCGTAACAACGACATGCTTGCCTTCGATCTGCATGAGATCTCCTCGAGTGGGTCCTGGAGAATAGTCCCTTGCCGCGCCTCTTCGGCTCGGGATCGTCACTGACCCCGCGGGGCCAGTTCCGCCTTGCCTTCCCCAGGCTCCCCGAATGCCGCCGGCCGCTTCAGCGTCGAGACGCAACTAACAGGCAAGCTCTCCGGCGCGCACGCAATACATTGGGTCTTCAGAAAGAAAAAAAACTAATCCTGCCATATCGCTTTCGGTGAAAACACACATCTATGAATGGGAATCCTGTGCGTAACAACACTCGCGGGGAGAGGTGCGCCGCAACCCCGACGCAGCCTTGCTTGCTCGCTGGTCGTACTCGCTGCGCTGGTGGTTGCGTCGAGCGCAAACGCCACGCCGATCCAGTACCTCTTCGACTCCGGGTCCGTGACCCTGACGGCTTCGGTAGGCGGCGGCAACATCAGCGCCCCCGTCACGGCCGACCTCGATGGTCTGCAGACCACCCTTGATGAAGCCACTCCGGAGTTGGTGTCGATCGGCCTGACGGCCTCCGGCCCGATCGTTCTGGATCTCAGCCCCGCTTACCTCGGCTACACCACCCTCACGATCGACAGCCTCACCCTCTCGGGAGGCCCAGCCTCGCTGACCCTGGTCGGGGCCGGACCCCCCGCCACCGAGTACTTCTTCGCCGTGAACCCGCTCGCCTTCGACCTGGTCGTGAGCGCCGTCGGGCCGATGGTGTCGCCGCTCATGAGTGTCCCACTCTCGGGAGAGGCTCCCGGCAGCGGCAGCCTCTTCGTGGACCCGGGTCTCGACCAGCTTTCTCTGTCCGGCATCACGATCGGCAACTTCACGCCCCTGGGCCCCCCGTCGCAGTCCATCGTGGTGATCGCCGACTTCATCTTCAGCGCGTCCCCGGTCCCGGAACCGAGCACAGCCCTGCTGTTTGTCACTGGGTTCCTGGCCATCACAGCTCGGAGAGACAGGAACTGACGACCGGCCAGTCCACTCCTCTGTTCCCTGGGAAGCGGGTTGAGGAGAGAAATTGCACGTTCTTGCTCGTGCAGCGATTCCGATTCTTGCAGCACTGCTCTGCAGCGCGAGCGCCCAGGCTCTCACGATCTCGAGCGGCAGCTTCGGCCAGGCCCTCGGGTGCTCGAGCGTCAGCTGTGGCTCCACGCAGACCCTCGAGTTGAATCCGTCGGCGGCGGTCGCGAACGCGACCGGAACCCTGGAACTCGACAGCGTGGCCCTGACTCTCAGCTTCCAGTTGAACGTCGCATCCCTGTCGCTCACGGGCGTCGATGGCGTTCCCGACAACGGGGTCTCCGAAGTCCTGTTCCAGAACACCATCTACCACGGCGTTGCTCTCTCGCTCCTCGACTTCGGCGACACCTACGTCATCGGCCCGGGCCAGACGGCTGCGATCAGCGGCATCCAATCCCAGGACGCGGCACCCAGCGGATTCACTGCGCTCGACGCTCGCGTCAGCGGCAGCTGTCTGCGCACGCAGGCTGAAGTCGTCTGCGGGATCTCCTTCGGCCAGGCAAACTTCAACTTCGACGTGGGGAGTTCGAATCCGGAAGCCCGCTACTTCCAGCAGACCGCGAGCGTCATCGCGCTCATCGAGCCTTCGACCCTTGCGGTGATGAGCCTCGCATTGCTCGGAAGCGTCGTTGCAACGAGACGCCGCTAGCTGCAGACCTCGCAGGCAGGTTCTCGCGGCAGCATCCCGTCGACGGAGATCTGGATCCGGCTCTTCGAACGACATCTGATAGAGTCGCCCCCCATGAGCTGGAAGCCCGAGGTGGACGAAATCCAGCGACGCCGCGAACTCGCGGCCGAGCACGGCGGCAGCGAGGCCGTCGAACGCCAGCATGCGCTTGGACGAGGCACCGTCCGTGAACGAATCGACGCCCTGATCGATCGAGACAGCTTCCACGAGCACGCCGGAATCGCGGGGGTCTCCGAGATCGACGAAGAAGGCCGCGCATCGTTCACCGCTGCGAACGTCGTGGTCGGCACCGCACAAATCGACGGTCGGCCGGTCGTCGTCTGTGGCGATGACTTCACGATCCGTGGCGCCGCGTATTCCGCGGTCGGCTTGAAAAAGGGCCTGTACGCCGACGAACTCGCGGGGCGCCGCCGCATCCCCCTGGTTCGACTGCTCGAAGCGGGGGGCGCGTCCATCGCCGGGGCCAGCGGCACACGCGGCCGCTCCGGATACGACATGACGGCGCCGGCATCGCTGAACCAACTCTGCATGCAGACGATGGCGACCGTTCCGGTCGTCTGCGCTGCACTCGGCCCGGTGGCGGGCTTCCCGGCCGGACGCCTGGTCGCCTCCCATCTCTCGATCATGACGCGGGAGACCGCCCAGGTGCTGACCGGAGGTCCGGTTCTCGTCGAGCGGGCCCTCGGGGAGACGAGCACGAAGGAAGACCTCGGCGGCGCCAAGGTCCACGAGAAGAGCGGCGTCGTCGACAACATCGCCGGGGACGAGGAGGACGTCTGGCGCCAGATTCGGAAGTTCCTCTCCTACCTGCCCCCGAACGTCTGGGAGAAGCCGCCCGTCTTCGACGTGGGCGATCTGCGGGGCCGTGAAGAGGACGAACTGCTCGAGATCATCCCCCGGAACCGGCGGCAGGTCTACAAGATCCGCCGGGTGATCGAACTCATCGTCGATCGTGGCTCCTTCTTCGAAATGACGCCCGGCTACGGTCGCTCACAGGTCACCGGACTCGCGCGGATGAATGGCCACCCGGTTGGCGTGATCGCCAACGACTGTTACCGGGACGGCGGCGCGATGACTGCCGAGGGTGCACAGAAGATCCGCCGCTTCGTCGAGACTTGCGACAGCTTCCACCTGCCGATCGTGAGCTTCGTCGATGAGCCCGGGTTCATGATCGGGGAGGCCGCCGAGCGCGCCGGAACGATCCGTCACGGCATGGCCGCCATGTTCGCCGTGCTGCAGACCACGGTGCCCTGGTTCGCGGTCGTGATCCGCAAGGCCTTCGGCGTCGCCCAGGGCATCCACCTGGGCCCGGCGAGTACGGTGGTCGCCTGGCCGTCGGCCGAGAGCGGAGCCCTACCCGTCGAAGGAGGCGTCGCCCTCGCCTACCGCGGCGAGATCGAGAAGGCCGAGGATCCGGCCGCCAGGCGGCGCGAACTCGAAGAAGAGATGGCCGCTGCCCAATCCATCTTCCCGCGCGCGGAGGAGTTCGGGGTTCACGACCTAATCGATCCGCGTCATACCCGTCCGCTCATCTGCGACTGGCTCGACGAAGTGCAGCACCAACTCTCGGGCCGCTCCGGCCCCCGTCGCTACTCGATTCGTCCCTAGCGGCGTACCCCGAAACGCGCACGCGGTTTTCCGGTCACGCTCCCGGGAGTCGCTCCGATGCGGCACGCCCGGCGCGACGCCCGAAGAACGTGCCATCGCCGAGCGAAAGGCCGCTGCTGTAGCCGCCGACCGAAACGCCGGATGTGGCCCGGCCTGCGCCGTACAACCCGCGGATCACCTCGCCCGAAGTCGTGAGCACGTGCCCGTTGACGTCGACCTCGAGCCCGCCCAGGGTGAAAGCCGCGTAGAGTGAATTCTCGGTCGTGCAGTCGAAGGCACCGAACGGCGGAGTCGCAAGCGGCTGCACGTAGCTCGACAGCTTGTGGAAGAGCGGGTCGTGTCCCTCCTCGGCGTGGCGGTTGTAGAGAGCCAGTGTCGACTCGAGACTTCCTTCCGGCAGGCCGAGCACCGACTCGAGTTCCCCGGGCGTCTCGCCCACGCCCGCGATCTCGCGCGGATAGGTGGGCTGTTCGAAGCAGGCGTCGTCGACGATCAGCCAGGCACGGCCATCCTGGCGGAACAGCGCATACTCGCCGAGTCGTCCGTAGTAGGCGTCTTCATTGATGAAGCGCTGCCCCAGCGCGTTCACCAGGATGCCGCGCTTGAGCCCCCACGGCTCGGTGACCGGAAGCGAAATCGAGGCGGCATCCATGTGGATCGTGTTCGCACCCACGGCGACCCCGAGCCGCACGCCGCTGCCGTCGTCTCCCTCGGAACCCACCCGCAGCTGGCAGGCGGCGATCTTCGGGCAGTGCTTCCGGATCATCTCCCGGTCGTTGATGAAGCCTCCCGTCGTGAGGATCACGCCACGCCGCACCCGAACCGTCTCCTCGCTGCCGAAGGTTCGCAGCACCGCGCCCACGACCTCGCCGTTCGCGTCGGCGACGAGTCTCGTACAGCGCGTGTCGGTACGCAGCGTCGCGGCGCTCCCCTCGACGGCCTTCACGAGGGAGCTCATCAGCAGGTGTCCTGCGGCGTTCTCGACCCGCGGAACGTGGCCTCGCGGAGCGGGGACCGCCACCTCGTTGAACGGATGAACGCGCTCGTTGCCGGACCATACGAGACCGTCGTCGGTGGGAGGCTCGCCGCTCGTGCCGTAATAGAAGCTCTCCTTGAACGGGACGCCCTGCTCCACGAGCCAGTGAAAGTGGGCGACGCTGCCGTCGCAGTAGAGGCGGATCTTCTCCTCGTCGGGCTCCTCTCCGACACAAGCCATCAGGTACTTGAACATCTCGTCGGGCGAGTCGTCGAAGCCGCACGCCTTCTGGACCGGCGTACCTCCGCCGAGGTAGATCACGCCACCGGACAGCGCAGACGTGCCACCGCCGCCGCTCGCGCGCTCGACGACCAGGGTTTCGGACCCGCAGGCTGCCGCTTCGAGCGTCGCCGCCGCACCCGCCGCCCCGAGCCCGACGACGAGGACGTCCGTTTCGAGGTCGAAGCGGTCGACTTCCCGCACATCGCGCGCCTCTGCAGTTGCCACGCCTGGAAGCTCCTCGGGCGAATCCTGGGAGCCATTACGTTACCCTGCGAGCCCGATGACGCAGGCCCCGCCGGATTCCGGGAGCTGGGCGACCGTCGACGTGCTCGACGAAGTCGTCCGATGGCGAGATGCGGGTCGCGGTGTGGCGCTGGCCACGGTAATCGCTACCTGGGGGTCGTCGCCGCGGCCTCCCGGCAGCCAACTGGCCGTCGACTCCGAGGGGCGCATGGCCGGGTCGGTATCCGGTGGCTGCGTGGAAGGAGCCGTCGTCGAGACGGCCCTGCGCGTGATCGAATCGGGCCTCCACGAGGTCCTCGCGTTCGGGGTCACCGACGAGCTGGCCTGGGAGGTCGGCCTGGCCTGCGGCGGCGAAATGGAGGTCTTCGTCGAGCGCGTGGCTCGGGCGGGTGGCGAAGTGGAGCAAAGGGCGTCGTGGCTCGACCGACTCCAGGCGGATCGCGCGGCCAAGCGCCCCGCCGTCCTGACGCTGAGTCTCGAGTCCGGGCGTCGGGAGCTGCTGCATCCCGCAGCGACGGGCAACGACGCCTCGCCCGAGGTCATCGAAATCGCGAGAGCGACTCGCGAGGCGCTGCGGCGCGATGCCCCGCGCATGCTCGAACGTCGGGACGGCCGCCTCTTTCTACAGCCGTTCAATCCGCCGCTGCGCCTCGTCGTGGTCGGCGCGGTTCACATCGCTCAGCCCCTGTCGCGCATGGCGAGCGAGAGCGGCTACGAGGTGATCGTCGTAGATCCTCGCGCCGCCTTCGCGAGCAACACACGCTTCCCGGAAGTCCGCCTCGAACGAAGCTGGCCGGATGAAGCCCTGCAGTCCCTGGAGCTCGACGCTCGCACCGCGGTCGTCACCCTCACCCACGACCCCAAGCTGGACGACCCGGCCCTACAGGTGGCGCTGCGCTCACCCGCCTTCTACATCGGATGCCTCGGGAGCCCGCGCACCCAGGCCCAGCGGCTCGAACGTCTGCGCGAGGAGGGCTTCGACGAGGAGACCCTCAGAAGGATCCACGGCCCCGTGGGCCTCGACATCGGCGCCCGTTCTCCCGCCGAGATCGCGATTTCGATCCTGGGCGAGATCACTGCCCAGCTGCGCGCCCGCAGCGCCTGAGGACACGATCCAAGGCGGGCGACAAACCCGCGGTGCCGCTAGCGACCCCGGAACACGGGCGCGCGCTTCTCGGCGAATGCCGCGACCGCCTCGCGGTAGTCCTCGGTCATCGCGCCTCGAACCATGAGATCCGCCTCGCAGTCGAGACATGTCTGGAGATCTGCCTCGAGGGCGCGATTCAGGTTGGCCTTCATGAAGCCGTGCGCGATCGGCGGACCCGCGGCGATCGTCCGCGCCAGCTCGAACGACTCCCGCTCCAGAGCCTCGTCGGGCACCACGCGGTTCACGATGCCCAGGGCTTCGCACTCCGGCGCCAGCACACGCCGCCCTGTGAAGTAGAGCTCTCGCGCCATGGCGGTTCCGACGAGACGGGTCAGGAACCAGGTTCCACCGTAGTCGCCGGAGAGACCGAGCCGCGAGAACGAAGTCATCACGAAGGCGCTCTCCGCGGCGATCCGAATGTCGGCGGAGAGCGCAAGCGAGAAGCCCGCTCCGGCCGCAGCACCGGACAAGGCCGCGATCACGGGCTTCGGCATGTGGTGCAGCTTCGCGGGCAGACGATGCTCCCAGCGCAGGGTCTCCTGGCGGTCCTCCATCGACGGAGGCCGCCCGGCGCTCGCCATCACCTTCGTGTCTCCTCCCGAGCAGAAGGCGCCGCCGGCTCCGGTCAGCAGCAGACAGCCCACGCCCTCGTCGTCGTCGATCAGGTCGACAGTCCGATGGAGCGCCTCCTTGAGCGCGATCGAGAGCGCGTTGCGGGATTCGGGTCGGTTGAGGGTCACCACCGCGACCCGCTCCTCGACGCGACACAGCAGTTCGTCGGTGCCGGTATCGATCGTCCTCATCAGCGCCCCCGATACACCGGCTCGCGCTCGTCCGCCCGGGCCTGCTTCAGCTCCGCGTAGTCCTCCGACGCGAACACCATCGACTGGGCGATCGACTCCTCCTGCATGGAGCGATCGACCAAGGGCGTCGCCATCCGGCTGAGGGTTTGGCGGAACATCTTCACGGTGAAGGGCGGAGCCTTCGCGATGCTGTGCGCAATCTCGAGCGCCGTCTCGTCGAGTTCGTCATCGGGAACCACCCGCGAGACGACACCGTGCCGCAGGGCCTCCTCGGCGTCCATCGGCCGCCCCGTCAGGGCCAGGTCTGCGGCGAGGCCGTGCCCCGCCATCTGGAAGAGCCGCGCGGTGCCGCCCGAGTCCGGGACCACGCCGTGACCGATCTCGGGCAGCATCATGCGGGTGCTCTCTCCCGCGATCCGCATGTCACACAGGAGCGCGCGCTCGAAGGATCCCCCGATCACCCAGCCCTTGAGGGCGACAATCACCGGACACGGCAAGGCGAAGAAGCGACGCGTTCCCGCGTGGCCGCGTTCGATGAAGTCGAAATCGCTGATGTCTTCGGTACGGATACCCAGTTCGGTCGTATCCCGGCCGGACGAGAACGACTTCCCGTTGCCGCGCCACACGACGGCCCGCACGTCGTCCCGGTCCTGAAGCTCCTTCAGGCAATCGAACAGGCGTCGATCCATCGCGTCGTTCGCCGCGTTGTGCTTGTCCGGCCGGTTATTGCTCATGACGGCCACGGCGCCGTCGTACTCGAGGGTGATCAGCTCAGTCATGGCATCCTTCCATCCAGGACACACAGGCTATCATGGCCGACCCTCTAGCGCGGAAGCACCAGAGGACGCGAAGCCGTGCGGCAAGGAGGAGAGAGACATGGGCCTGCCCGACCCGCCGGAGCTGGGCACATCCGCACTGCCTGCCGGCACCTTCCAGGACCAGGTCGTGATCGTAACGGGCGGCGGAACCGGCCTCGGCAAGGCCATGGCGGTGGAGTTCGCACGCTTGGGCGCGAAGCTGGCGGTCTTGAGCCGAAACGAAGAGCATCGAGCCGCCGGGGTCGCCGCCATCCTGGCCGTCGGCACGGAGGCCGAGGGCATCGCCTGCGACATCCGCCAACCGGAGCAGATCGCAGAGGCATTCGACGCGGTCGAGAGCCAGCTGGGCCCGCCGTCGGTCCTCGTGAACAACGCGGCCGGCAACTTTCCGGTGCCCGCCGAGGACATGAGCCCGAACGCCTGGCGGACGGTGGTCGATATCGTGTTGAACGGGACCTTCTACTGCTCTCGCGAATTCGGTAGGCGTCACATTGCGGCCGGCACCCCGGGCAACATCGTGAATATCGGAGCCGCCTATGCGTGGACCGGCGGGCCGGGATTCGCGCACTCGGCGGCCGGCAAGGCCGGTGTGAAGAACATGACCGAGACCCTCGCCGTCGAGTGGGGGCCGTACGGAATCCGCGTCAACGCTCTCGTCCCCGGCCTGTTTCCGCACGACGACGAGGTCCAGGCGATCCGCTCGGTGCCCGAGCGACGCAAGAACGACGCAGCCCGTTCGCCGGCGATGCGCGTCGGCTACCCCCACGAACTCGGCTGGGCAGCGACCTTCTTGGCGTCACCGTACGCCGCGTACATCAGCGGGCACACCTTGGTGGTGGATGGCGCCAACTGGCAGCGTCGGGCCATGTTGATGCCCGAGTTCGTTCCGATTCGCGAACAGCTCGGCAAGGACCCGTTCGAGCTCGATTGAGGAGATGCCCATGCCCGGCGAGAACCCGGCACCCGGCTCCGCGGCGAACGCACCGAGCTACATGGACCTCGAGGTCGATGGATTTGTCGCCACGATCGTCCTGAACCGCCCCGACAAGCTGAACGCGTGGAGCTGGGAGTCCGCCCGGCAGATCACCGCACATGCCGACCGCATCCGCTTCGACGATTCGATTCGCGTCGTGATCGTGCGGGCGGAGGGCCGGGCCTTCTGCGCCGGCGTCGATCTCGGGATGCCTGAAGACCGGATCAGCGGCCGATCCCCCGCCGAGAAGGTTCGGAACTACTACGAGCGCTTCCGCTGGGTCCACGAACGTTTCCAGGTCCTCTCCCAGCTGCCGCAGCCGGTGATCATGGCGATCCACGGATTCTGTCTCGGTGCGGGTCTCGAAGTCGCGATGATGGGCGACATCCGCATCGCCGCCGACGACGCTCGCTTCGCGCTCCCGGAGCCCCGCGTGGGCGTATCGATCGACGCGGGCGGAGACATGCGTCTAGCCAGCGAGATCGGCGCAGGCTGGACGAAGCTCCTGGCGTTCACCGGACGCCGCATCGACGCGCAGACCGCGCTCCGGATCGGGATCGTCCAGGAAGTCGTGCCGGCGGACGCTCTCGTCTCCCACACGAGAGCCCTGGCCGACGAAATTGCCACCAACGCCCCACTTGCCGTCCAGGGCATCAAGCGCACGGTGAACTTCTGGACCGAGCGGGGGCTGTCGGAGGCTTTGCGATTCGAGGCCGCCAGTGCATCGGTGCTGTTCTCGTCGGACGACATGACACTCGGATACAAGGCCATGGCCGCGAAGGAACGCGCAGTGTTCGAGGGCAAGTAGGGATGAGCACGAGAAAGGTCGCGTTCATCACGGGTGCCAGCCGCGGGATCGGCCGCGCGTCGGCCATCGCCCTCGCACAGCGCGGCTTCGACGTGGTCGTTACGGCCCGAACCCTCAAGGAGGGCCAGACCGCAGACGGCCGGCCGCTGCCCGGCAGCGTCGAGACGACGGCCCGGGCCGTAGAAGAGGCCGGCCAGCAGGCGCTCCCGCTACCCCTCGATCTTCTCGACCGCGGCTCGATCGATGCCGCAGTCGAGCAGACCCTCGCGGAATGGGGTCACATCGACCTGCTGCTGAACAACGGCATCTACACGGGCCCGGCCTCGATGCAGCACTTCCTGGAGCTGGACATGGAGAGCATCGAGCAGCTCTTCACCGCCAACGTCTTCAGCCAGATCCACATCACGGCAACAGTCCTGCCCCGCATGCTCGAGCGGAAGACGGGCGTCATCATCAACATGGTCTCGGGCGCCGGCCTCGCCGATCCGCCCGCACCCGCCGGGGAAGGCGGCTGGGGCTTCGCCTACGGCGCCTCGAAGGGCGCGCTGCACCGGATGGTGGGCGTGCTCGCGGTCGAACACCCCAACAGCGGCGTACGCTTCCACAACCTCGAACCCGGCTTCGTGATGACCGAAGCCATGAAGTTGAACGATCCGGACGGAGCGCTCCAGAAGTTCCAGAAGCCGGCGCCCCCCTCGGTTCCCGCCGCCGCAATCGCCTGGCTGGCATCGGAACCCGAAGCGGAGGGGTGGAACGGGCAGACGCTGTTCGCGCAGAAGTTCGCCCTCGACCGCGGCTTGCACGAAGACTGGCGACGTTAGGCCCACGACGTCCCCGGAGACGACTCGCGCCGCCTACATCGTGTGCGGCGCACCCGCCTCGAGGGTCGCCAGGACGTCCCGATACATCTCGCGCTTCAGGGCCAGCATGGCCTCGCGGCTCTTGCCCACGTGAGGCGTGGCAAGCGCGACCGCGGTTTCGAGGACGTCCTGCTCCGGCGCCGTCCGCTGCACGATCCCGGCGGCAAGTGCCTCCGGCGCCGCGTAGCGGCGACCTGTCACAATCGCTTCGTGGGCGGTGTTCTTCGTGAGCCGGCCCGTGATCAATGCGTTCATGCCGGGCCGCAACGGCATGCCCAGGTCGATCTCGGGCAGGCACCAGTAGCCCCGGTCCGTCCGCATCACGCGGAAGTCGTGAGCGAGCGAGAACATCGCGCCACCCGCGAACGCGTGACCGTTGAGGGCCGCCACGGAGATCATGGGAAGCGCGAGCAGCCGTGCGAAGAGCCGCTCGAAGTCGCCGAGGAACGAATCGATGACATCCTGCTGCTGGGCGGGCAGCCACTCCAGGTCGAGCCCGTTCGAGTAGAACTTGCCCTGCCCCACCGTCACCAGCGCGGCGGGGCCATCCGACGCTTCGACGGTATCCAGGGCTTCGTTCAGGGCGCCCAGGAAGCTTCGATTGAAGCGGTTTTCTCCGGATTGCATGGTCAGGACGAACACCGCGTCCTTCTGCTGGAGATCGATCACGCGTTCACCCGCTACATCAATTCGCCTGCATTCACGAGCAGACGCTGGCCGGTAATCATGCGAGAGCGATCCGACGCGAAGAAGACGATCGCCTCGGCCACGTCGTCATCCGCCGGAATCTCGCCGAGGGGCATCCCTGCAGTGATCTCGCCGATCACCTCGTCCTCGCTGCAACCCCGCTGCTTGGCAGTCATCTTCACGTACCCCTCGACGGGGGGTCCCCACATCCAGGTCGGCACCACCATGTTCACGCGGATCTTGTCCGGCCCCAGCTCCGTGGCCATGTAGTACATGGCCGAGAGGAGGCCCCCCTTCGAGGCGCCGTAGGCCACCTGCGGCGTCTGCGGGCGCAGCATCGCCTGGGAGCCCACGAGGACGATCGAGCCACCCCCGCCCTCTTTCATGATCGGGGCTACCGCCCGGGCAAGCCGCACCGGACCGACCACGTTGGTGTCGAAGGTGCTGTGGAAGTCCTCGAGCGGCGCTTCCGCGAGGCTGCCGAAGACCGTGTCGAGGGCCGCCACCTGCACCAGGGCGTCGATGCCCCCGAAGCGCTCGGCGGCCTCTGCGGCCAGCGCGTCGCACTGTGCCTGGTCGGTGAGGTCCGTCGGAACGCAGGCCACCGATTCGCCGGACGGATCGAGCTGCTTCGCGAGTACCTCGAGCTTCTCACGCGTGCGGGCGGCGAGAACCACCCGTGCGCCGTCGCGCAGCGACTTCTCGGCCACCTCGCGGCCGAGGCCCGGGCCCACGCCGCAGACTACGACGGTCTTGTCCTGCAGGATCATGCCCCGAACGCCTCGCGTAGGGCTGCCGACGCCTCGTCGATGAGTCGCTTGCCTGCATCGAGAATCGGGCTGAGCTGGAAGAAGACATGAGGCATCCCGTCGTAGCGACTGAGAGACACGGGCACCTGGGCGGCCTCCAGCGCCCGCGCGTAGGCCTCGCCTTCGTCGCGCAGCGGGTCGAACTCCGCGGTCACCACCAGGGCCGGCGGCAGCCCTCGATGGGACTGCGCCAGCAGCGGCGACATCCGGAAGTCCTCCCGGCTCGCTTCGTCGGCGCCGCTGCCCAGGTAGTTTCCGGTGAAGTTTTCCATCGCCGCAGTCGTGAGGAACGGTCCTTCGGCGTTGACCACGCGTGAGCGGTAGTCGTCGCTCGCCCGCGCATCAACTGCCGGATACACCAGCAGCTGGTAGCAGAGAGCCGGACCTCCCTCGTCGCGCGCAAGCAAGGCCACCACCGCGGACAGATTCCCGCCCGCGCTGTCGCCCCCCACGGCAATCCGGCGAGGATCTCCGCCGAGATCTGCAGCGTTTTGACCAATCCACTGCAGCGCGGCGAACGCGTCCTCGACCGCTGCCGGGAACGGATGCTCTGGAGCCAGTCGGTAGTCGACGGACACGACGAGGCAGCCCGCCCCGTTACACAGCAGTCGACACTCTCGATCGTGGGTATCGAGGTCGCCGATCATCCAGCCACCTCCGTGATAGAAGACGAGCACGCCAAACGGCCCGCTACCCTCGGGCCGGTAGACCCGAATCGGAACTTCGCGCGCAGGGCCCGGAAGCGTGCGGTCCTCGACTGCGGCGACGTCCGGGACCGGACCGAACATGGACGCCAAGGCGCGATAGCCGTCCCGCGCCTCCTTCGGAGTCTGTTCTTGAATGGCCTTGGCATCTGGATTCGCAGCCATGGCATCGACGAGCGGTCTGAGCTGGGGGTCCAGCGGCATCAGGAGTCCTCTCGGCAGGAACTCGCGAGCGTAGCAGGGACGCTATCGGAACAGCGCCGCCACCCGCTCGATACACCACATCGCCGCCAGAGAGCCCATCGCATAGACGGGCACCTGGCCGCTCCAGGCCGGAAGTCGCTCGGGTATGCGCGCCGCGCGGAATGACCCCAAGAGGGCCAGCACGCCGAGGACGAAGATCACCTGGCCGACCTCGATCCCCAGATTGAACGACAACAGGGCGAGCAGAATCTCGCCCTCAGGCAACCCGGCCTCAACGAGCGCGCTCGCGAACCCGAGGCCGTGCAACAGCCCGAAGCCCACAGCCAACAGCCACGGAAGCCGGGTCGAACGAACGTCGCGCTCGGGACGGGCAAGCTCGACCGCCAGGGCCAGCACGCTGAGCGCGATCAAGAACTCGACGGGCGGGCCCGGGAGGTACAGCCAGCCCACTGCCGCACAGCTCAACGTCACGCAGTGGCCCAGCGTAAACGCCGACAGGGTCAGAACGAGCCGCGAGGCATACCCCGTCCCGGTGGCAACCAACAGGACCAGTCCGAAGATGAAGAGCAGGTGGTCGAGTCCGCTGAAGATGTGCCGGGCACCCATGTCGAGATAGGAGACGAAGACTTGCAGGCGATCGGGACGCTCCGGAATCGTGAGGCTCGCGTGACCCGCGCGCAGCACGCGTTGGATCGTTCGCCCGTCCGCCAACTCGACACGCAGCAGCGCATCGATGGCGTTCTCGCGAAGCCCCCCGACTCCAACCTCCCGGCCCACCACGCCGTCGGCGCAGCGGAGCTGAAAGCGTTCGACCCGGCCGCCCCCTTCGACGGCGATGCGACTCCGCCCCACACGCTCGCACGAAGCGGGGAGCTGTGGCACCAGCAGCGCGGCGGTCGCTCGCGAGCGCGGATACAGGGACGTCTTGAACCGGAGGTGCACGATCGCGTCGGCACCCTCGCGCAGCTCGAGCAATGCCGGCGCCAGGGGGTGAGCGACGACCGGCCCCGCGAAGAGGCCGAGAAGTAGCAGCACCCGACAAGCCGGACGAATCTGCGCGAGCACCCTCGCCTGCCGCACAGCGTGCCACCGGGGTCTCGGGACGAAGATCGAGCGACTCAGGCGTTGGTTCCCCAGAAGCGCTGCCAACTCGGCCAGCTCTCGGGGATCGTCCCCTTGCCGGCGTGCTTCTCAGGCCAGTTCGCCGGCTCGAGCGCGAGCGGGTTCGCACCGGAGCCCGCCGCGTGTTCGATCCCGTACCAGAGCAGGTGCTCCCGACGCACGAAATACCACGCCCCCTCACGCTTCTCATACTGGTCCCGATACTGGATGGCCTGGTGAACCCAGCCGTCGCCGTGCTGGATCTCGGCCTTGCAGTAGACGACGCCACGAGCGTGGAGATCATCCTCCAAGTCGATCACGTGGTTGCCGACGAAGAGGATCGAGATGCCGATGTTGCGCAGCTGCGCGTCGAAGTTCCGGCGCAGCGCCTCGCGACCCGACTCCTGCCTCCCCACCCGAACGTCGACGACGAAAAGCGCAACCAGGGCATCGAGGTCGCGGGCGTCCATGGCCACGGCATAGCGCGATGCAAGCTGCCGGATCTGGTCCGTCGCGATCAGCCGCTCGAGATCGTCCATGGATCAAGCGGTAGCGTCGGTTAGCATGGCGGCGCAACCCAGGGAGTTCGCGTGGCCATCGATCTCGCCGCCCTCATCGCGCCCGCGCACACCGCGCTCATCACCCAGGAGTGCCAGCGCGGCGTCATCGGCGACCTATCCATCCTGCCGGCGCTGGCCGAGGCCGCGCAGGGGGAGGTCACCCACAACATCTCCCGGCTCGTTGACGCCGCGCGGGAGGCGAGTGCGACGGTCGTCCACTGCACCGCCGAGCGGCGTCAGGACGGCCTCGGTGCCAACCACAATGCGCGACTCTTCCAGGCCATGGCCCGGGCCCAGACGATCCTCGCGCCCGGCTCCGAAGCAGCTGAAATCGTTCCGGAAATCCGGCTAGCTGAGTCGGATCTCGTGCTACCGCGACTTCACGGCCTGTCGCCGTTCCAGGGAACCGAACTCGATTCGGTTCTTCGCAACCTCGGGGTCCGGACCGTCGTCGGGGTCGGGGTCTCGGTCAACGTCGCGATCATGAACTTCGCGTTCGACGCCGTCAACGCGGCCTACCAGGTCGTGATCCCGCGCGACGCCGTCGCAGGCTTTCCTCGCGAGTACGTCGAAGCGGCCTTCCAGAACACTCTGGGCGCAATTGCCACCCTGACGACCACCGACGAGCTACTGGGCCACTGGCGCTAGCCGAGTCCGGGAGATCAGTGATCGAAGGTCAGAACGGTCCGGGCTACCTCGCCCTGCTTCAGCGCATCCAGGGCATCGTTCACCTGATCGAGAGGCAGCCGCTGGGAGATCATCTCGTCCAGGTAGAGTTTGCCCTGTAGGTAGAACTCGATGTACCGAGGCATGTCCACCCGGAAGCGGTTCGACCCCATCGTACAGCCCTGCAGCTTCTTCTCCGCCAGGAAGTCCACCCCGTGCACTTCGACCATGGTTCCGACCGGGATCATTCCGATGATGGTCGCTGTTCCGCCCGCGCAGAGCATCCGGAAGCACTGCTCGGCCGTGACCTTCAGACCGATCGCTTCGAACGAGTAGTCGACGCCGCCGCCGGTGAGCTCCCGCACCTGCTCGACGGGATCGCCGTCGGCCGGGTTGACGAGATCCGTCGCGCCGAACTGCTTGGCCAGCTCCAGCTTGGAAGGAACCATGTCGACGGCGATGATTCGGCCGGCTCCGGCGATCGCCGCGCCATTCACGCACGAAAGACCGACGCCGCCGCAGCCCACGACCGCGACGCTGCTGCCCGGCTCGACGCCTGCGGTGTTGTGCACCGCGCCGACGCCCGTGGTGACCCCACATCCAATCAACGCCGCTCGATCGAGAGGCATGTCCTCGCGGATCTTCACCAGCGCGTGCTCGTGAACGAGCATCTGCTCGGCATAGGAGGACAGGTTCAGGAACTGGTTGACCGTCTCGTCGCCCTTCGAGAGACGCGGGCCGTCGTCGGGAGCCCGCTGTACGTCGGGGCTCTGACACAGCGACATCCGGCCCGTCAGGCAGTAGCGACAATCCCCACAGAAAGCCGACAGGCAGGTGATGACGTGATCCCCCTTCTTCACGTAGCTGACGTCCGAACCCACCTCTTCGACGACACCCGCGGACTCGTGGCCGAGCACGGTGGGAAGCAGGTAGGGATACGAACCTTCGACGAAGTGAAGATCGCTATGGCAGACGCCCGCTGCGGCAGTCCGAATCAGGACCTCGCGCGGCTTGGGCTTGGAAACCTGGACGTCCTCGATAGTCAGGGGCTTACCGACTTCGCGGAGTACTGCGGCCTTCATGGCGGGACCCTCTCTATGGGTGTTGGGTGCAAACTCAGAGGATAGCTAGGATCTGGCGATGCGAAGCGCCACTCCGCTGCTTCTCGCACTGCTCCTGGCCTGCACCCGGGCCGCCGCAGCGGACCTCTCGGTGGGCGATCTCGCCCCTGCCTTCGACCTCGCCGGCTCGGACGGCAAGAACTACACGCTCGAGGGCCTGCTCGCCGCCCGCGAAGGCGTCGTCCTGGCCTGGTTCCCCAAGGCCTTCACGCCCGGCTGAACCCAGGAATTGATCTCGCTGCGGGACAGCGAGAAGGATCTGGCCGAGTTCGACGTCGCCACCTTCATGGTGAGCCTCGACGACGCCGAAAAGAACCAGGCCTTCGCGGAGTCCGTGGGCGCCTCCTTCGTTCTGCTGAGCGATCCCGAGAAGACCGCAGCACGTCGCTACGGCGTCCTCGCCTTCGGCGGCCTCTACGCGCGGCGCGTGACGTTCTACATCGATGGGGACGGGAGGATCGTCCGGATCGACCGGGACGTGGATACGAAGAGCCACGGCCCGGATGTCCTTCGGGGCCTCGAGGATCTCGGGTTTCCGAAGCGCAGGCGAGTCGCGTCCCCGTGACCGGCCCTAGGAGGCGTGCGACCCGACCTGGTCGCCGTAAAGGATGCGATGGCAACTGCCGCAGCTGACGAACTTCTTGGCCGTACGGATCTCGTTCCACTTCTGGGGCGGGATCACGATCCGGCACATCGGACAGACTTTCGTAACGGCATGGACGAGAATCGGCCACGCCTTGCGGCCCGTGTCTTCGTACCAACGTAGCGGCTCGGGTTTGACTTCTGCCGCGGTTTTCGCGCGTTCTTCGACGAGTCGCTGCAACTCCCCACCGAGTTCCACCTCGCGAGCGTCGCGAGCCTCTTCGAGGCGCAGCCTTTCCGCAGCCTGGTCCTGCTCGAACGCCACGGCCGCCTCGCGGGCGGAAGTCGCAGACTCGACCTGGTCGAAAACTTCGAGGATCTCGTCCTCGAGATCCGACTTCCGCGACCGGGCGGCCTGGATCTCATTTTGGATGGCATCCATGGCCTGCTTCGAGGTGACCTCGTAGACCTGGCCATCGAGCTTCTCGAGGAGCCGCTCGATGTCCTCCAGCTCGCTCTCGAGCCGCCGGCGCTCCTGCTCACGCTCGGCATGGCTGTGGATGGCCGCCTCCACGGCCGCGCGCTCCGAAGTGCCCGCAGCGCGCGCCTCTTCACGCTGCGGATCGAAGGTCACGAGTTCTTCGCGGGCAGCGCGGATGCGGCTGTCAACCTTTTGGAGTTGCAGCAGCTTCAGAGTCTCGTCGACCACGTCTCGGAGTCTAGCCCGAACACGGCCGCGAGCCTCGAACCATTCTTCTCCCGGCCCCGGATCCTCCGTGATAGGCTGGGCCCATGACGAACGAACGACTCTTTGCCGACAGCCCCGAGAGCGTCGGGATCGACTCCAGCAAGCTCGAAGCCCTGTTCGAGCGTGCCGAGAAGGAAGTGGCCGAGGGCCTCCTCCCCTCCTCGCAGATCGCCGTCGCCCGGAATGGCAAGATCGCAGGAATGCGGACAGTGGGCACAGTCCGCTACCACGGCAAGGAGGCGCTCGCGACGAACGAGACGCTTTACTGCATCTTCTCGAGCACCAAGGCAATCACGTCCGCGGCCGCCTGGCTGCTGATCCAGGAGGGCAAGCTCGATGTCGACGAGCTCGTTGCCGACATCATCCCGGAATTCGGGACGAACGGGAAGGAAACGATTCGCGTCGAGCAACTCTTCACCCACACGGCCGGCTTCCCGATGGCGCCCTTCCCGCCGCCCGATTTCCTCGATCGCGACCGCCGGCTCCTCCACTTCGGACGCTGGCGGCTGAACTTCGAGCCGGGCAGCCGCTTCGTCTATCACGCCTCCTCCAGCATGTACGTGATCGCCGATATCATCGAGCAGCGCAGCGGCATCCCCTACGGCGACTTCGTGCGCCAGCGCATCGCCGAACCCCTGGGCCTCGAGGACTTGTGGTGTGGTCTGCCAGAAGAATTGCACGGACGCCTCGCGGACATCGAGTTCGTGGGCGAAGCCCTGACCGAAGCCGATTACGCCGAGATGGGCATGCCTGTGCCTCCGGTCACCGAGGTCACCGAAGAGAACCTCCTGCGCTTCAATCAAGCACCGGTCCGATGTGCGGGGATCCCGGGCGGCGGCGGCACCACGACGGCCGCCGACCTCGCGCTCTTCTACCAGGCCCTGGTACACGGGGGACAGACCCCAGAAGGCGACACTCTGTGGCTGCCGGAGACGCTCGAGATGGCCCGCGAGATTCGCTCGGGCGACCTCAGGGATCCCGTGCTCGGCAAGCCTGCCAACCGCGCCCTCGGGCTGATCATCGCCGGAGACAGCGAGCGCAACTACCGCGGATTCGGACACACGAATTCCGAGCTGGCCTTCGGGCACGGCGGCGCCGGCGGCCAGGTGGCCTGGGCCGACCCGCAGACGGGAATCTCACTTGGCTACTGCACCAACGGCCACGATCGGAACACCCTCCGCCAGGCCCGCCGTAGCATCGGCATCTCGAGCCGGGCCGCCGCCTGCGCGCTCGACTAGCGCCCCGAACGCGAAGACACTTCAGGGTCCACGGTCTTTCGCGGCGTCGTCCACCGCCTTGGCCTCGCCGGGGTCGATGGCCCCGTCGCGATTGCGGTCGAATTGCTCGAAGACGCGCTGAATCCGGAGCGGCGCTTCCTTCTTCTGGAGCAGGCCATCCCCGTCCGTGTCCATGAAGGTCACGAGTCCCGCGAGAGTGCGCCGTCGTCGAGGCTGGGATTCGGCCTGCGCTCGAGCGGTGTCGATCCTGCGCGCCTCATCGAGGTCCAAGAAGCCGTCCCGATTGGGATCGAACTCGGCGAGCCTGGTTCGCAACGAGTCGGGCAGCTCGTCGGAAGACAGCCGCTGGTCCGCGTTCGCGTCGAACCGCTCGACCAACGCGACCAACGTTCGAATCGTCTCGCTTTTTTGTTCTTGCACGACGGGTACGTGGCGAGGCGGCGGAATCTCCGCGGCCTCCTCTCTCTCTTCTCGGCCATCGTACTCCCAAGCCTCGAAAGAGTCGATGCTGCCGTCACGATCCAGATCGACGTCGTCGAAGCGATGCAGGAATCCGACCGGCGATTCTTCTCGTTGCAGCTTGCCGTCGGCGTTCTCGTCCGATTCCCGCAAGAGGGCCGAGATCGTTTCCGAGTCCGCACCCTCTTCCTCCGCGAGGATGCTCAGACCGCTGTCCTGGCCGACCGCCGGCGCCGCCAGGAGCAAGAGCCCGACCCCAGCGCGCAGAAGCAGCGCTCGCCTCCGATGACACGTCTCGATCCGCACCCCCGGAGAATCGGAGAATCGGCCGCAGAACGTCAACTCGGCTCGGCCTCGGACGGCACGATGCGCGTCACGCTCGATCGATTGAGCCAAGCATCGCGACCGTTTGCGAGTCGCACCCGCAACCAGGGCTCCCGTTCCTCCAGGATGCGCACTTCCACGCCGGCCGGCAGCGGCTGCGAAAACGCGCTCGGCGCCAGGCTCGAATCGGCCGCCCGGGCCACAACCTCGAAGGCCGTCACAACTGCCTCATCCCGGCCCCCAGCTCCCGGGTCGAGAACCAGTGAGCCGGCGACCACACACCAGGCCAGACCCGGCAGGATCGCCGCATTTCGGAGTGTCCTCTGTTCGAAGCGGATGGCGACGGCCAGCAACAGAGCGACGGCGGCGAAGCAGCTGGCCGCCAGCAACTCGCGGGCGCGGACCGGTACGGTGCGATGCCAGAGGAAGAGACTGTCGAGTACACCGGCCGGCTCAGGCCGGGGGACCCAGGGGGGCAGCAGAGAGCGCACGTGGTCCAGGTTCTGGGCCGCTCGTGGATAGTCAGCGTCGAGCTGCAGAGCACGGCGGTAGCCGAGCACCGCAGCACCGAGATCCTCCGCCTGGAGCGCCGCGTTTCCGAGGTTCGTATACAGCGCTGCCGTCGCGACACCCCGGTTCGCCACGCTCGCGAACAATCGCTGGGAGCGCCGGAACTCCTCGAGCCTCGGGTCGCGCCGCTCGGTATTGAGTGCCTTGGCGTAGGTTGCCGCGGCTTCGCCGAGGGTTTCTTCGAGCGACCGGGGCTCCGCCGCGACCGAGAAAGCCAGCGCGACCCCAGCCAGCAACACCAGGCCGATACGCATCATCGCCCTGACTCCGCGATTTCTTCGGCCAGCCGCGTGGCCTGGCCGTGGAAATCCTTGTCGAGGCCGAGCTCACTGCCGGAAGGCGCATAGCTGCGCGCATCGCACTCGCCGAGAAAGGTGTCGATCTCCTGGGTCGACGCCGCAGGCTTTTCCCGGAGCATCCGCCGAAGTGCCTGCGCGATCTCCTCGACACTCGCTGCTTGCTTCACGCGGGCGACCTCTTCGGCGAACAACCGGCCCCGCCTCGCCTGCTCGGGGTCGACTTGTCGGCGACGCCGATCCCAGACGGCCAGACCGAGCAACAGAGCAGATCCCGCGTAGAGCGTCCGGGGCAGCCATGCGCCTCCCCAGACATCGACCCCGGCCAGAACGACCAACGGATCGTGCACGATCCCGAGATCGGCGCCCGTGAGAGCAAACGAGCGAGCCCGGGGGCGGGAGTCGCTGGCAGCAGACGCGCTGCCAACCTCGAACTCGTCGACGTCGCCCCGCGCTTCGCTCACTTCGACGTCCCGGGCGCCGATCACCTCTGCTGATCGTACAGACAGCGCGATGGGCCGCGAGTGAGTCGTTTGATATCCCCGCGAGAACGGGTCGAACCACGAGTAGGCGAGCGCGGGAATCTCGCTGACCTTATCGGAGAGCACACGGACGACTGCCGTGAAGCGCTTGGCGTCGCCGTCGATGTCGCCCGTCGGCACGTCCCCTGCGACCCGGAAGTCCTCGGCCGACAGCAGCCCCTCGGCATCGAGGGGTGGCAAGGACGCGGTCTCGAGCCCCTCTCCGCGGACGAGCAACGTCAGCGTGATGGGATCCCCGACCTGAACCACGGTGCGATCGGCCGAGACCTCGACGGTGAAGCCGCGACCGATTCCGCCCCCGAAGCTCGGGGGCTGATATTGACCGGGAATCTCCGCAACCTCGAGAGTGCCGCCCGGGTCCTGGGTCTGCCAGCGGCGCACCTTCGTCGCTCGGCGCCCCCCGAAGAAGTCGGCTCGGAAGCGCACACCTTCTTCGACTCTGAGGGATGTCGGCGGAATCTCGTAGCTCCCGGCAGCGAGGGGAACAAGGGTCCGGGTCACGGAAACGGTCGTGTACTGCTTGTTGCCCTCTTGATGTTTACTCGAGCGCCCACGCAGTTGGAGACTTCCGGCCTTCGTCTCGAGCCGGACGGTCGTGTCGCCCTCGTGCCCTTCATCGAGGAATCGGAACGCCTGGTCGTCGAACAACGCTACATGCAGCCGGTACTTGAGCAGGCTCTGCTGGAGACGGTCCTCGAGGGTGAAGGAGACGGTCACCGGAACCCGCTCCCCGACGAAGACGGGGCCCGCCGGCAGCAGCATCTTCACTCTGAGATCACTGGTTGTCGGAAACGCCTGGATCTTCACCCTGACTGCGGCGACCGTGACCTCCCGCGCTCCTTGCACGATGCGGAACGGGCCGAGGATTGCGGTGCCGGACCGCGCCGCCATGTAGCGATACTGGAAGACGTGAATGACCTCGCGGGTCCGAGACAGCTGCCCGTTCACGATCGTGAGGGACTGACTCACGCTCGGGCTCAGCCCGACGAGTTCGAGGCTGCCGTTCGTCGGGAGCGGAACCTCGGCGGTCGGCGGGAGATCATCTTCGAAGCCAACGGCTGTCACCCGGATCGAGATGGCCTCACCGACGTAGTGGGGACCGACGTCGGTCGTGACCTTGGCGGCCTGGGCGTTCGCCGAGCCGGCGACCGACGACGAGAGCGCCAGCAGAGCGGCGCTGATGCCGACCGCTGCGAGTCCCACCCGCCTCACCAGTCCTTCTCCACCGTCTCGTACCCCGACTGCCGATCCGCACGGTCGCGGCGGCGCTTGGCCTCGCGATCGCGCACCTCCTGCAGGAGTTGGCCCGGGTCTTCGCCGAGCCCTGCCTGCTGCTGGGCAGCTTCCTGTTGCTGGGAGTCTGCCTCGGATTCGCCTCCCGTCTCCCCTTCGGATGTATCGGCTTGTTGCTGCTGTTGCTGATCCGGGTCGCCCTGCTGCCGCGGATCGAGAATCTCGAGGGCCTTCGCGAGTTCCTGGATCGCAGAGATCTGGGCCCCCCTGGCGGCCTCCAGATCCGCGGGGGCGGACAGGAAGCCCACGGCGTCTTCCATATCGGCCTGGGCGATCATCACATGATCGGCGGCTTTTCGCAGCGGCTCCGTCGCCTGAGCGGCCTGCGGGTCCTCGCCCGCTGCGCCCGCTGCCTCGCTGGACTGACGCTCGAGCGCGGTGGCGATCACCAGCGACTGCTCGGCGAGTTCCTGCTCGCGAGACACCAGGGGCGCCGCCTCTGCGTTCGCGTCCACATCGGGTGCCGCAGACAGCGCGAGTGCATCCTGGGTGCGGTCAGCCACATCCACCTGTCGTTGGGCCACGTCGCGAAGGTGCTCGGCAATCGAGAAGAACAGACGCCGCAATCTCTCGAGATGCTCGAGCGAGGTCGCGGTGTCGCTTCGCACCCACTCCCAATCCACGCCCGGCGCTCCCTCGAGACTCTTGCGAACTCCGTCCATCCCGCCCACCGCGAGGGCCAGCACCTGGGTGGCAATCTCGAGGTGCTTCCGTTCGTCGGCGAGTTGCTGCGGATCCGGTGTCGGCGCAGTGGAATCCGGGGTTCCCCCACCGCCGGGCTCCAGGGCCTCGAGTTCGCCTGCGCGCTCCCGCAATTTGCCGTCGAGTCGGGCCGCTCGGACGAGGTTGCGCTGCTGGGCGAACTGGAGCGCGGCGACGAATTCGCCGCGTGTACCGTCGCCATCGGACCCGCCGGCGTTCACGATCTCGGCGATCCGTTGCTCCTCACCGTAGGTCGCCTCGATCAGGCCGCGCACGTCCAAGAAGCGCTCTCGCGCGTCAGAGAGATCCCGGAGCGATTGAGCTTGGCTCTCCGGTGCGCGCCCGATGTCTCCCTCCGCCAGCTGCGCGGCAGCCGAAAGCGCTTTTTCGCTGCCCGATCGCACCAGCGGCTCCGCCTCCCGAATGGCAGCGAGAAGCTCGAGTTGCTCGGGCGGAATCGAGGCGGGATCCGCCACCTCGGCCCGCTCGAGTCCACCGGCAAAGCGCATCTGCAGCTCGCTCGCCCGCTCCGCCAGCTCCGTCTGGCCGTCGGCAAGCCCGTCCACGGTCAACCAGGCAGGCGGCTCGGGAAGCGTTCCCTGCAGGCCCGGTGCACGCCCCTCGAGCAATGCGAGCACCGCCGTTCCGCGTGCCAACTCGCTGCCGTCCAGCAGCAGCTGATCGAGAACCGCCACTGGATCCCGCAGCTGATCCTGGGCTCGCTTCAACATGTCGAGGGCCGACGAGGTCCGGCGATACGCCCGCGCTCCCTGGCGCTGTCGCATCTGGCGGCGGGCCTGCCCCATGCGCTCGCGGGCGCGATGGAGATACTCCAGGACATTTGCGAGCTGGGCGGTCCGCATGCCGTCCTCGGGCGTCCGCTCTTCTGCAGGCCGCGACTCGATGCCGTCGTGCTCGTCCCCCACCCGGACGGCAAGCTGGTCTGCGTCCGAGAGCACGGCGCGCTGAGCTGTTGCATGGGCACGGAACGCACCGCGCAACGCTTCGCCCCCGTCCAGAGGATCGACGCCCTCCGCATGCGTGGCCTCGAGCAAGCCCGCCACGCCAGCGACGACCGACCGCTGGCGCTCGGTGAGTTCGGCGACGGCAGCCTCGACACCCCCCTCCCGATCGCGCGCCAGTTCGTCGGCGAGAACCAGCGCTCGCTTCAGCGTGACCTCGAGATTGTGCCGAGCGTCCTGGTTCTCTGGCCGCAGCCGCACCGCCTCCCGGAACCAGTCGGCGGCGCGATGGAGATGCGCGAGGGCCTGTTGCGGATTCTCGCCCTGGGCGCGGCCTGCCTGCTGGACGCCGACCCAGCCCAGGTTGTAGGACGCGCTGAAACGCAGTTCGTCGTCCCCCTTTGCATCCCGCCGCGAGCGACCGAGCAGTCGCTCGGCATCCTCGTAGACGTGGCTTGCAAGCGCCTGCACGCCATCGTTGTAGACCGAGCGGGGATCCGGCTCGGGCTCGACGTGAGTCGTGGGCTCGGGCGCGCCTTGGGCTCCTTCTTCGAGCGTCTCGGTCGTCGGATCGAGAGGCTCCTGGGCGCGGGCCCCAGGTGCCGGGCTGAGCGTGGAAAGCAACAGTACCGCGAGTACGCTCCCCCGGAGACGGCCCGCGGACACCGCCGCACTCGAAACCAGGAACACGACCGCCAGCAGCACGAACCAGGGATAGCCCTCGTCGCGGACCGTCCGCGTGCCATCGAGGGGCCCCCGCGTCAGCCGCGCGATGTGCTCGTCGTAGATCGACTCGAGGTCGAGAACGCCCGTGCCTGCCGGCACGTACGCGCCTTCGGTCGCGAGGGCGAGATCTCGCAGCAGTGCACCGTCCAGACGGGTGCGAATCGGGCGGCCATCTCCATCGCGGAGCAGCGTTCTCGCACCCGTGCGGGGATCCGTGATTCGGATCTCGCTTCCCGACTCGTTGCCGAAACCGATCGCAATGATCTTGATGCCGGACTCCGCGGCCTCCTTCGCGGCGTCCCGGGCGAAGGAGTCGTGATCCTCGCCGTCGGTGATCAGCAAGATCGCTCGTGAGGCCCCCTCCGATGGGCCGAAGCCTTGCACGGCCTTCCGGATCGGCTCTGCCAGCTTCGTACCCCCTCGCGTCACGCTCCCAGGGCCTGCCTCGTCGAGGACGAGGCGCAGAAAGCCGAAGTCCGGGGTGAGAGGAGACAGCACGCTCGCCCGACCCGCGAACGCGATCAGGCCCACCTGGTCGCCATCCAGGTAGGCGAGCAGGTCGACGATTTCGGCCTTCGCCCGTTCGAGCCGATTCGGCGCCACATCTTCGGCGAGCATCGAGCGCGAGACGTCGAGGGCGATCATGATCTCAGCGCCGGCGCGCGACGCCGATACCACCCGCATGCCCCACTGGGGTCGCATCAACGCGAGCACCGCGCACGCGGCCGCAAGACCGACCAACCCGATCCGCAGCCCGCGTCGCAACGACCCCGGCCGCTGAACGAGGCGGCCTTGCAATGCAGCTCCCACGAGCCTCTCCAACGCGCTGCCTCCGCGCCGCTCAAGCCCGATCAACAGCACGACGAAGGCCGCGATCACCCACAGGCCGTGCACGAAATGCGGTTCGGCGAAGCGGAACTCGCTCACGGCAGCCTCCGGAGCCAGGTTCCCGACAACAGCGAGGACGTCAGCATGAACACCATCGCTCCGATGACGAAGGCCGCGTAGTGGGGTTCGTACTGGAGGTAACGAACCTCGCTGATGTCGCTTCGCTCGAGGCGATCGATCTCCTCGATCACCTCGCTGAGCGCATCCGCATCGCCCGCTCGGAAGTACCGCGCCTGGGTTCGCTCGGCGATCTCGCGCAAGGTCGCCTCGTCCATCTCGACGAAAGCTCGACGCAGTGCCAGCGAGCCCCCGGGGAGCCGGACCGGCACCGGCGCCCAGCCCGTGTGACCCGCGCCAATCGTATACACCTTGATGCCCTGGCGAATCGCCAACTCGGTTGCCTGCAGGGGCGTGATGTTGCCCGCGTTGCTGACCCCGTCGGTGAGCAGGATCACGACCTTCGACCGCACCTCCTGGTGCCGCAGCCGCTCCACGGCGAGCGCCAGGCCCTCTCCCACCGCGGTGCCGTCCTCTGCGCGATCGGTCACGATCTGCTGTTGTTCGAGGATCGCGAGCAAGTTGCCGTGATCGCCGGTGAGCGGGCAGGCTCCATCCGCGTAGCGCGCGAAAGTGACGAGGCCAATCAGATCGTCGACCCGGCCCGGCTTTTCGACGAAGTCCCGGAACACCTTTTTGACTACATCCAGGCGGTTCACGCTGGTATCACCCTCCACGAAGTCACGCGCCTGCATGGAGCCAGAGCGGTCGACCACCATCGCGATGGCGATCCCCTCCCGATGGACCTGGCTCGTCGCCTCTCCGGTGCGAGGTCCGGCGAGCGCGATCGCGAGGGCTACCACAGCCAGGCCCAGCAGCACCGCCGGCAGCCAAGCCAGGCGGCTGCGCAACGAGCGCGGAGCCGCATCGACGAGAGTCAGGCTCGAATAGGTGACGACGGAAGGCAGACGCGAGGCGAGCCAGTAGACCGGCAGCGCCAGCAACGCCACCAGCAGGAACAGCGGATCTCGCAGCTCGAAGCCGCCGAGTTCAAGCATCGCGCGCCTCCCCTGTCTCCTCCAGGAAGCGTTGAGCGAGCCCCACCGAGATGTTGATCCCGGACGCGTCCGGCAACTCGTGGGCGAACTTCACGAGGTCGGCGCCGCGCAGGAACTCGTGCAGGAGATCCTGGTGGCCCCGCCGGAGATCCGGCGAGCTGGCGAGACTGTCGAGAAACTCGTCGGTCGTCTGCTCGGGCGAGTGCAATCCGAAACGACCCTCGAGATAACGGCGAACGATGCCGGAGAGCGTGACGTAGAAGGCATCCACCGCGATCTCGTCGTCCGAGGGCGGGCGGGGGCCGTAGAGGAGCGCATCCAGTTCGCTGCGCGCAACCTGGTAGGCGCTCTGCCGACGGGCCTGCGCGCGGCGGCTCAGCCACGCGCGCGCCAGCAGCGGGGATGCCGCCAACAGCACGACGGCCCCGGCCAGCAGCCACGGCCACAGCGGCGGCCCGGGCACCTCCTGCGGGCCGAGCTCAGCGAGTGGCGGCTTCAGCTCGAGCGAATCGTCCGAGCTGAGGACGCTCTGCACCTCGAACTCGAGGCGCTCGGTGAGGAGTTCGTAAGCGTCGGCGCCTTCCGGCGCGGGGCTGCGGCCCGGCCGCCGATCGACGAACTCGACCAGGAGCGGCGGAACGCTCTGGCTGCCCGAACGCGACAGCTGCAACGTGTAGCGCTGCCGGGCGACAGTCCGGCCGTCTGCATCGATACGTTCGGACGGCGCGAAGTCGATGACCGTAAACCGGTCGAGTGCCTCGCCGAACTCGGGCATCAGCAGTTCAACGCCCTCCTCGGCCGAAACCTCGAGAACCAGCTCGATCGGGTCGCCGATACGGGGCGCCTCGGGCTCGATCGTGATCGTCGCCTGCACCGGCCCGCTCTCGGTCGTCACCGAGAGCCCGACCGCCCCCGCCGCCGGCAGCAGGAGAAGCAGCAAGAACCCCGCGACCCCCCTCAACGCCGCAACCTCCGCTCGCGCATGCGAAAGAACCGGACGAGCGGATCCACCACCGATCCCGCCGCATCGATGTGGATGAAGTCGATCCCGGCGCTCCGCATCCGATGCTCGACGGCTCTGACACGCGCTTCCGCAGCCTGCGCGACCGAATCGCGGAATGCACGCGAGCCGGTGTCGTAGAGCCGAGCCTGTCCCGTTTCGGCGTCGCGGAGAGCGACGAGGCCCACGTCGTCGAGGGCGAGCTCGCGCGGGTCGGTCACGATCACAGCGATCACGTCGTGGCGTTGATTCGCCGTGATGAGTGCCACCTCCCAGCCCTCGTCCAGGAAGTCGCTCACCACGAAGCAGATCGTGCGGCGCTTCGTGACCGACAGCAGGAACTCCATCGCCCGAGCGATGCGGGTCGACTGCCGGGCCTCGCGAGGCCTTCGCAGGCCTCGGAAGCGGGCGCGGGCCCAGTCGACGAAATCCGTGACGACCCCGCGCGCATCCGGGTCGTGGCCCGCCCCCGTGTCCTCGCCGTGGGCCAGCACTTCGCGCACCACGCGCAGCGCGTGCTTCTGCCCCTTCCTCGGCGGAATGAACTGCTCGATCTCGCCGTGGAAGAGGGTCAGGCCGACCTTGTCGTCACTCCGGCTCGCCGAGAACGCGAGCAGTGCGCACAGTTCGGCGGTGGCCTCACGCTTCGAGCGCGAGACCGACCCGAAGTCCTGGGAGGCGGATATGTCCGCCATCAACATCAAGGTGAGCTGTCGCTCCTCGACGTAGCGCTTGACGTAGGGCTCGCCGGTCCGGGCCGTGACGTTCCAGTCGATGCTGCGCACGTCGTCGCCCGGCACGTACGGCCGCACCTCATCGAATTCGATGCCACGCCCCTTGAAGACGGAGTTGTATTCGCCCGCCAGGACGTCGGCGACCTGGCGTCCGGTCCGGACCTGGATCTCCCGGACCCGCTGCAGGATCTCTCGCGCCAGCACGTCGGACTCCGACTCGCTAGGGAACGAGGACCTGCACGAGGATCCGGTCGATCACGTCCTCGGCGGTCTTGCCCTCGGCCTCGGCCTCGTACGTGAGAACAAGCCGGTGCCGAAGCACGTCCGGGGCCACGTTCTTCACGTCGTGAGGCGTCGCGTAGCCCCGACCCTGGAGAAAGGCATGGGCCTTGGCGGCCTTCGTGAGGTAGATCGAAGCCCGCGGGCTGGCACCCATCTCGAGCATGCCGTCCAACTCGCGGATGCCGGCGCCGACAGGATCCCGCGTCGCCCGCACGAGATCGACGACGTAGCCCTTGACCTTGTCGTCGACGAAGATCTGGTCGACGGTCTTGCGGGCGGCGAGCAACTCCGAAGGCTTGGTGACTGGCTTGATGTCGGGCTCGGGCTGTCCGCTCGCCATCCGGTCGATGATCTTGAGCTCCTCGTCCTTGTTCGGATAGCCGACCTTCACCTTCAACATGAAGCGATCGACCTGGGCCTCGGGCAGCGGGTAGGTCCCCTCCTGCTCGATCGGATTCTGGGTCGCGAGCACGAGGAAGGGCTCCTCGAAGCGATACGTCGAGTCGCCGATCGTCACCTGGCCTTCCTGCATCGCCTCGAGCAGAGCCGACTGCACCTTGGCGGGAGCCCGGTTGATCTCGTCCGCAAGCACCAGGTTCGAGAAGATCGGGCCCTGCTTGATCGAGTAGGTGCCGTCCCGTGGGTTGAAGATCTGGGTGCCAATCACGTCCGCGGGCAACATGTCCGGGGTGAACTGGATCCGTGAAAACCCCGTGTCGATCGCCTGGGCGAGACAGCGGACGGACAGGGTCTTCGCGAGTCCTGGGACGCCCTCGAGCAGCACGTGCCCCCCCGTCAGCAGTCCCATCACCAGGCGGACGACCATCGACTCCTGGCCGACCAGAACCTTCGCGACCTCGCTGACCAGGTTGCTGCAAACGGCCGCGTGCTCGGCGACGTTCGGGGCGGATGCTTCGGACATGACCTTCCTCCTGCTCCATCACTGGG
>JAYGDB010000089.1:0-7317 GCA_046583095.1 Myxococcota bacterium | reverse complement strand
CCGGCGGGTCCTGAGCGATGGCCGGCGTGGACGCCACGAGCAGGGCTGCTGCAATCCAGCGACTCCACTTCCTTCGCCTCGACGGGGATTGCGCGTTCACCCATACAGCTTCCGACGAATACGGATGCGTCGTCAAGTAGTCGCCTTCGCGGGTGGCTCTGTAGCCGCCTGGCTCGCCAAGGCGAAACGTTGAAAGAGGTCTATCGAGACTCTCTGTTCTCGCACTCGGCCGGTAGGCTACCCTCCGCCCTACAGGGTGAGAACTCGATCCCACGTGACTCACGCAGCCAGACCCACCAAACCTGGACGCCCCGCATTGCACGAGGCCGCCGACTCCGAGGACGAGAACGTTGAGTGATCTCTTTTCGATCGAAGGCAAGACCGCACTCGTTACAGGGGGGAGCCGGGGGATCGGCTTGATGATCGCGCGGGGCTTCGTGGAAGCCGGGGCCCGCGTATACATCAGCTCGCGCAAGCAGCAGGTTTGCGAGGAGGTTGCCGCAGAACTCTCGAAGATCGGAACCTGTGTCTCGCTACCGGCAAACCTGTCCTCCGAGGAGGAGTGTCTGCGGCTGGCGGGTGAGATCGGCGAGCGCGAGTCGCAGCTGGACATCCTGGTGAACAACGCCGGTGCGAACTGGGGGGAAGACTTCGAATCGTTCCCCGCGAAGGCGTGGGATCGCGTCCTCGATCTCAATGTCAAGAGCGTGTTTTTCTTGACCCGAGCCTGCACGGAGCTGCTGGAGAAGGGAGCAAGCCCGGACGACCCGGGCCGGGTGATCAACATCGGGTCCATCGACGGCCTCAAGACCCCCGGGCTCGACACCTGGGCGTACTCGTCCAGCAAGGCCGCGGTCCACATGCTCACCCGTCACCTGGCGAAGACCCTGGCTCCCAAACAGATCACTGTGAACGCGGTGGCGCCAGGGCCATTTCAGAGTCAGATGATGGCTGCTACTCTTGAGGCGTTCGGCGAGGCTATCGCCAAGTCGAATCCCATGCGGCGCATCGGCCAGCCTGATGACATGGCCGGCGTCGCAATCTACCTCGCCTCCCGGGCCAGCTCGTACGTGACAGGTGCTCTGATCCCGGTCGATGGCGGTATCTCGGGTCTGACTTGATGTCTCCCGAGGAGAACCCGGGCCACCGAAAGGGTGGCCCCAAGGAGAAAGAATGGCTGAAGAGCCGCTGATCGCAGTCTTCGTCGACTTCGAAAACCTCGCACTCGGTGTGCGGGACATGAAGGGCGCAGACTTCTCGGTCGAACTCATCCTCAAGCGCCTGCTCGAGAAGGGGCGCATCGTCTACAAGCGAGCCTATTGCGACTGGAGCAACTACCGCACCCAGGTGCGCGAGTTCCATACCCAGGGGATCGAGATGGTGGACATCCCCCGCAGCAAGATGAGTGGCAAGAACAGCGCCGACATCCACATGGTCGTGGATGCCTTGGACCTGTGTTACTCGAAGAATCACATCGACGTCTTCGCCCTGCTGACGGGTGACAGCGACTTCTCGCCGCTGGTGTCGAAGCTGAAGGAGAACGACAAGCGGGTGCTCGGTTGTGGCATCAAGAACTCGACCTCGAAGCTCCTGATGGGGAACTGCGACGAGTTCATCTACTACGACGATCTCGTCCGCGTCGCCGCGAAGCCGCGCAAGAAGGCCCCCCGCCGCCAGCCGAAGGGCGCGACGAAGGACGCCGAAGCCATCTCCGTCGACGAGAAGAAGCAGGAGGGCGTCGACGAGGTGATGGAGATCGTTCGCTCCCTGTCCCTCGAGTACGACCCGCTGTGGGGCTCGATGGTGAAGCAGACGATTCGCAGGGTGAATCCGAGCTTCAACGAGAGCTACTTCGGCTTCCAGAGCTTCGCCGAGCTACTGAAGCAGGCCGAAGATCTCTCGTACATCGTGCTGGACTACGACGAGAACCGCGGCAACTACAAGGTGAGGCTGCGCACGGAGTAGGGCGTCCTCGGGAAACGAGCCTTCAGCCGGACACCAGGTTCGCGAGCAGTTCCTCGAAAGCCCGCTCGGCGATGTCCAGCATCTCTTCGTCGGTGCGGTCCTGGATCGGGTGCTCGACGAAGACGCTGGCCAGGTTCGTGCCGAGAGCCCTCTCCTGACGTTTCGAGGCGTCGGTGAACTCGACCGTGGCCACGTAGACGGTGGGCACCCCGCGAATCTCGATCTCGGCCATGTCGTGCACACTGCACGACGTGCAGCTGCCTCAGTCGGCGAGTGCTTCGATCACCGCGTCGCATTGTGACGCGATCTCTCCCCGCAGGTTCGCCGGGGCCGGCTTCGTGAAGGTGGGTTTCTTGTAGCGGATCGCCTTGGCGCCGTGCGCCTCGAGCTTCTCCTGGATCCGGTCCAGGAAGAGGTCGCCGCGGGCCTTGGAGATGTCGAGGAGCCCCACGGTCTTTCCCTCGAGTGAGTCGAGGCGGGCGACGCGTTCGCGGATCGCGAGGTTGCGCTCGCTGGTGGGGTCGAGCAGGCTGCGCGTCTGGGTGGTGGTCATGGTCGGATCTCCTGGATCACGGGTTGGCTCCCCATCTCGCCGCCCACCCAGCCTCCGATGATGGCAGAGAACAGGCCGGCGCGACCGCCGGCGTGGACGATCAGGATGCCTCCGGGCCGGAATTTCGGGAGCGTCGCATCGCGCACGTGTTCGGGCAGTCCTTCGGCGATGCCGCCGGCACCGCGGACGAGCTCGCTGCCCGGGATCATCAGTAGCTCGTGGAGGCGCGACACGAGCTGCGCCTTGTCCCATCCGGCCCGATGGAAGACCCGGGCATGTTCGGGACCGATCACGAGCACGCAGTCGAAGGCCATCACCGCCTTCGGGTGGTGGACGGTGCGCAGGTTCACCGCCAGGGTGCGGGCCAGGGATTCGGGGTCGCGGGAGAGCTGGTCGATGACGTTGCGCGGGCCTTCGCCCGGGAAGACGGTCACCGTGTTTACACCGGCAGCGGCGCCGAGGTCTGTGGAGAGAGGGGTCCAGGGCGAACCTTCTTCGTCTTCGGCGATGCAGAACGAGAGTTTCCCCGGATTTCCGAAGGTGGCGCGATCGACCTCGCCGGGACGTCCACCGCCAACGTTGCGAACTACGAGCTGCAGGGCGCGGCCGATCGTCATGTTGGCGCGGTTTCCCTGGCCGAGGCAGTTGATGCCGGTGTTCATCCCGAGCTCGCGCCGGATGGGGCCATTGACGATCAGGATCGGTCCTGTGCCCATGGTCGTGGCGAGCAGGCCGTGCATGTTGAAGGCGTCGGTGCACACGGCCTCGACGGCCGCGAGCACGACCGGCAGGTACTCGGGCCTGCAGCCCGCCATCACGGCGTTGATAGCGACTTTCTCGACACTGCATTCGACCAGGTCCGGCGGAACGACGGCCACCACCTCGTCGGGCTTCCGGGTCGTGCCTTCGAGCATGGCCATGACCCGCTCGATGGTGGGTGGAACCAGGGGCAGACCGTCCGTCCAGTCGCGATTCCACATGGCCTCGAATTCGTCCTCGAGCGAAGCCAGCTCGATACGACGGGAGTGCAGGGACGATCCGCCGAAGCGTGCGAGCAGCTCGGGTTGGCGATCGGGATCCACGGAGAGGGATCCGCAGCCGGGCTGCCAATCCGGCAGGTCGGGACCGAGCCCATCGCAGCCAGTGAGTGTCTCCCACTCCTCGCGATGCCAGCCGAGTCGACGTTCCTGCTCGACGCCGCCTTCGACCCGGATCAGCGTGGGCACCGTCTCGATCTCGTGATGCCAGGAGTAGTCGAGCGACGTGTCGTCTCGGGGATCCAAGCCTTCCGGGAACGCGAGATCGTCCTGGGTGAAGACGCTGAACTGGGCTCGTTCGGCAATCTGGGCGAGGACCGGAGCGACGGTCACGCAGGTCGGGCAGTCCTTCTTGACGAAGGCGACGATTCCATCCGGCAGCGGGAGCTTCGGGGGGGCCACGTCGCAGAACGATACGGCTAGTAGTTGCGGCTCACCAGCCAGAAGATCCCGAGCCCGAAGATCGCGGCCGACCCGAGTTCGGCGACCCGGCGGTGAGCCCCGGCTCGGGCCCGCGATAGCCCGTACAGGAGCGGCCAGACGACGAAGACCACCGCCAACTGGCCGACTTCGACACCGACGTTGAAGCCGAACAGGGCGGGTACGAGCCGGGCCGGCGGCAGCTCTAGCTCCATCAGGATGCCCGCGAACCCGAAGCCGTGCACCAGCCCGAATCCGAATGCGATCATCGAGCGCAGCATCGCGGGTCGCGCCGCGCCTCGCATCAAGCTGAAGTGACAGACAGAGAAGAGGGCGAGCCCGAGCCATACCGCTGAGCCCAACTCGCCCAGGCCCAGGACGGCAAGTCCCGCTGCCACGATCAGGCTGAGTCCGATCGCGCTGGGAATCACCCGGTCGCGTCGACCCATCAGCCAACTGTTCTCCGCCGCCACGAGGGCGATGGAAAATCCGATCAGCACCTCGACGGCGACGGGATCGGGACGGACGACACCGATCACCGCGAGGCCGAGGGTCAGGCTGTGACCGAGCGTGAATCCCGTCACGAGCCCCGCCACCTCCCGCAGCGACGCGGCCAGCAGCAGCAGCGCCAGGACGAACGCCAGGTGATCCCAGCCGGTTCCGATGTGCAGCGTTCCGAGTCCGATGTAGGAGAGCAACGTGCTCGCTGCGGGTTCACCCGGTGTTTCGTCGACGAGCCAGGGGCCGTCGCGGTCGGTCACGAGCACGCGCTCGCGAATGCCGACTTCGGGGTCGTCCCTTGGCGCATCGATGCGAAGAAAGTGGGTGTGGGATGCAGCGATGCCGCGCAGCAGGCGGCTCTCGATCTCGCGTGGGCCCGCTCGCTCGCACGTCACGTCCCAGCGAAAGACCGCCCAACCTTCGGGCGCCCTTCTCAGCCGTTGCGCCTCGCCGGCGCGACACGCCTGGCCGCCCGAGAAGAGCCCGAGTTCGGTCGGCAAGACCCGAGTCCAGCCGTATCCCGGCGGCTGGCGGGTGAGCTCGAGGAGCTTCAGCCGTAGCTCGATGCGCGCGCCGTCCTCGCCGAGCTGCCAGGTCGAGTACGACATACTTCGCGTGTGTGCGCCCACGGGACCAGCCACCAGCAGGGCGACGAGTGAAGCGAGAAGGGTCTTCAAGTGGTCGGCAGCCTCACCTTGGCGTCGGCTCGCAGTTGGTCGAGGTAGGAGCGGAGGTTGTCGTCGCCGGCGCGCCGCCGCATCTCTGCGCGCACCTGGGAGTCGACGGCCTCGAGGGGCAGGGGAGGGCTCGTCGCGTGGTCGACCATTTGCAGCACGTGATACGCCGACCCGCCGCGCACCGGGTCGCTCACCTCGCCCGTTCGAAGTTCGGTTGCGCGCCGGGTGGGTGTCGGCCCGAGGTATTCCCTGAGCTTCGTGGCGGGCAGGTAGCCGTCCGGCAGAGGCAGCACGCCTGCGTCACCCAACTCCTCCGCGAGCACCGAGAGCGCCTCGCCGGCGCGCAGTCGTCGGGTGGCCTCTTCGGCCTTGGCGCGCGCTTCCTCTTCGTCGTCGCCTGCGCCGCTGCTCGACACCCGGAAGCGAAGCTCGCGCACCCAGAAGCGATCGGTCCGGGCGAAGAATTCCCGGTTTTTTTCGTAGAAGGCCGCGACCTCTTCGTCGCCGGGCTCCGTCTGACCCACCCCCGTCACGATCGTCTCGATCATTGCGGATACCAGGGTGTTTCGGACGACCGGGTCTGTCCGGTCGAGGCCCAGCTCGGTGGCGCGCTGGACGAGCAGCTCCTCCTCGATCAACCGGTTGAGGATGTAGACGCGGTCCTCTTCGGTAAGCGGGTTGCGGCTATCTCGGGCGAGAGCGGAGAGGGCCCGCTGGTAGTTCCTATCGCGGATGATCGTGCCGTTCACCACAGCGGCGGCGCCTTCGGGCACACCTCCCGCACCGGGTGCAGTCTCGAGGATGCCCGCTATCGCGAAGACGAGGCCGGCGACGGCGCCCAGCCCGAGAAGCCAACGCGGCCTTGCGCTCTGAGCTTCGCTCTGCGACTCGCTCAACGATGCTCTCCCCGACTCCGGACGAAACAAGGCGCGCAAGCATAGCGGCGGGCGGCTATCCTGGGCGCGACGTTCGCCCAGGCTCGATCTGGAGAGGGGGACTCCTTGGCGACCGATACCCAACGCGGCATCCAGAATGTCTGCCTGATGATCCTTGCCGCGGTGGCCGTGGGCTTCGTGCTCGTGTGGTTCCGGTCGGTGCTGGTTCCGTTCGTGCTGGCGGTGTTCTTCGCTTACGGGTTGGCCCCGGTCATCGAGTTCCAGACGAGCCGGTTTCGGGTGCCGCGCTCGCTCGCGGTGTTGATCACCCTGCTGCTCGGGATCTTTCTCTTGAGCCTCGCGGGGGGCTTGATCTCGACATCCATTCAGCAACTGTCCGAGAACGCCGACTCGTACCAGACCCAGATCGAGCAGACCGTCGAGAGGGTGTTGGACTCGCCCCTCGTGGCGAGGCTCGCACCCGGCTTCGCCGACGAGCTGAACTTCCGCGAGATCGTTCCGACCCGCCAACTCGGAGCCGTGCTGGTGGGCACGACGAACGCCATCGTCGACCTGCTCTCGCAGGGCCTGATCGTGCTGATCTTCCTCTTCTTCCTGCTCTCGGGGGAGTCTGCGATGCGGAGCCACGGCGTGCGAGTAGAGGTCGAGGTGAAGATCCGGCGCTACATCGTGATCCAGGCGGCACTTTCCGCGGTGACGGGCATCCTGGTTGGCGGCATCCTCGCCGTCCTGGGTGTGCCTCTTGCGATGGTCTTCGGGCTCTTCGCGTTCCTCCTCAACTTCATCCCGAACATCGGCTCGGCCATCTCGACGCTGCTACCGCTGCCCGTGGTGCTGATGAGTCCCGAGATCTCTTCGACGGTCGCCGTGCTGGCGATCCTGCTGCCGGCCCTCGTGCAGTTCGGGATCGGCAACGTGATCTCGCCCAAGGTGATGGGCGATTCCCTGGAGCTGCACCCGGTGACGATCTTGCTGGCCCTGATGATCTGGGGAGCGCTCTGGGGCCTGGTCGGCATGCTGCTCGCCACGCCGATCACCGCAGTGCTGAAGATGCTGCTCGAGCGGATGCAGTTGACACGACCGCTGGCCCGGCTGATGGCCGGACATTTCGAGGCGCGCCCCGCCTGAGCCGCGGTCGGGGACTCGGCGCCTACGTGCCGGGCCCGATGACCGGCGAGCCCTCCAGGAACCCGGCGAAGGCCTTCTGGGTGGCGCTTGCGGGCGCGATACGGGTCACGAAGTTCCGGGCCGCGCACAGGGGTTGGGCG
>JAYGDB010000166.1:0-10856 GCA_046583095.1 Myxococcota bacterium | reverse complement strand
TCCAGTTGGTGAGTGTGCCGCCGAGCCAGCGGTTGCTGACGTAGAACTGATTCGACCGGCGGGACTCGAGCTCGACCAGTGGAGCCGCCTGCCGCTTGGTGCCGACGAAGAGCAGCTTGCCACCCTGCGCCACCGTCTCGCCGATGAACTCGAGCGCTTCGGCAAACAGCGGCAGCGTCTGGTCGAGATCCAGGATGTGGGTGCCGTTGCGGTCGCCGAAGATGTACGAGCGCATCTTCGGATTCCAGCGCCGGGTCTGGTGTCCGAAATGGACACCGGCCTCGAGCAGGGACCGGATACTGAGCTCGGGGATCTCGACGGGTTCAGGCGCGCTGACCACGGCCTCGGCGGCCGCTTCTGCGGCGCCGTCGGGAGTTCCCGACGGGGTCGCCGTCGTTTCCGACATTCGGTTCTCCTTCGCGGTTGTGCCTCCGCTCCAGTCGTTGGCTCCCCGACCCGGCTCGCTCCGACGAACGCCTCCAGCCCTCAGAGAGCTTTCAGGCGACAGGAGCGAAACCCGAGCACCGCAGGGGACGGCCCGGAACGTGTGAGATCGCGAGTGGTTAGCACGTTCCCGCGCGGGGAATCAAGCAGCGCGCCTCAGGTCGTGTACTCGGCGTTGATGCGGATGTAGTCGTAGCTGAGATCGCATGTCCAGACCCGCGCGGAGGCCTTCCCGACCCCGAGGGAGACTTCGATCTCGACCTCGTCATCGAGCAGGCGCCGGGCTGCGCGACGACGCGCGGCGGAACCCGCAGACGCGCCCCGGCGGAAGACCGGTACGCCGCAGAGTTCCACCACGACCGAGTCGAGACGGAGTGCCACCCGGCCCGCGCCGAGCGTCTGGAGGATTCGGCCCCAGTTCGGATCGGCGCCGAAGATCGCGGTCTTCACGAGCAGCGAGTTGGCGATCCGCCGCGCCGCCAACTCGGCCTGAGCCGCATTCTTCGCGCCCTGGACCCGAACGCTGACGAGCTTCGTGGCACCCTCCCCGTCACGGGCGAGATCCCGCGCCAGGCTCTCTGCCACCTGTCCCAAGCCCCGGCGAAACGCAGCGGCCCCGGGGCTGGCGGGGCCGGTGATCCGCGGGTTGCCCGCAGCGCCGTTCGCCAGCAGCAATACCGTGTCGCTCGTCGAGCTCTCGCCGTCGATCGTGACCCGGTTGTAGGTCTCGTCGGCAACCTCTCGCAGGACCCGACGCAGGTAGACCTTCGAGACAGCCGCGTCTGTAATGAGGAACGAGAGCATCGTCGCCATGTTCGGCTCGATCATCCCGGAGCCCTTGGCGATGCCCGCGACCGTCACCGTGCGACGCCCGAGTCGAACCGGGATGCCGGCGGTCTTTGCGAACGTGTCGGTGGTGCGGATCGCCTCGGCGGCGTCGCCGAGACCCTCGAGCCGCAGGCGACGCGCAACCCGCGGAATGCCCGCTCGGAGCTTGGTCATCGGCAGGGGCTCACCGATCACGCCGGTGGACGCCACGAAGACCTCTTCGGCCTCGCAACCGATGGCGCGGGCCGTCCACTCGGCCATGCGCCTGGCGTCCCGTCGGCCGCGCTCGCCCATCGCGACGTTCGAGATGCCGCTGTTGACGATAACCGCGAGGCCGCGCCCAGACTTCGCCCGTTCGCGACACCACTCGACCGGGGCGCCTACCACCGTCGAGCGCGTGAACACCCCGGCAACGGTGGCAGGAAGATCACTCGTGATCAGCGCGAGGTCGCGCCCGCGGGCCTTGATGCCGCAATGGATCCCGGCTGCGCGAAAGCCGGGGACCACGGGCTTGCGAGTGAGGAGGGGGTGGGCGGGGGTCACGTAGCGCCGTGACACCTCTTGTACTTCTTGCCGCTGCCGCAGGGACACGGGGCGTTGCGGCCGACCTTCTCGACAGCGGCTCCACCCGCAGCCCCTGCTGCGCGCGGCTGGCGCTCGATTGCGCCACCTTCCGCGATCGACGACTGCTTCGGAAGCGGACGGGGCGCGGCGGCACGCGGCTCCGGAAGCACGAACTTGAAGATCAGTTCGACGGCCTGCTCATCGATGCGGCCCTCGAGGGTTTCGAAGATCGCCCAACCCTCTCGCTGGAACTCGACCTTCGGGTCCTTTTGGGCGTAGCCTCGCAGGCCAATCCCCTCGCGTAGGCCGTCCATCGTGTGCAGGTGATCCTTCCACTGGCCATCGAGGATCTGGAGCAGGATGTCGCGCTCGAACCACTGGAAGCCCGGATAGCCGATCTCCTCGTACTGGGCGGCCATCTCGTTGCACTTCGCGGCCTTGTCGTCGAGATGGGCGAACAGCCGGTCGCAGACCGCGCGACCTAAGTCGTCCTTGGACTGGACCGTATCGAAGGGGGGTTGGTCGAGCGCGAAGGTGACACCGAAATGCTTCTCCAGGTCCTGAATGACTTCGCCCAGCGCCTCGCGATCGGGATCGCCCTTTTCGGGCCAGCTCATGTCGAGAATCGCAACCAGCACGCCCTCGGTCATGTCGAGAACTTCATCGTGGACGCTGTCGGCATCGAGGGCCTGGCGGCGGCGGCCGTAGAAGGCCTGCCGCTGCTTGTTGGGGACGTCGTCGTACTCGAGCAGGTGCTTGCGGATACCGAAGTTGCGAGCCTCCACCTTCTTCTGGGCGCCCTCGATCACCCGCGTCAGCATCTTGTTCTCGATCGCCTCGCCCTCCTCGACGCCAACCCGGTCCCACCACTGGGCGACCCGGTCCGCCTCGAAGATGCGCAGGAGATCGTCCTCGAGCGAGAGGTGGAACTGGCTGGAGCCGGGGTCCCCCTGGCGCCCGGAGCGCCCCCGCAGCTGATTGTCGATGCGGCGGCTCTCGTGTCGCTCGGTTCCGAGGATGTGCAGACCGCCGGCCTCCAGGATGCCGTCTCGCTCCGCCCGACATTGATCCTCGAACTTCACCTGCCAGGTGAGGTAGTCGGCGTGCTCCCTGTCACCCTGGCATTTCGCCAGCGCCAGGGCCTCGGCGTTGCCTCCGAGCACGATGTCGGTGCCGCGGCCCGCCATGTTCGTCGAGATCGTGATGGCACTCGCGCGGCCGGCCTGGGCGACGATCTCAGCCTCTCGCTTGTGGTGCTTCGCGTTCAGCACGTTGTGCTTGAGCCCGTGCTTCTTGAGCTTGTTCGAGAGCATCTCGGAGGTCTCGATCGAGATCGTTCCGACCAGGATCGGCTGCCCCCTCTCGTGACGCTCCTTGATGTCCTCGATGGCGGCGTCGAACTTCTCCCTCTTGGTCTTGAACACCACGTCGGCCATGTCATCGCGGATCATCGGCCGGTTCGTCGGGACGATCATCACGTCGAGGTCGTAGATCTTCGCGAACTCCTCGGCCTCGGTATCCGCCGTACCGGTCATCCCGGCGATCTTGTCGTACATGCGGAAGAAATTCTGGAAGGTGACCGAGGCGAGGGTCTGGTTCTCACTCTGAACCGTGATGCCCTCCTTGGCCTCGACGGCCTGGTGCAGACCGTCCGACCAGCGCCGCCCGGGCATCTTGCGCCCGGTGTGCTCGTCGACGATCACGACCTCCTTCCTGCCCGTCTCGCCCACATCGACCACGTAGTCGACGTCGCGCCGCTTGAGAGTGTGCGCCATCAAGGCCTGGCCCACGCCGTGAAGCACCGGCAGCATGGACGGCTCGTAGAGGTTCTCCACGCTCAGCATCTTCTCGACCCTGTGGATGCCCGCCTCGGTGAGGCTCGCGCTGTGGTGCTTCTCGTCGAGGTAGTAGTCGCCGGTCTCCTCAACCCCCTTGGCGGGCTCTCCCTTCGTGCCCGCCTTCAGCTTTGGGATCACGCGATTCACAACGGCGTAGAGCTGGACGTTCTCTTCGGACTGCCCAGAGATGATCAGCGGCGTACGAGCTTCATCGATCAGGACCGAGTCCACCTCGTCCACGATCACGTAGTTCAGATTGCGCTGGACGCAGGAACTCACGTCGAACTTCATGTTGTCGCGCAGGTAGTCGAAGCCGAGTTCGTTGTTGGTGCAGTAGGCGATATCCGACTCGTAGGCGGCCCGTCGTTCGACATCCGAAATCCCGTGGGTGACCTGGCCGACGGACAGGCCCAGGAAGCGATGGACCTGGCCCATCCACTCGGCGTCGCGCTTTGCGAGGTAGTCGTTGACGGTGACGATGTGCACGCCCTCACCGGTCAGGCCGTTCAGGTACGCGGGCAAAGGCGCCACCAGGGTCTTGCCCTCGCCCGTCTTCATCTCGGCGATCCAGCCACGATGAAGCACCACGCCACCGATCAACTGGACGTCGTGGTGACGCATGCCGAGGGTGCGCTTGGTGGCCTCGCGGACGGTCGCGAAGGCTTCGGGCAGGAGATCGTCGAGGGACTCGCCGTTTTCGAGACGCTGGCGGAACGCCGGCGTCTTGGCCTTCAGATCGGCGTCGGAGAGCTTGCTGAGCCCGGGGCCCAGCTGTCCGACCTGCTCCACGATCGGGACGATCCGCTTGATGACGCGGTCGTTACCGGTCCCGAAGACCTTGCTGAGAGTACGCTGCATGCTGGGAGTCCCGCGACCGGGGGAGGGAGCGGGAGTCTAGAAGAGCCCCCAAGGGGCGGCAATCTAGCGACGACTCGAGGCGGTCAGTCGAAGATGTAGTTGAGGGGATCGCGCGCCTTTCCGTTCACGTGCACACCGTAGTGGAGATGCGGCCCGGTGCTGCGGCCCGAAGTCCCGATCGAGGCGATGCGTTGACCGCGCTCGACCGTCTCGCCGACCCCCACGAAGATCTCCTGGGCATGGCCGTAGAAGGTCTTCAGCCCGAAGCCGTGGTCGAGGGTCAGGCTGTTGCCCAGCGGGCCGCGCGAGCCGATCGAGGAGACGCGACCCCGGGCGGGGGCGTTGATCACTGTGCCCAGCCGGCCCGCGATGTCGATACCGGCGTGCTTCTGCCGTCGCCCGGTAAACGGTGAGATCCGCGGACCAAAGCGAGACGTCAGCCAGCCCTTCGTCGGCCACACCGAGGGCATCGACACCAGGCGATTCCGCTTTTCCTCGAGTTCCCGGACGAGCAAGACGAGGGAGTCACTGCGACGTTCCGCACGTTGCGATGCCGCCTCGGCCATCTGGGTCAGCGCGCTCACGCGCCGGGCGGCCCGAGTCGTCGTGCCTTCCCGAATCCACGATTCCGAAGACGAGCCGTCCCCCCGGACCGGTATGGCCTCGGGATGCGTCGCGCTGAAGGGTCCCTGGTGCACGGGAACACCCGCAGGCGGCAGCACCTGAGCCTCCTGCTGCGCTTCCGGGTCGCTCCGCGGAGCCAACTCAGTCACGCCCTCGCCCCCGATCCCGGCGGCTCCAGGCAAGTTCGCGATGATCCGGATCTTGCGCTCGAGTTCGCGGACGGTATCCAGCTCCACGCTCGCGTCCGCGAGAGTCTGCTGGAACGTCTGGATCTGCTCACGCTGCTCGGCAGCCTCGATCCGCAGCGCCTCGATCTCCGCAGCGTCCGCGCGGGCCCGCGTATAGTCCCACAGGCCGAATGCCAGGATCGCCGCAGAAACACCCAGAGCAATCACGAGCTTCTGGACCAGCGACTTCCCAACCTGGAAGCGCCGGACGGGCGAAGCCGCGTCCACAACGAGCATCACGGTGTAATGATCCATCCCCCTCTCCTATCCAGACGGGGTCACGCAGACCCCGGCCACAGGAGAGTCATCGGACCCTGGAACTCCTGTCTTGAAGAGCGGCCGGCGAGAGCGGTTCAGGGGCCCCTAGACGATTTGCTACCCGCCTTGTGTTTCTTTGCCCACATCTCTGCAAAGCCTACCCGCGGGTGACCGGGGGACTTCGCGAAGAAGCCCTACCCGGCTGGCAGACTCGAAGGTTCGCGCCAGGCCCGCGCTTCACGCGAGACGCTGCAAGACTGCCCCGCGCTCGAGCGGGACGGGCTCGATCAGCGCTCACCCCAGCGAAGCTTCGTCTGCAGGATCTGGAAGCGGGTCCGCAGGGGCGATGCGACGATGTCGACCGGGTGCGGCGACCGCCGCAGCGATACCCGGTCTCCATCGAGGAGGACTACGCCTTCCTGACCGTCGGTCGTGAGCGTCGCCTCGCCGCCGCGAGTACGGACGACGACCTCGATCTCCGCCTCGTCCGGCAGCACCAGGGGACGCTGTGTGAGGGAGTGGGGACAGATGGGCGTCAGGACGATGGCCTCGAGACCCGGCAGCAGCAGCGGACCGCCCGCCGACAGCGAGTACGCGGTCGAACCGGTCGGTGTGGAGACGATCAACCCGTCCGCGTGGTAGGTGGTCACCTCCTGGCCCGCCGCGGAGGTTTCGAGATCGATCATGCTCGAGCTGGCACTCTTGGCGATCACCGCGTCGTTCAGGGCCATGAACTGACCCAGTTCGCGACCGTCCCGACTCGCCCTCACGTCCAGCCGCATACGGGAAACGATCTCGGCCTCTCCCGCGAGGACCGTCTCGAGGGCCGGGAGCATCTCGTCGATGGTCACCTCGGTGAGGAATCCGAGGGTGCCCAGGTTGACGCCCAGGATGGGAACGCGGCGGCTCCCGGCAGCCCGCGCAACGCCCAGCAGCGTGCCGTCGCCACCCAGGCTGATGAGAAGGTCGACCTCGGCGGCGAGAACCGACATCTCTTCGGCAGCCCCCCCGATCAGCTTGGCGCACTCAGCATCGAGGCGCGCCTCGATGCCGCTAATCCCCAGCCACTTGACCAGCGCACGTAGGGTCGCGGCAGCCTGGGGCTGGCCCGGCTTCAAGCACACACCGATGGTCTGGATCTTCACGCCGTCACCCATTCACGCGGTAGGATAGCCACATGCCGGACGACTCGATGGAGCTGTTCCCAGAGCGCCCGAAACGCCGGATCGATCCACGCGCTCCGCTGGCCGATCGGATGCGCCCGCAGAGCTTCGACGAGATGCTCGGGCAGGAGCAGCTGACCGGCAAAGGCACCGCCCTGCGCTCGATGCTGGCTTCCGAGGAGTTACCGTCGCTGATCCTCTGGGGTCCGCCGGGAACCGGGAAGACCACCCTCGCCTGGCTGCTTGCAGGTTCTCCCAACTCGCGAATGGTGCCCCTCTCGGCCGTGACGTCCGGAGTCAAGGATATCCGCGAGGCCGTGGAGCACGCGCGCCGCGTGTCCCTGCGCACGATCCTCTTCATCGACGAAATCCATCGGCTGAACCGGGCCCAGCAGGATGTCCTGCTGCCGCACGTCGAGACCGGCACCGTCACCCTGATCGGAGCGACCACCGAGAACCCGTCGTTCACGGTGATCGCTCCTCTGCTGTCGCGCTGCAGCGTCCTGACCCTGCAGCCGCTCGACGACGAGGCCATCGCGAGCACCGTACAGCGCGCTGCAAGCGACCCCGAGCGCGGGCTCGGCCAGACACCCCTGGTGTTCGGAGACGGCGCTCTCGGCACGATCGTCCAGGCCGCCGACGGAGACGCCCGCCGCGCCCTCGGCCTGCTCGAGGCCTCGGTCTCCGTGCACCGGCACGGAGACACGCCGAACGCGCCCCTGGCACCGGAAACCGTTCGGGAGGCCGCCGGCAAGCAGCTACTGCTCTACGACCGCGACCGCGAGGAGCACTTCAACGTCGTCTCTGCGTTCATCAAGAGCCTCCGGGCCAGCGACCCGGATGCAGCCGTCTACTACTTGATGCGTATGCTCGAAGCCGGGGAGGATCCGCTCTACCCCGCCCGTCGGCTCGTCATCTTCGCGTCCGAGGACATTGGAAACGCGGATCCCACCGCTCTGCAAGTCGCGACCTCGGCCTACCTGGCGGTGGAGCGGATCGGGTTGCCGGAGGGCAAGTTCCCTCTCACCCAGGCGACCACCTACCTGGCGTGCGCGCCCAAGAGCAACGCCACCCTGAAGGCACTGGCGGGGGCCACTGCCGCGCTGCGCGAGACGGGTTCGGCGACGGTGCCCCTGCACCTCCGGAACGCGTCGACACCGCTGATGAAGAACCTCGGCTACGGGGCCGACTACCAGTACCCCCACGACGACGCAGACGCATTCGTGGACGCCGAGAACCTGCCCGAAGTGCTTGCCGGACGCCGCTTCTACGAGCCCAGCGAGCGAGGCGCGGAGCGGGAGATCGCTGAACGCATGCGGCAGATCCGCCAGCGCCGCAGCGCCGGCCGGGACAAGGGGCCGCCTTGATGACCCACGCTCAGGACCCGCAACCGGCGCGAGGGAGCCACCGGTGTGGCGGGGCGGACGGGATTCGAACCCGCAACTTCTGGCGTGACAGGCCAGTGCTCTAACCAGATTGAACTACCGCCCCGATAGGTCTGGCGGGCGTAGGGTGCCGAGTTTTACGCGGTCTGCAAGGGCTCGGGACCATTTCCGCAGGTTCAGCGAACCTCGATCTCGTGTCCGGAGACGACCTGCTCCTCGCGTACCGCCACCTGGTAGATGCCTGAGTCGGTCCGCACCTCGTAGGCTTCCGCCGCGTAGGGGACGCGGACCCGCGCGATCCCCTGCCTCGAGGCCCGTGCGGACGCCCGGTACCAGAACCTGCGGCCCGTCGGAGTCGTCACCTCGAGCTCCACGAATACCGGGCGACCGGGCCGCGAACCCGAGACGTTCAGTACAACCCCAGGGACAGCCTCGAAGAGCTTGTAGGGAGCATCGACGAAGTCGGGAGCAGCAGCCCCGAGGGCGCCGAGCGGCACCCCGTGCGGCGGACCCTCGGTGACCAGCCGGAAGTGGCCCAGCGCGGGCCGGCCATCGACGAGGCCGCCGTCGTCGTGGTGCAGCCGATGCAGCATCGAGGCCGGCGCGCCGCGGCCGGCATCCGACGTAACGACATAGCGGATGTCCCGAGTCTCGAGCTCACGGAAGGCCACCTGCTCGTCGATCTCCCGGTAGAAAGCTCGCGTGAGTTCGAGACCCTCACGCCCGACGTAGGGACCGAAGTTCCCGGCGGGCGTGGCACGCCGGCCCCGGGCGTTCATCGCAAAGCCCAGGGTGCTGGGGGTGAGGATCCCGTATTCGGGCACGTCACCCGTCTCTGGAGTCGCCTCCCGAACGGCATCGACAAACGCATAGACGCTGCGAACGAGACCCGGGCCGGGGCGCTTCAGGACGACCTGGTAGCCGCGCAGGACCCACACGCTGCGCACCGCATGGGGCCACAGCGAGTGAATCGCCGGCAACATCAGCAACGGGATCAGTAGAAACATCGCGACCCGGATCGGGACGCCGCCCGCGCTCCAGCGTCGCGCGAGCGCCCCGGCACCGAGTGCGAGCAACAGCGCGAACGAGACGCTCGCGGCCGGTGCGAAATCGCTGCCGTAGCGGGCGTTCGAGACGGCGAGGATCAACAGCACGCCGGTCCATCCGGCGAGTGCGAGAGCCGGCTCGCGAACCTCGAGCCGACGACGAGCCGCCCACAGTCCCGCCAGCGGGGTGACGGGGAGCAGCCAGGCCGCGTAGCCGTAGAGTCCGACGGCGGCGTTCGACCTCCACAGTGGCTGGGTCTCGAAGTTGAGCGCGATGAACGGCTCCAAGCGCGTTGCATAGGCCCAGCCCGTCGCAACGTCGTCCCATGCAAGCGCGACGATCAGACCGCCCGTGGCCGCTGCCACCAGACCGGTGGCCAGGAGACGCCCGTGGCTTCCGGCCCCCCGCCAGAGCGCCGGGACGAGCGCTGTCAGCGCGAAGGCCGCGAGGGTGGCCGGCTGCAGGAGCGACATCTCGACCGGGGACCACGGACCCCCAAACTCCGAATGGGGCATCGAGAGCGCAATCCACCCGAGGATCGCGCTGAACCCACAGCCAAGGGACTGCGCGAGGAGTTGCTCGCGCCGCTCGAATGCCGTCGCGATGCTGAGCGCCAGCGCCTCGCCAAGAACGAAGTAGAGAAGACTCCCGTGCCAGGTCAGGAGCATCGCGACCCGGGTCAGGACCAGGATCCCCTGCAGGCCCCAGATGCGTCCGGGCCGATCGCCGGCGTGCAGGGAGGCCATCAGGCCCACGAGCAGGACCGTCGCAAGGAAGGTCACTGCCGCGTGGTGATCAGGGTTCCCGACCGACGAGTACTGGCTGCTGGCCGGAAGCAATGCGAAGAACGCCACTGCGCCGGTCGCGACCGCGGGACCCCCGAGCATTCCGCCGATGGCATACACGGCGAGCGCCGTCAGCAACCCGAGCAGGACAGGGGCCCATGCGAGAGCCAGATCCAGGCTCCCGAACAGGCGCCCCGCTGCGCCGAGTGCAAAGTCGTACAGCGGCGGCCACGGCGCGTAAGCGCCGTGGGGGTAGTTCAAGTACGGATCGAAGCTGAGAACCGCGGGAAAGTTCTCGTACGTGTAGGCCGCCCGGCGCGCGTGGTACTGGGCGTCATCCATCGTCAGGACTACGCCGTCATGATCATCCGGAAGGACGTGCTCGAACCCAATCCCGCGGACCGCGACGACGGCGGTCCCGAGCGCAATCAGGACGATGGCAGTGCCGGCACGACTCATTCGCGCAACGCTAGCGCCCGAGGCGCAGCAACGGGCCGCTTCGTGAGCCTCGCCTGAACCCGTACCCGGGAGCGAGCGCCTTGCGCATCATGCGTCGATCGCCGGTCGCCGGAATGGTGGGCGTGCACGGACTCGAACCGCGGACCCTCTCGGTGTAAACGAGATGCTCTAGCCAACTGAGCTATACGCCCAAAGAGTGCTACGCGAGCTTGTCCTTAGATCTGCGGACAAGCTATGCAGTGCGCTCCTGGAATCGATCGATCTACTAAATCGCTACTACAGCGTGCAGCGGTTACGCTGCGCCGGGTCAGTTTACCCCAGCTGGATGGGCGACCTCGGTTTCTTTCGGGGTCCTGGGGACCTCGTAGATGTCGTC
>JAYGDB010000122.1:0-16291 GCA_046583095.1 Myxococcota bacterium | reverse complement strand
GGCGGGCGAGGCGGATGCTCTGGATGATCTCGATCCAGTCCTTGTTGACCAGGGAGTCGCCGAACACCTTGACGATCACGCCGCGCTCGCGGTAGAGCCGCCCGATGATCGGGACCATCCCCTCCGCGGCTTCCTCGCGTTGCTTCCACCGCCGGAGGTACTCGTCCATCTTCCGGTCACTCATGCTGCTCTCGCTTCCGTTTGGTTGGCGCCATCAAACAACACGGGCCACGCCACCGCAAGCCTTTGCGAAGAAGACGCCCAACCAGCGGCTTCCGTTGCAGGTTTGGAGGCACCGAGCCCGGCTCGGTTCCCGGCAACCGCTCTCGGGGCCCCTGCTCGGGGCCGGGCAGCCTCAGGCTGGCAGCGCTCGTCGGCCCAGATCGGCCCACCCACCTAGTCGCCGCCAATCACCTCGGCTGCGAGGGCAACGCTCTTCACGCCCGCCATTCGGGCTGCATCCATCACCTGGACGAGGAGCCCGTTCCTGGAGTCCTTGTCGGCCTGGATCACGACGGAGCCCTGGGGGTTCTCCGCGTGCAGGCGCTCGATGTTCGCGCGCAGCGCCCGCGGATCGACCTGACGGCGATCGATCCAGATCTGGTCGTTGTGGGTAATCGCGATCAGGATGTTGCCTCGCTCCTTGCGCACGGCGGTCGCCGCGGGCGGACGAGAGATGTCGATGCCCGCCTCCTTCACGAACGAGGCGGTCACGATGAAGAAGATCAACATGATGAAGACGACGTCGAGCATCGGCGTCAGGTTGACTTCGTTCTCGTCGTCGTGCCGTTGTCGCCTGCGACGCATTATCTCCGTACCCCTACCGGCTCACGACCTCGAGACTGTCGGCCACGCGTGCGGCCTCGTCCCGAGAGTAGCGGTCGAGCTGGATGCTGAAAATCATGCCGGAGAGCGCCGCCACCATTCCCGCCATGGTCGGCAGCGTGGCCTTCGAGACGCCCGCAGCCATACCCCGTGCATTCCCGCTACCGGTGAGCGCCATCACATCGAAAACCTCGATCATGCCCGTCACGGTTCCGAGCAGTCCGAACATCGGACAGACTGCAACGATGGTCTTGATGAAGCCGAGCCCGCGATTGAGCTTGAGCTCCATCTCCGACACGAGCATCCGACGGATCATGTGCGCACGCCACGACGAGTGATCGCCGCGATGGCTCCAGATGTCTCGGATGCGCTGGGCCTCGCCCTCGTGGCCGAGCCAGATATACATCACTCGCTCGAGGATCATCGTCCACATCACGCCGGTGACGAAGGCGATCAGCAAGAGGACATCGCCTCCGGTCTCGACGAAGTCGCGAACGGCCTCTACCGCTTCCGAGCCCACTCGCTATGCCTCAGCCGGCCCCGTCATTGGCACTCTCCGAGCGGATGGCAATCAGCCCAGCGCTCTGCTCGTCCAGGATGTCGATAATCCGCCGCGTGCTGTTCGCCAGGGTGGCGTGCAGCAGCACCAGCGGAATCGCAGTGATGAGACCCAGCATCGTGGTAACGAGAGCCTCGGAGATCCCACCCGCCATCATCTTCGGATCGCCAGCACCGAAGAGGGTGATCGCCTGGAAGGTCTGGATCATGCCGGTCACCGTGCCGAGGAGTCCGAGCAGCGGCGCCACCACCGATACGGTCTTCACGAGCCAGATGAAGCGCTCGAGCTTCGAGGTCTCGCGCAAAACCGCTTCGTCGAGCTTCAGCTCGAGGGTCTCTGGATCCGCCTCTGCATTCTGTTGGTAGACCGAGAGGACCCGTCCGAGCGGATTGCGGAGGTCGGGTGTCGCCTGCGTGCGCTGGGCGGCCACCCTGCGGCTGCTGATCGAAACCACGATCCACTTGCCGACGCCGAGCGCTAAGGCCAGGGCCCCGAGGAAGATGATCACGTAACCCACCGCGCCGCCCTGTTGCACGCGCTCGACCCGGTTCGGCGTCTCGATCAGTGCGGCCAGCAGTGCACCGCGGGACGGATCGAGGGCCAGCGGCGCGAAGCCGCTGGTAGTCGCCTCGAAGGCCGCAACCGTGTCGAGGTACTTGCCCGGAGGCTGACGGCTCAGCTCGCGAAGCTGCTGGTCGCGCGACTCCCACGCCAGATAGCGACCGCCGGCAACCGCGCTGAAGACGCCGGCGCGAATCACGTCGCGCTGGGTAGACTGTCCGTCGAGACCGAGGACTTCGCTCCGGTAGCGAACGACGCGTCCCTGCTCGGTCATCTCCCGCTGGAGTTCGAACCACAGTCGGCGCAGGTCTTCAGTAGAGGGAAGCTCCTTGGCGCGGCCGAGGCGATCGAGCAGTTCCTTGCGCGAACCCAGCTGCGAGTTCGTGATCGACTCCCAGGTGTGGCCGCTCAGATCGTTGGCTACCTGCCGAACCACGCCGAAGAGCTCTCCCATCTGGCCGAGCTGCTCGCCGAGACGAGCCTGTCTCGCCCCAATCGCCACCTCGTTCTCGGTATAGGCCGACTCGAGCTGCTGGCTGAGGGCTTCCATCCGCTCCCGCTTGGCAACCGCTTCTGCGAGCAACCGCTCCTGATCATCCCTGCGCCGCTTGAACTCGACCTCCCGCTGCGAGTTCTCTTCACGCTCACTCTCGAAGCCCGCCTCGACGAGTCTCAGCAGTTCCTCCAGGGATCGCGGCTTCGGCACCGAGGGCAACCCCTCGGAGGTGAGCTCGTCGTCGGTTCGCTCGACGGCCTCGGCCTGGTCGTAGCCCGGCTCCTCGGCGGCTTCCTGGGCGAACACGCCGGGCGCCACGGCCAGCAGCAGCAGCCCGAGCCCGAGCGCCATCGACTTGTCGAAGACGCGCTCCATCAACCCGGCTCCCCGATGTTCTGCGCTGCGGGCAGCGGCAGTCGAATCAGATCGGGAGCCAGCTGCTTGCGGGCAATTCGCAGGCCGGCCCGGATCGAGGTCCGGTAGCTGTCGTCGAGCAGCAGCCACTCCTGATGCTGCTGGTCCCAGACGCCGGATTCGCCGCCGTCCAGCGTCTGGTACACGAGGGCGATCCGGCCGAAGCGCAGGAAATCGACGGTCTTTTTGTCGCCGTCCCGCTCGATCGTCGAGCGGTAGGCCTCGATGGTGCGGCCGTACTCGTTCTCGATCTGGTAGGCCTCCATGATCGTCCGGTACTTCTCCGCGTTGCTCACGTCGGCTCGGCCTATCAGGCTTCGCAGCACGGCGATTCTCTCCGCCCGCTCCTTCTGAAGGAACGGAACATCGAGTGAGACGAAGGCCTCGATCGCTTCGATCATGCGAAGCATCAGCGGCGTCACGCTCCGGCCCACGAGTTCGACCCGGTCGAGCTGGTCTTCGAGCGAAGCGAGCTCCACCTCCTGCGACCCGATCAACCCGCGCATCTGGTGGTTGTACACACCCATCGCGTCGATCTGCCTCAGGGTCGTGCTGTAGCGCGCAAAGAGCGTGTCGGTCTCGTCGCTGAACTCATCAACGCGCTGCTGGGAGCCGACGCCCTCCACGTTCCCCTGGCGTCGCACGGCGCTGACTTCCTCCAGGGAGCCCGCAGCGGTCTCGCCGTCCTGCGCCACCGCCGAGGCTCCGAGCGAGAGCAGGCCGAACCCAGCTGCGCTGGCTGCAACGCGATGCAGCCGGGAGATACTGAACATCTTGGGGGGTCCTCTACTCACTTCAACACGAGGGACACGGAAGCGGAAGCCGCAGATTAGGGACCTGACAGGCCGCTAGTCAAGAAGCCATTCGGCGCAGGCGCAGACCTGCCAATCCGGGTGGAGACCCCTGAAATCGGAGGCTCGGAAACGACAAGCGTGGACATCCTGACTCGGATTCCATCACGCACAGGCTGCTCGCAGCTCGCGCGCATCTCCCGTTTCGGGCCGACTAGCGACCGCGACTCGCAAAGAACGCCGCGGCCGCAGCAGCCGCCTCCGGACTCGTCGAGGTCTTCGCCATGCTCTCGGCTTCCAGCCGCACCACATCGCGAAGGCGGCTGCCCAGGGATGCGTTCAGGTTCGCCTTCATCGCAGCCTGCGTGGGAGCCGGAAGCGCAGCGAGCCGAAGCGCAAGCTCGCGGGTGCGTTCGCGCAGCTCCGCGGCAGGCACCTTCCAGTTCAGCAGGCCGAGCGAGAAGGCCTCGTCGGCGGAGACAGGATCGCTCAAGAAGTAGAGCTCGCGCGCCTTCGCGGTCCCGACGAGCTGGGTAAGCAGGTGCGAGCCGCCGAAGTCGCCCGACATCGCGATCCTTGCGAACGAGGTGATGAAGCGACTGTGCTCGCACCCGATCCGGACATCGCAGGCCAACGCCAGCCCCATGCCCGCACCCGCAGCCGTTCCGTTGATCGCGCCGAGCGTCGGCTTCGGCATCTCGTGGAGAAGCACCGAGGCCTGCGCCCAGTCGTTGATGCGATCGGCCAGACGGCTGGGATCTGGGGCCGCGCGCTCCCCGCCGCCATCCTCCAGCCCGCGTACGTCGCCCCCTGCGCAGAAAGCCTTCTCGCCCGCACCCGTAAGAACGATGCATCGCACGCCGGCGTCGCCCGCCAACTCGGAGAGGATTTCCGGCAGGTGATCGAGCATGGCCACGTCCATGGCATTGCGCGCCTCGGGTCGATCCAACGTGACGCGGGCGACGTGGTCTTCGACCTCGAGCCGGATGGACGCTTGGTCGGTCATCTGCAGATACTATCCCCGGATGACCCGCGTCGCGTCTGCGGGCTCGTCTTCATCGCCCACTCCGGTTCGGTAGGATTCCCACATGCCGAATCCCGAAGCACCGACGTTCACGAAGGGAAGCGTCTCGTCGGCTCGTGTCCTGGACGGCTGGTACGCGGCCTGTCGCAGCGAAGAACTGACCGACGAACCTATCTCCAGGACCCTCTACGACGTCCGGGTCGTGCTCTTTCGGGATGGAGACGGACGCGCGTCGGCACTCCTAGACCGCTGCGCGCATCGCAACACACCCCTCTCCCTGGGTCGAATCGATGAAGCGGGTCACCTGGCCTGCCCCTACCACGGCTGGCGCTTCGACGGCCGCGGCGCGTGCCAGGAGGTGCCCGGACTCCTCGACGGCAGCGATCACGAAGGACGCTCGGTTCCCTCGTTCGCAACCACAGAGCAGGACGACTTCGTCTGGATCTGGGCCCGCGCCGACGCCGAGCCGCTCGGCCTGCCGGTTCGCATCCCCTGCGCGGACGACGACGACTATCTCGTCGTGATCCGCGAGTACGACGTCGAGTGCACGATGCACGCCGCCCTCGAGAACGCCCTCGACGTGCCCCACACCGCCTTCGTCCACCGCGGCGACTTCCGCGGCAAGGGCAGCAACGAGATCGAGGCCGTACGTAGGCGCATCCCGAACGGCATCGAGGTCGAGTACATCGGAGAGCCGCCGCTCTCCGGCAACTCAGAGGACGAGAACGGCAACCCGATCGTCTCCGAGCACTGGGATCGTTTCTTCCTGCCGTGCGTGGCTCAGGTCGAGTACAAGACCGGCAGCGATCGACACCTGATCACCACCCTGCCCCACACCCCCATCTCTGAGTTCCGCACGCGCTTCTGGCTGGTGTCCTGCTGGAAGGTCCCGGAGGACAAGATGGAGTCCATGCGGCCGGTGATCGAGAAGCAGCTCGACACGATCCTGGGCCAGGACGTCGAGATTCTGCGCCAGCAGACGCGGCGCATCCGCGACTTTGGCGGCGAGTCCTATCGCTCCACGGAGCTCGACCTGATGGGCCCCGAGATCCTACGGATGCTGCGCCAGAGCGAGCGCGGGCTTCCGGCGGACGATGCGAACATCGACCGCCGGATCAAGTTCCGCGTCTTCTAGCGGACCCGTGGCCGCAGCCAGGAGCCCCGTAACCGCCTAGAGGTGCTCCTGGAGCAGCTCTCCAATTTCCTCCGGCGTCGCGGTCGGGCCGCAGCGGGCGAGCACCGAGCCATCGCGACCCACCAAGAACTTGGTGAAGTTCCAGCCGATGTCCTCGTTGCCCTCTTCGTCCGGATTGCCGTCCTTGAGGAACTTGTAGAGATCGCAGGCGCCGTCTCCGTTCACGTCGATCTTCGCGAACATCGGGAAGTCGACGTCGAACTTGGAGCTGGCGAACTCCAGGATCTCTTCATTGCTGCCCGGCTCCTGGGAGCCGAACTGGTTGCACGGGAAGCCGAGGACGGTGAAGCCCTTGGCCTTGTTGTCATCGTGTAGGGTACGCAGACCTGCGTACTGGCCGGTGAGGCCTCACTGGCTGGCGAGGTTGACCACCAGGCAGACCTGCCCCTCGTAATCGGACAGGCTCACGCTCTCGCCGGTGATCGAGACCATCTCGTGATCATGGAAGCTGGCCACGATTTCCTCCTTCTGGGGTTTCGACGAAAGCTATCTGGAGTGGGGCGCCTGAGCAAACCAGGGGCAGCCCGGAGCGACGCGAGCGCCACCTGCCTCTCGAGCGGGGTATCCTGCGAAATGTCCCCGCACGTTCCGAACACACTTCCGAGGGAGCCCGCATGAAGATCGACCCGAACAAGACCTGGGAAAAGGTCGAAGAGCGACTCGCAGTCGAAACGGACCCGATCCTCGCCCGCAACCTGCAAGTCGTGCTGAACCACATGAAGGCCGAGGCCAAGCTCGACCTCGACGGACTGATCGACACCCTCTCGGACGACGTCCACTACCACGCCTACACGGGTCGCGACCTGGTCCCCGAGCTGTGCCCCGAGGGAAGGGACGCTGTGCGGAAGTTCTACGAGGACTTCGCGGCGTCCGGCGCTCACAAGCTCGAGCTCGACGTCGACCGGCTCGTCGTGGATCGCGATTGCGTCCTCACCGAGGGCGTCATGCGCATGGCCTACCCCGGAAGCACCCTGAAGCTGATGGGGAAGGACGTCGACGATCCCGACGCCCACTACCTCTACGAGGCACGCATGGCCGTGCTCTGGCCGATCGACGAGAACGGCAAGATCCTGGCCGAAGATACGTACACGGGCGGCGACGGGCTCGAGGGTATCGAGGGCCGCAAGCTCAGCCCCGCCGACATCGGCGCGGCAAGCTTCGCCGCCTAGCGACTCAGCTCCGGCGCGGCCCGCCCGGCAACCAGGGGCAGATCCAGGTAGGTGCGAATCCCCGGATCCGCGCGGATCGCGTACGGGATCGCGCTGACGCAGTGGTTGGCGGTAGCGACGATCCCCGGGTTGCGCGCGAGGCCCGCCTCGATCGACTCGGGGTGCCACCCGTGGATCTTGAAGAGACCGCCCGGGTCGCCCTGCACCTCCACCTCGAAGCGCTCGCCCTCTGGGCCGAAGTTCCAGGCCGGGTCGAGATTTTCCTCGCCCATGAACCAGTTGGTGCGCACACTGATCACCGGCTCCCCGCGCACGAGTCCCTCCCAGGTGAACCGCTGGGCCGCCACATGGCCCGGCTCGATGGGCCCGATCGGCGAGTCGATCGGAGCCGTCGCGACGGACACTTCGTGGCTGCGGCGCTTCTCCGCGTCGAGATCGAAGCGCAGGGCATCCGCCACCATGTCGATCGACTGCTCGAAGCCGCCACCGAGCATCGCGAGCATGGGACTCTGCGCGGCCTCTTCCGGCGTCTTCCCGAAGAGCATCATTTCGCCGACCACGAACGGCGCTCCGTAGGTGCGAATGTCCGAGAACTCCTCGGCACGCACGTGGGTAACCGCCCGTGAAAACGCGGAGACCATCAGCGGAATTCGTTCCGTGACGCCACCCGGGTGGATACCCGTACCGTGCAACGTGACACCCCCCTTCTGGCAGGCCACTTCGAGCGCGGTCACATCGCGGTTTCCGGGATAGAACCAGTTGAGGGGTGTCACAACGTTGAGACCCGCCTCGAGGATCCGGAGCACGACGCTCGTGTCGGCCATCACCGGCGCGTAGAGGACACAATCGGCCCCCGTCGCCAGCAAGGCGTCGACGTCCTGGGTGGCCTCGACGCCGAGCGGACCGATGCCGGCAATCTCCCCCGCGTCGCGCCCGACCTTCTCCTCGCCGTGAACCCACACCCCGACCAACTCGAGCTCGGGATGGGACGTGATGGCCTCGATGGCGGCACGCCCGACTCCGCCAGTCGCCCACTGGATCACTCGATTCGCCACCGCTCCCTCCTATCGGTCCTATGCTAGCGGCATGCAGAAGATCGAAGGACGCGTGGCCGTCGTTACCGGGGCTGCCAGTGGGATCGGTCGCGCGACCGCGAAGCAGCTGGCCGAGCGCGGATGCACGCTGGCCGCTGCGGATATCGACGAAGAGGGCCTCGCGAGCCTCGCCGAGGAGGTCCGGGCAAGCGGGGGGACACTCTCGACCCATACCATCGACGTGGCGGATCGCGCCCAGATGGCGGCCTTTCCGAATGCCGTCGTGGCGGAGCATGGCCACGTCCACATCGTCATCAACAACGCCGGGGTGGCGCTCGGTCAGACGGTCGAGGAGCTGTCCTGGGAGGACTTCGACTGGCTGGTCGGCATCAACTTCTGGGGCGTCGTCCACGGCTGCAAGTTCTTCCTGCCCTACCTGGAGCGCGAGGACGAGGCTCACATCGTGAACATCTCGAGCATGTTCGGCTTCGCTGGGCTGCCGTCCCAGGGGCCCTACTGCGCAACAAAGGCCGCCGTCCGCTCGTTCTCGGAGACCCTCCACGCCGAGCTCGGGAACTCGAAGGTCGGTGTCACGAGCGTCCACCCGGGCGGGATCAAGACGAAGATCGCACACAATGGCCGCTTCCAGGACGAGGAGGGTCGCAACAGCGCGATCGAGACTTTCGAGCGTTTTGGCACCGAGCCCGCGGTGGTGGCGCGACGCATCCTGCGGGCCATCGAGCGAAACCAACTGCGAGTCCTGATCACCCCCGAGTCGCGCGCACTCGACTTCGCGAAGAGGGTCTTTCCCGTCGGCACCCAGCGCCTGGTCCGACGCTTCTGGTCCCGCTCGCGGGAGACGGAGGCGTAACGGATCCGCTGAGGACCCCGCTCACAGGACAACCGTGCCGCGTGCTGGAGAAGCCTCAGTTCGCGATCAGGAGTCGGAGCCGATTTCCGACCCGTTCCGAGTAGTCGGCCACGTCGGCGATCCAGAGCAGGATCTGGTGCCAGTAAACGGTGCTGATGCCGAGCTCGTCTTCCAGCGCAAAGAGCTTTCGGCAGGCGTGATCGAGAAGTTGGTCCGTCTCACTCTCGATGCGAGCGAGCTCGGAGATCATCACTTCGACACGCGAGACCTCGCGCCCCGAGAAGCCCGTCTCCACCAGCTCATCGAGCTCGTCGATGATGCGCTGGCCTTGATCGCAGGCCGCCACCACCCGCACCGTCAAACCGCGAACTGGGTCGGCGAGGGCTTCCGGCAGCTGCATCCCGCGCTGGTCGACGAGTTCCGCAATGTCCTGGGTAACGTCCGCAATCGAGTCCTGGTAGTCGAGGATCTCGAGCATGTCCCGCCGCTCCATCGCCAGCATCAGCCGTCGCGGCAGGTGACTCCGAATCTCGTGCTTGATCTCGTCCGCCTCGTGCTCGAGCCGATCGATCTCGGCCCGCTGGGCGCGCACCGCCTCCCGGTCGCCAGACACCATCGCCTCGACGAGCGGGATGATCTGATGGGCACATGCAACGGCCGCCCGCATGTGTTCTTGCATGGGGCCGATCGGCGACCGCCCGACGAGCTTGTCAATCCAGGCCATGGCATTCCTCCTAGCCGAGCAGGCCCTTGAAGAAGTAGAAGAAGAAGATGGCGAGACCCGCCGCGATCGGCAGCGTAGCAATCCACGACAAGATGATGTTGCCGACTACGCGTAGATCGATGGCACCAATGCCGCGTGCGAGACCGACCCCCAGAACCGCACCCACCAGCGTATGGGTGGTCGAGACCGGCATCCCGAGACGCGAAGCCAGCACGATGGTCGTCGCGGCGGCCAGCGATGCCGCGAAGCCACGGCTGGGAGTCAGCTCGGTGATCTTCTTCCCCACGGTCTCCATCACGCGGTAGCCCCAGGTGGCCAGGCCGACGACGATGCCCAGGCCGCCGATGGCCAACATCCACGGCGCCACGGGCGCCTTGTCCATAATTTCACCACCGCCCTGGATTACGCTTACCACGGCGGCCAGGGGTCCGATCGCGTTGGCGACGTCGTTGGATCCCTGGGCGAAGGCGACCGCGCAAGCTGTCAGGACCTGCAGCACTACGAAGACGCGTTCCACCCCACTGAAACGCCGCCCGGGCACCGCCTCTCCTTCTACCCGGTTCAGGAAGAAGGCGCCGACCGCCACTCCCAGAAGTCCCAGGGCGAACGAGCCCGCGAGCGCTTGGGGGAGATCGAGATCCAGGTTCAGGTTCTTGATTCCCTTGAAGAGGGTCACGAGCCCGATGATGAAGAACACGTAGAAGAAGAAGAAAGGCCCGACCTTGCGAACCTGCTTGATGGGATCGTCCTTGTCGAGCACGACCGCACGCGTGAACTGGAAGAGCATGAATGCCATCACGCCGGAGAGCAGAGGGGAGGTCAGCCAGCTCGCAACGATCTGCCCGACCTTGCCCCAGTTCACCGCGGCCGGACCGATTGCCACCGCGCCGAAGCCCACGATGGCACCGACGATCGCGTGGGTCGTCGAGACGGGGAGCCCGTAGCGCGTCGCTCCCACGAGCAGGGTTCCGGCCGCCGCCAGGGCGGCGAGCATGCCGTACTTGAGGGTGTCCGGAGACACCAGCTCCATGTCGAGCATGCCCTTTCGGACGGTGTCCGTCACGTGGCCACCCGCCAGGAAGGCACCTGAAAACTCGAACACCGCGGCGACGACGATCGCCGAGCCGATCGTGAGCGCGCCCGAGCCGACGCTCGTCCCCATGGCATTCGCGACGTCGTTCGCGCCGATCGCCCACGCCATGTACAGCGCGAGAACACCGACGAGCCAGATCTCGAAGGGTATCCCGAGGAACTCCACTGCCCCACCCCAGATCGAGTCGAGCGGGGAGGTACCATAAGGAACACCTAAACTCCAGCGATGAGGTCGCTGAAACAGAGAGAGCGGAGCGATAGATGAGCCGGCTGGAAAGAGAACGACGGATCATCGATGGGACGGCCTGGCGGGACTTCTGTCGCTCCATCGAGCGAGCTGGGGACGCGATTCTCCAGCAGGGCACGCCGGAGGACCCGTTCCAGCGGGCGGAAGGCCTCCGCTACCTGACGCGGCTGCTGCGGGCGGGGCTCGAGAGCCACGTCGAGTCCGCCGACCCGCGCTATCCCCGCTTCTACCAGCTCGCGAACGAGACGATCAAGATCGGGAACGACAACCCGGACAACCTCTACCACAACGCGAATCTCGACGGCCGGCTCGCCTACCGGATCCGGGGCCGACGGAACTCCGTCCCCTACCTCACGTTCATCACCTACGGCGGCGGCTACGAGACGGACGGCAGCATGGTGCCCACCGGGCAGCTCGACCTCGAAGACATCGCCTGCGACGAGGACGGCGGCTTCGAGATCACCCTGTCGGCAGAACGCCCAGCGGGCAACTGGCTACCGATGCAACCCGAGACAACGACGATGGTGGTGCGCCAGACCTTCCGGCAGCGAGAGAGCGAGGCCCCCGCGAGCTACTCGATCGAGTGCCTGGACCCCGACGCGTCCGACACCCTGCAGGTGGAAGCGATCGAACCGGCTCTCCAGCGAGCCGCCGCCTTCGTGGAAGGAACCGCGAACCTCTTCGTCGACTGGATGAACCGCTTCGAGACCCACACGAACGAGCTGCCCCCGAACGACCAGGAGATGTGCCGGCGCGCCGGTGGCGACGCAAACATCTACTACCACAACAGCCGCTGGCGACTCGCTGCCGACGAGGCGCTGTTGATCGAGACCACGCCGCCCGAGTGCGCCACCTGGAACCTCCAGATTGGCAACTACTGGATGGAGTCGCTCGACTACCGCCACCACCGCATTCACCTGAACAAGTTCAGCGCACACTACGAAGACGACGGCTCGGTTCGAATCGTCCTGGCTCACCAGGACCCGGGGAGCCGCTTCCCCAACTGGCTCGAGACCTGCGACCACGACGAGGGCGCCATGCTCTTCCGCTACGTCGGAGCCAGTGACTACCCGCCGATCGAGACCCGCGTCGTCCGCCTCAGCGAGCTCAGCTGACAGCGGGACTCGATCCCGCGCTAGACTCCGCGCCCATGGGCAAACTCCAGGACCGGATCGCCGTCGTCACGGGTGCCAGTCGAGGCATCGGCAAGGGAATCGCCCAGGCGCTCGGGGAGCAGGGCTGCACCGTCTACGTCACCGGGCGCAGCTCGGGGGATGGGGATCGCACCATCGAAGCCACCGCCCGGGTCGTGGACGAGGCCGGCGGCAAAGGCCGTCCCTTCCAGTGCGACCACGGCGACGATCGGCAGATCGCCGGCCTCTTCGAGCAGGTCGGCAAGGAAGAGGGTCACCTCGACATCCTCGTCAACAACGTCTACACGATTCCGGATCCGCCCGCCTGGGGCGGAGGCTTCTGGGATCACCCGCTGAAGATCTGGGACGACCAGGTGGGTATCGGCCTACGCTCCCACTACGTCGCGAGCTGGCACGCGGTCGGTCTGCTCTTCGAGAGCGAGCCCGGCGCCGCCATCCTGAACGTGTCGTCGCCCGGCGGCCAGAGCTACCACTTCTCGAGTTCCTACGGGGCGGGCAAGGCCGGGCTCGACCGGCTCACCGCCGACATGGCCATCGAACTCCGACCCAAGAATGTCGCCGCCGTCGCGCTGTATCCCGGCGCCGTCTCGACCGAGTTCATCCAGGACAGTGCACAGCAGACCGGCATGGATCTCTCGCAGGCACAGACACCCCTCTTCGTGGGGCGCGCCGCCGCCGCGCTCCTGGCCGCCTCCGACCTGATGGAGCGATCCGGCAGCATCCAGTGGGTCGAGGATCTCGCCGAAGAGTTCGACCTCAGCGACGAGCACGGGAAGCGCCCGCCCGGCTATCCGAGAAGACAACCGGAGTAGCCAGACGTGGGCAAGGACTTTCCCATCGCGATCATCGGCTCCGGCTTCGCCGGAATCGGTGCCGCGATCCAGCTCAAGAAGGCCGGCATCGACTCGTTCACGATCTTCGAGCGCGCCAACGAGATCGGCGGCACCTGGCGCGACAACACCTATCCGGGCGCCGCCTGCGACGTCCCCTCCCACGTCTACGCGTTCTCCTTCGAGCAGAAGCCGGACTGGAGCCGGACCTTCGCCGAGTCGGGCGAGATCCAGGAGTACCTCCTTGGCCTCGTCGAGAAGTGGAAGCTCCGCTCCCACCTGCGCTTGAACACCGAGATCGTCGACGCCCGCTTCGACGAGGCCGGGGCGAAGTGGACCCTCACCACCGATGACGACTCCTGCGTGACTGCGCGCGTCGTGATCTCCGGTGTCGGCGGTCTCGTCGACCCGTCGCTCCCGGACATCAAGGGCATCGAGAGCTTTGGCGGCGAGGTCTTCCACACCGCCCGTTGGAGCCACGAGCACGATCTCACGGGCCGCAACGTCGCCGTGATCGGAACCGGCGCGAGCGCCGTACAGGTGGTCCCCTCGATCGCCCCGCAGGTCGCGAAGCTGTCGGTCTATCAGCGGACCCCGGGCTGGGTGCTGCCGAAGCGCGACACCGTCTACACCGAAGCCCAGAAGCAACGCCTCGCCCGTCAGCCGTTCCGGCTGCGCGCGCTCCGCTTCGTGAAGTACTGGCTCAGCGAACTCGTGGGGCCGATGGTCTTCCTGGACGCGCCGCGCCTGTCTGCCATCGGGCAGGCTGGATCGCTGGCCCACCTGAAGGCTTCGGTGAAGGACCCGGAGTTGCGCGCGAAGCTCACGCCGAACTTCCAGTTCGGGTGCAAACGCATCCTGATCTCCAGCGATTACTGGTCCAGCTTCGAGCGCGAGAACGTCGACCTCGTGACCGAGCCCATCGAAGAGATCCGACACGACGGGCTCCAGACGACCGACGGCGTCCTGCATGCTGCGGACGTGATCGTCCTGGCCACGGGCTTCGACCTGGGGCTCGCGAACGCGCCGTTCCCGATCACCGGCCGCGGCGGGAAGACCCTCGACGAAGCCTGGAAGGACGGCGCGGTCGCCTACAAGGGCATGACCGTCTCCGGCTTTCCGAACTGGTTCATCCTGATGGGACCGAACACCGGCCCCGGTCACACGTCGGTGCTCGTCTACACCGAGGCACAGATCGAGCACACGCTGCAAGCGATCCAGCGCATCCGCCGGGACGACCTCGCGTTCGTGGACGTGAAGCAGGAAGTCCAGGACGCCTACAACGCTCGCATCCAGGGCCGCATGAAGCACATGGTGTGGTCGAACTGCAAGAGTTGGTACCTGAACCCCGACGGCAGCAACCACGCCCTGTATCCAGGCTTCGCCGCCGAGTACGCCCTACGCGCCCGCAGGTTCCGCGCCAGCGAGTACGAGTTGGCCCGGTGACCCCGGAAGACCTCGTCGAGATCGAGCAGATCCGCCAGCTCAAGGCTCGCTACTTCCACCTGATGGATCAGAAGCGCTGGGACGAGTGGGAGCAGGTCTTCTGCGAAGACGCCCGGATCGACACCACGCAGGAAGGCTCGCCGCTGCTCGAAAGCCGCAAGGCCTTTCGGGAGTTCCTGCCGCCGCTGCTGGAAGGGGTGAAGACCGTCCATCACGGACACCTGTCCGAGATCGAGATCACCGGCCCGGACACCGCCGCCGGCACCTGGTCGATGGAAGACCACCTGTGGTGGCCGAACGGACGGCATCTCTGGGGCACCGGCTTCTACTTCGAGAAGTACCGGAAGGGGCCCGATGGCGTCTGGCGAATCCAGGAGCTCGAACTGCGCCGGATCCGTACCGAGATCGACGGGAAGCAGACCTTCCCCCCGGAAGAGAAGTGACCGAAGCGCCCCTCCTCACGAACCCCTCGAGAATGCGGGAGACCCCATGAGCCACGTCATCGAAGCCTGGCACCGAATCGTCCGCGAACGCGACTTCGACGCGCTCGACGACCTGCTCGACGAGAAGGTGGTCTTCCACTCTCCCGTCGTTCACACGCCCCAGCAGGGCAAGGCGGTCACCACGCTCTACCTGAAGGCAGCCTTCGGCGTCCTCGGGGGCTCGCAGAACCGGGACGCGCCCAAGCCCGAGAGCGACTCCAAGTTCGGCTACGTGCGGGAGGTGGTCGGCGAGAACGATGCGGCACTCGAGTTCATCACCGAGATGGACGGCATCGTCGTGAACGGCGTCGACCTGATCCGCTGGAACGACGAGGGCCGGATCGTGGACTTCAAGGTGCTGATCCGGCCGTTGAAGGCCATCAACAAGGTTCACGGAATGATGGCGAACATGCTCGAGCGAATGAAGCCCAGCTGAGCCGCTCGGCCCCACACAGCGGCGGCAACTCGCGAGAACACGCGAGCGACGAGGTCAGCTCTTCCTGTTTCGGCCGACGTCCCGGTCGAGCACCGTCCTGCGCCCTTCGGCGCGGGCCTTCCGAACGGCCTCGCCGACCGCCTCGCGAACGATCTCCGAAAGCGGCCCGAGCGCGCGGTCCGAGGTGTTGAACCCCGAGATCGCGCGAACGTAATCCTTCAGGCGGGTGCCGATGATGAGAATCTCTTTCGGCGCATCCCCTCGCGGCGCCTCGTCGCGCCCGGCCGCGGGCTTCGGCTCCGCCAGGATGCGCCGGGGCTCGCGGCGCGCAGGCGCGGCCACCGCTGCGCTCGCCTCACGCGCCGCCTCGGCACGCGACGGTGCGGTCTGCTCGTCCGCCCACGATTCGCGATGGCGTGCGACCGGCAGATGCACCTCCCAGCAGCTGACGGTGCAGAACAGGAGCGCGGTCCGCTTGCGGTTGCACGTCGATACGCTGCAGGTGAAGTACGTGGCGCCGTAGGCGATCGGATTCTTGCACGCGCTGCACTTCCGCCACGAATCGTCCGACACGGCGCTCTCCCCTTGACCGACGGTGAGGATAGCCGACCGAACTGGGTTCAGGCTGCTGCGGTGGCGACCGCTATCCTCGGCGGGCCATGAGCGAGATCAGCCCGACCCAGCCCCGTCGACTTGCCGAAGTCGCGCAGTGGGACCACGAGACCGACGTGGCCATCGTGGGCTTCGGCGGTGCCGGAGCCTGCGCGGCGATCGAAGCCGCCGACGCCCGGGCAGAAGTGACTCTCTTCGAGGTGGCCAGCGCCGGCGGAGGCTCGACGGCGCTCTCGAGCGCCGAGGTCTACATGGGCGGCGGCGGCGGCACACGGGTTCAGCGGGCCTGTGGCTACGAAGACTCCACCGAGGACATGTTCAACTACCTG
>JAYGDB010000120.1:0-4680 GCA_046583095.1 Myxococcota bacterium | reverse complement strand
CACGAGTTCGGCCTGCTCGTCGAGGGCTTCGACAGCGATCCGATGGTCGCCAACCCCCACAACGCCAGCTGGTTCGAGAGCCACTACCAGGCCCTCGGGCTGGAGCCGGTGATGGACTGGTACGCCTACTGGCTCGAGGCCGGGGCGATCGATCTCCGCATCCAGCGCATCGCGAAGCGCACCCTCGACCGGCACCCGGAAATCAGCATCCGAAACGTGGACATGAAACACTTCGATCGCGAAGTCGGACTGCTTCACGGCATCTACGACGACGCCTGGGAACACAACTGGGGCCACGTGAAGATGGAGCGAGTCGAGTTCGAGTACCTGGCCGCGGGCTTCGAGCAGTTCATCGACCCGCGCTTCTGCTTCATCGTCGAGATCGAAGGCGAGGCCGTGGGGTTGTCGGTCAGCCTGCCGAACATGAACGAGGTCGTGAAGAAGATGAACGGCGGGCTGTTTCCGTTCGGCTGGTTCCACTACCTGACCGGCCGGCGCAAGATCGACCACCTGCGGGTCTTCATGCTGGGCATCAAGCAGAAATACCAGAAGCTGCCGCTCGGCTCGCTCCTCTACGCGAAGACCTGGGAGGCAGCGCTCGAGGCCGGCGTGAAGGCCGCGGAGGCGTCGTTGATCCTCGCCGACAATCACATGATGCGCAGCCCCCTCGAAAAGATGGGAGCTCGCATCTACAAGACCTACCGAAGCTACGAGGCGCAGCTGTGAAGCCGAGGCGCCCGGCGTGAACGAACGAAGCCGACATCCCCGCCCGGATCGGTTCCGCCCCGACTGGTGGCTGCTCGACGGCACCTGGGACTTCGCGTTCGACGATTCTGACACCGGGCTCTCGCAGCACTGGTTCGAGGCAGGGCCGTTCGATCTCGAGATCCGGGTTCCGTTCCCCCACCAGGCACCAGCCAGTGGTGTCGCAGACACCGGCTTCCATCCCGTCGTCTGGTACCGAACGCGCGTCCAGGTGCCGGACTCCGACCGCGGGCGCCTGTTGCTGCACTTCGGGGCCATCGACCAGCAGAGCGCGATCTGGATCGATGGAAAGCCCGTGGGCCAGAACGAGGGCGGCTACGTCCCGTTCGCCATCGACATCACGAACTTCGCAGGCGGCGAGCGGACTCTCGTCGTCCGCGCCGAAGATCGCACCGCAGGCGATCGACCGCGCGGGAAGCAGATGGCCGACGCAGCCGCGGGCGCGCATCGCGGGATCCGATACACCGCATCCACGGGCATCTGGCAATCCGTCTGGATCGAGCGCGTGGGCGCCAGCTACATCGAGAACTTCCAGGTTCTCGCGGCAGCGGACGGAACGCTCTCGGTCAACGCCACGATCGCGGGAGAGCCACGGGCGCTCGGCCTCGTCGCCGAGCTTCGCTTCGAGGGACGACAACTCGCGCGAATCGAGTCGCGCGACGCGCGGCTCGAGACCCGGATCGCGGACATCGCGCCCTGGTCGCCCGCGAGGCCGGCCCTGTACGACCTGGCGCTCGCGCTCGTCGACGGTGACGAGGTCGTCGATCGCGTCGAGACCCGCATCGGATTCCGCACGATCGAAACCGCGGGCGAGCAGATCCTGCTCAACGGCGAGCCCATCGTCTTTCGCATGCTGCTCGACCAGGGCTACTGGCCGGAGGGGCTCACCACCCCGCCCAGCGACGACGCCATCCGCTTCGACCTCGCGTGGCTCGCGGAGGCCGGATTCAACGGCGTGCGCAAGCACCAGAAGCTCGAGGACCCGCGCTTCTGGCACTGGGCGGACGAACTCGGATTACTCGTGTGGCAGGACATGCCTGCCGCAGCTTTCGACACCCCGCTTTCGGACGCCGACCACGAGCACTTGATGGACGAGTGGGAGCGAGGGATCCGGCGTGACCGAAATCACCCGAGCGCGGTGTGTTGGTCGCCCTTCAACGAATCGTGGACGCTCAAGGGCGTGCGGCACGACCCGGCGCTTCAGCAGCGCGCTCGTGAGGCCGTGGCTCGAACGCGGGCGCTGGCCCCCGCAGCACTGGTCGTGGACAACAGCGGCTGGCACCACGTGGAGACCGATCTCTTCGATCTGCATAACTACGAAGCCGATCCCGACCGCTTGACCCACACGCTCGAAAGCGCACGCGCGGAGCGCTGGGCCACCGAGTGGCATTTCGAGTTCGAGGCCCAGGGCGACATGCAGAAGTTCGCCGGGCCCGACGGCTGGGTGCGCCACGACAGCACGCCTCTCTGCAAGGGCGCCCAGTACGAGGGGCAACCGGTCGTGTTGAGCGAGTGCGGGGGCATCGGCTGCGTGCTCGAAGGCGACAGCGCCCATCCCGACCGCCACGTCTACACCGAATCGAAGACCCCCGAGGATCTCGCGCGAGCCTTCGAAGGCATCGTCGGCGCGGTCGAAGCCATGGGCTTCGCGGGCTGGTGCTGGACCCAGGTCAGCGACATCGAACAGGAGGAGAACGGCTTACTCACCTACGACCGCCGTCCGAAGCTGCCCGCCGCACGCATCGCCCAGATCCTCACGAACGCGGCGGCGAGGCGGCCCAGCCAGGGTTCGCAATGACCGACAGCCCCGAAGCCCGGATCGAGGCGCGACTCAAGCACAACTTCCCGATCTATGACTATGTGGGGCTCGAGATCGAATCGGTGCGGGACGGAATCTATCGCTGCGCGGTGCCGCTACGGGAGAGCAACGTCAACCACATCGCGACCGTCCACGCGGCCATCCAGTGGGCGGCCGCCGAAGTCCTGGGCGGCATGGTGGTGATGTCGGTCTTCGGCTCGGAGCCGGTGTTTGCGGTCGTCACGAACGTCACCATCGATTTCACGCGGCCCGCGCGCTCGGCCATCACCGCAGAGGCACTCTTCGCTTCAGCCGATGCAGCGCAGTTGCGGGCGACGTTCGAGAGCGACGGCGAAGCCGAATTTTCGCTGCGCGCGGTCATCCGGGGCGAAGACGGAAGCGAGGTCGCCGCCACGAATGCCGAGTACCTGGTGCGGAAGCCCCGCCAGGGCTGAGTCGACGCGACCGCTACCCCGACCTACATCCCACCCGAGACGCTGAGCACTTCGCCGGTCACCCAGGCGGATGCCGGCGAGACCAGGTAGAGCGCGGCAGCACCGAGATCCTCGGGTGTCCCGAGGCGGCCGGCCGGCAGGCGCATCTGCTTCGCGAACCCGGCCAGGTCGTCTTCGCCGAGCCGCAGTGCCTTCATCATGATCTCTGTGGGCACGGCGCCGGGCATGATCGCGTTCACCCGGATCTTCGGGCCGAGCTCCGCCGCGAAGGTCGTCGTCAGCGAGTTCAAGCCCGCCTTGGCAGCCGCATAGTGGCCGCTTCCGGGAACCGGCACGACCGCAGCCCGCGACGAGATATTGAGCACCCGGCCCCCCTCCTGCATCTGGCGCGCCGCGATCACCGTGCACGACCACACCGCGGTCAGGTTCAGCGCGAGGGTCGCGTCCCACTCGTCGCGCGGGAGACGCATCAGCGGCTTCTGGATCGGGGAGCCGCCGGCGTTGTTGACCCAGATGTCGAGCTTGCCGAACTCGTCGACGGCCGCGCGCGCCAGCGCCTCGACGGCTTCGTCGTCGGTCACGTCGGTGGTTACCGCGAGTGCACGGCCCCCCTCGCCGCGGATGGTCTCCGCGACCTTCTCGATCTCGTTGGTGCGGCGGGCCGCCACGACCACGGCTGCGCCCGCGCCCGCCAGGGTGCGGGCGATGCCCTCCCCAATTCCGCGCCCGGCGCCAGTCACAACGGCGACATCGCCGGAAAGGTCGAAGAGAGAGGGGACGTTCATTCGGGGGGCTCCTTATTCAGCTCGGGATTCTGGCTGCCGACTCGAAGGCCGGTCGATGAAGGCTGCGACCGTTCTGGTGCCGGATTGCATTCGTACATCCGTCGTTGTAAAGCATACGTGACGTGCCGAAGCAGGTCGATCATGTAGAGCGGCGGGATCGCGACCGGGCCTTCGCCGACCGGACGAGCGCTGCTGCGCTCGGTTGCAACCCACGATGAGCCACGCCCAGCTCGTGGCGATGGCGAAGCGCAACGTCGCCCACGTGAAGGCGAAGACCGTGGACCAGGCTGAAGGCGTCTACCGCGTCCCTGCCGCGAACTACTACGACCCCGAACGCTGGCGCCTCGAGATGGATCGCATCTTCAAGCGCCTGCCGCTCGTCCTCGGCTTCTCGGCCGAACTGCGTCAGGCGGGCGACTATCGCGCGATGCTCGTCGCGGACGTCCCGGTGCTGCTGACGCGAGCCGCGGATGGCGAGGTGCACGGATTCTTGAACGTCTGCAGCCATCGCGGTGCGATCGTCGTGACGGAAGGCAGCGGCAACGCGCGCCGCTTCACCTGTCCCTACCACGGCTGGTCGTACGACAATCGGGGCGCCCTCGCAGGCATTCGCAACCCCGCTGACTTCGGCGACGTCGACACCACCTGCCTGGGCCTCACGCCCCTGCCCGTCGCCGAGCGCGCCGGACTCATCTTCGGAGTGCTCACGCCGAACGTCGAGACCGACTTCGATGCCTTCCTGTGCGGTTACGAAGAACTGCTCGCGCACCTTCACCTCGACGACTGCCATCTCGTGGGCCGGCAGCTCGTCGAGGGCCCGAACTGGAAGCTCGCCTTCGACGGCTACCTCGACTTCTATCACCTGCCGGTCCTGCAC
>JAYGDB010000084.1:0-1731 GCA_046583095.1 Myxococcota bacterium | reverse complement strand
GAGCCTGGTGGCCTTCGGGATGGGGATCACGGGGGTCGACCCCGTCCACTACGGGATCATCTTCGAGCGCTTCCTGAACCCGGAGCGCGTGTCGATGCCCGACATCGACGTCGACTTCTGCATGCGCGGACGCGACAAGGTCATTCGCTACGTGGCCGACAAGTACGGTTCGGGCCGCCCGGCGGATGACAGCGAGAACGTCGAGGGTCGATACGACAACGTGACCGTCGCGCAGATCGTGACTTTCGGGACGCTTCAGCCCCGTGCCGCCATCCGCGACGTCGGACGAGTCCTCGGCATGTCTTACGGCGATGTCGACCGAATCGCCAAGCTCATCCCCGAGATCCTGGGCATCAGCCTGTCGGACGCGCTCAAGAAATCTCCCGAGCTGCGCGCACGCGTAGACACGGATGGGCAGGTGAGGCAGTTGATCGAGACGGCTCTGAATCTCGAGGGGCTCACACGTCACGCGTCGAAGCACGCCGCCGGCGTCGTGATCGGCAACAAGCCGTTGATCGAGCTGGTGCCTCTCTACCGCGACCCGAAGTCGGGTGACGTGATGTCGCAGTACAACATGGTGTGCGTCGAGAAGATCGGGCTCATCAAGTTCGACTTCCTCGGCCTGCGCACACTTACGGTCATGGCGGACGCCGAGGCGATGATCCGGGAGCGGCACGATTCGGACTTCCGTTACGAGAGCATTCCGCTCGACGACGAGAAGACCTTCGACATGCTCTGTGCGGGCCGCACGGAAGGCGTATTCCAGGTTGAGTCGAGCGGTATGACTGATCTCATCCTGCGCCAGAAGCCGCGGGTCTTCGACGACCTGGTCCCACTCGTCGCTCTCTTCCGTCCCGGCCCGCTCGAGTCTGGCATGGTCGAGGACTACATCAACCGTCGGAACGGCACGACCCCGGTCGAGTACGCGATCCCCGAGCTCGAGGAAGTGACCTCTCCGACTCTCGGCGTGATCTGCTACCAGGACCAGGTTCTGCAGATCGCCCAGCAGGTGGCGGGCTACTCCCTCGGCGAGGCCGATCTGCTGCGGCGTGCAATGGGCAAGAAGAAGCCCAAAGAGATGGCAGAGCAGAAGTCGCGCTTCATCGAAGGCGCTGCGGCCAACGGCATCGACGAGAGGAGGGCCGACACCCTCTTCGATCAGATCGCGAAGTTTGCAGCCTACGGCTTCCCGAAGGCGCACGCCGTCGCCTACGCGCTGATCGTCTACCAGACCGCTTACCTCAAGGCGAACTACCCCCACGAGTTCCTGGCGGCGCTGCTCACGATCGAGTCGGGGAACCACGACAAGCTCTCGCGCTACATCGCGCACTGCCGGGAGCGCGGGATCTCGATTCTGCCACCGGACGTGAACGAATCGGGTAAGGGCTTCTCCGTCATTGCGCTCGAGAGCGGCGAGAACGCCATCCGATTCGGCTTCTCGGGCATCAAGAACGTGGGGGCCGGTGCAGTCGATCACCTGCTGGAAGCGCGCGAGTCCGGGGGTCGGTTCGAGAGCCTGTTCGGCTTCCTCGAGCGGATCGACGGGCGGAAGCTGAACCGGAAGGTCGTCGAGTCCCTCGTGAAGTCCGGGACGTTCGATACGCTCCACGAGAACCGCAACGCGGTCTGGTGCTCGCTCGACGCGGCCCTCGAGCGAAGCGCTGCCGTCCAGCGCGATCGCGCAGTCGGGCAGGAGAGCCTGTTCGCGAATCTGACCGGGGGCGATGCCCT
>JAYGDB010000202.1:0-1811 GCA_046583095.1 Myxococcota bacterium | reverse complement strand
CGTAGGCGGCTCCCATGTCTTCGCCTATCTGCAGGAGGCGCTGATGCGCGCGCTGGGGAAGCAGGCGCTCCTCCACGGTGCCTGCTTCGACCTGCGCTGGGTGGCGCAGGTTCGCGCGGGCACCTGCGTCGAGCCCCGCGCAAGGGTCTCCGCCGTTCTAGAGGACCGGGTCGAGTTGGATCTCGAAGTGGGGTGCGAGGGACGCGTCGCGATGACGGGCTCACTCGCGATTCCGCTGCCCGGCACGTGAAGAACCCGACCCTCTCCGAACTTCGCGGGAGGGGAGGGCGCGCTAGCGGAACCAACTCCTCTCGGGACCGATCCGGTCTACGAGCGGTGCGAGCTTCTCCGTGTCGATGCCATAGAACTCGGCGGCGTTGCCGCCCAGCATCGCCTCGATTTCGGCTTCCGGAAACCCCTGGAAGGTTTCGATCATAATCTTGCGCGTGATCGGCCAGGTGCCTTCGGGATGCGGATAGTCGGTTCCCCACATGATGGTCGAGAGGCCGATCTCGTGGCGCAATTCCGCTTCGCGCCGCGACATTGCTGAACTCCCGACGCGAATGTTGCGCCGGAAGTACTCGCTCGGCTTCATCGTGAGGTGCTTGCGGTAGCCGGTCCCGAGCTTGGCGGTGAAGTGGTGTTCGCTGTAGCGATGGTCCATCAAGTGGAGCAGCTCCGGCACCCAGATCGAAGACCCCTCGGTCACCGCTGCCTTCAGCTTCGGGTAGCGCTCGAAGACTCCCCCCCAGATCATGAACCACAGCGGCCGCGTCAACCACCAGGCCACCTCGGTTACGTAGATTCCGAGTGCACCGGGCATCTCTACCGGCGGGTCGGCTCCGGGCTGCGCGCCGAACAGGGCGGCTCCGAAGTAGTCCTGCATGGGCGCAGTGCCGGAGTGGAAGTGGATGATGATTCCGAGATCCTCACACGCCGCCCACATCGGGTCGTATTTCGGATGGTGGTAGGGATCCTGATCCATCCACATGTGGGGCAGTAGGATTCCGCCCAGGCCGTGCTCGCGAGCCCAGCGGATTTCCTTGACCGCTTCCTCGACACCCCAGAAGGGGGGGACCAGGGCGAGGCCGACGCGACGGTCGGGCGCCATCGCGACGAACTCGGCAATCCATCGGTTGTGTGCGCGGGCTCCCGCCCACTGCAGTTCGGGCACGGCTCCCATGGGCACCAGGCCCAGGTCGCCGCCGAAGGGCGGCGAGTTGCGCTCGGTGAGGCCGTCGACGAAGAGGACCTCGGCCGCGATGCCGTCGGCGTCCAGAACTTCGAGGCGACGGTCGTTGTCCCAGGCTCCCGAGAGGCCCACGCTCTTGTCCTCGGCCCAGCTTTCACTCTCCTGCGCCATTTCGAGGCGCTCCCCCACCTGCTCCAACATTGCGAGTCGGGCCTCGTGCTGCCGGTCGAATTCGTCTCGATGTTGCGGGTCGAGGTAGTCGCGATACACCTCGGGGCGGGGCCCGGCGTGGCCGTCCGAAGAGATCACCATGTAGCGATCCATGCTCAAGCCTCCCGTTCGACCCGCTCGCTCATTCTCGTCTCACGCCTCAGCGGTGATGTCCGAGAGAGCCGGACCGAATTTTTCCGCGATCGGCGCGAGCGCCTCGAGGTCGAAGCCGTAGACCTCGGCGGCGTTGGTTCCGAGAATCCTGCGGGTCTCGTCCTCCGGGTAGCTCCCGAAAGTCGCTCGCAGCGAATCCATCGTATTGGGCCAGGTGCCTTCCATGTGCGGATAGTCGGAGCCCCACAAGAGCTTGTCGACGCCGATCCGGTGACGCTCCGCGCCTTCGTGGGCC
>JAYGDB010000182.1:0-1614 GCA_046583095.1 Myxococcota bacterium | reverse complement strand
GTCGCACATGATCGCCGCGCAGATGGTGGATCTGTAGATGACGACCGTCGTTGGCGTAGGCGCCCAGTGGGGCGACGAGGGCAAGGGCAAGATCGTGGATTGGCTGGCTCCGCGCGCCGATCTGGTGGCGCGCTTCCAGGGTGGCAACAACGCGGGTCACACCCTGGTAGTGGACGGCGAGACGACCGTGCTGCACGTCGTACCGTCGGGCATCCTGCACCCGGGCTCCGTGAACCTGATCGGGCCCGGGGTGGTGGTCGATCCCTCGATCCTGCTGGCCGAGATCGCCACGTTGACCGAGCGAGGTGTGCTGCGCGATCCTTCGCGGTTGCGGGTTTCGGGCCGGGCGCACGTGATCCTGCCCTGGCACCTGGCCCTCGATCACGCCCGCGAGGTTGCGGCGGGCAGCTCGGCAATCGGCACGACGAGGCGCGGCATCGGCCCCGCCTACGAGGACAAGGTGGCGCGCCGTGGGCTTCGCGTGGCCGACCTGCTGCAGCCCGAATCGCTGCGCGCAAAGCTCGACCGCTTCGCGCTGGCGAAGAATTTCGAGCTAGTCGAGTTCCATCACGCCGAGCCCGTGGACGTGGATGCGCTCGAGGCGCAGTGCGTGGAGTGGGGCCGCGAGCTCGGCCCCTATATCGATCACACGGGCCGCATCCTCGACGTGGCATTGCGCGAGGGCAAGAGCGTGCTGTTCGAGGGCGCCCAGGGGACGTTCCTCGACGTCGATCACGGCACCTATCCGTACGTGACGTCTTCGAACACCGTGGCCGGCGCAGTGTGCGCGGGCAGCGGCGTGGGGCCGACGCGCATCGACCGCGTGCTGGGCATCACGAAGGCCTACACGACGCGGGTCGGGGAAGGGCCGTTTCCGACCGAGCTCGACGACGCGATGGGCGAGCGAATCCGCGCCGCGGGCAACGAGATTGGCGCCACCACGGGCCGTCCGCGTCGCTGCGGCTGGCTCGACGTCGTGATGTTGCGCGAGGCCGTCATCGTGAACGGCATCACCGACCTCGCGATCAACAAGCTCGACATCCTGAGCGGCTTCGACGAGCTGCAGATCGCCACCCAGTACCGCATCGACGGCAAGCTCACGCCGGACTTCCCGATGACGCTCGACGAGCTCGAGCGGGCGGAGCCCGTCTACGAGAGCCTGCCCGGCTGGAGCGAGGACGTGAGCGGCGTGCGCGAGTTCAGCGACCTGCCCGACAACGCCAGGCGTTACATCGGGACGATCGAGAGCCTCGTCGAGGTGTCGGCCGCGTTCATCTCGGTGGGCCCCGGCCGTGACGCCACCATCTCGATCACCGACCTGTTCGCCTGATCGCGCGGCGCCCGGTGCGGACCGTCTCGGCAAATCTACGGAACGGCAGCGTCGATCCAGGCTGGCTGCGCGAGCTCGTGCAGGCCCTGCGCGCCGACGTGGTGGTGCTGCAAGAGGCCGACCCGCCGCATTTCGAGGTGCTATCCGCCGATCTGCCCCACGGCCGCTTCGACCCGGGCGAGGACCACACGGGCATGGGCATCGCGCTGCGAGGCCCGGCCAAGACGAGCGCGATCCCGCTGGCCTGGCGCTACGCCCAGCAGGCCCGCCTCGATCCAGCCGAC
>JAYGDB010000171.1:0-12223 GCA_046583095.1 Myxococcota bacterium | reverse complement strand
GCCCGGGTGATTCAGGGCATGGTTCGCAGTTACGCGCTCGCCCTCGCGATCATCACGCCGCTGATGATCCTGCTGCTCGCGAACCTGCGGACGGGCTTCGCGAGCATGGTTCCGAACCTCAGCCCCATCCTGCTGACCCTGGGCGTAATGGGCTGGATGGGCGTTTCCATCGACATGTTCACGATGATGATCGGCGGTGTCGCGATCGGCCTCGTCGTCGACGACACGATCCACTTCATGCACGGATTCCAGCGCTACTACGCGAAGACCGGAGACGCTCACCTCGCGGTTCAGCGAACCCTCGAAACCACCGGGCAGGCGCTGCTCTTCACGTCGATCACCCTCACGCTGGGCTTCTCGGTCTTCTTGTTGTCAGAAATGCAGAATCTCTTCTATTTTGGGGCCTTCACGGCGCTCGCGATCGCCTCTGCGTTTCTGCTCGACATCCTGGTGTCGCCGGCGTTGATGGTGCTCGCGACGCGCCGAGACTCACGTAACTGATCCAAAAGGACCCGCCCGCGATGCCTTTCGACCCCCGAAGCCCCGTGCTCGTCGGACTCCACCAACTCGAGCAGCGCGTGGACGATCCCCTCGAGGGCGACGAACCCCTCGAGATGATGATCCGCGCTGCAGAGTGCGCGGCCGAAGACGCGGGAAGTCGTCGGTTACTCGAGAACGCCGACGTCGTGTGTGTGAGCCGTGGCCGCTGGCACTACGAGGACCCCGCGCGTGCCGTCGCCGCCCGAGTCGGTGCCAGCCAGGCCCAGAGCGCCCTGGCTCCATTTGGCGGCAACATGGTGCAGTCTGCGGTGAACCGCTTCGCGCGAGACATCACCGAGAGCCGCCGCGACGTGGCCCTGCTCGTGGGGGCGGAGCACGGACGCAGCCTGAGCCGAGCACAGAAGCAGGGAATCAAACTCGCGTACAGCGAGGCACCCGGCCAGCCGGACTTCCAGACCACGCCCGATATGCCCATGCTTCACGAAGCCGAATTGGCGCGCCGGACCGTACAGCCCGTAGTCATGTACCCGATCTTCGAAAACGCCATCCGCCACGCCCGGGGCGAGTCGATCGAAGCACATCGCGCGCGCATCTCTCGCATCTGGGCCGGCTTCAACGCGGTTGCGGTCGACAATCCGCACGCGTGGATCCGCGAACCCCTCGACGCAGACGAAATTGCCACGCCCTCCGAGACGAACCGGATGGTGGGTTTCCCGTATCCCAAGCTGATGAACGCGAACGACAAGGTCGACCAGGCCGCAGCCCTGATCCTGTGTTCGGTCGAGGCGGCGCAACGCTTCGGAGTGCCCCGGGAGAAGTGGGTGTTCGTGCACGCCGGAACCGACGCACACGATCACCCGCTGGTCTCGAACCGCATCGACCTGCACTCGTCACCCGCCATCCGGCTCGCCGGCGGGCGAGCTCTCGAATTGGCCGGAACCTCCGCCGCCGAGATCGACCGGGTGGACCTCTACAGCTGCTTCCCGTCGGCCGTGCAGGTCGCCGCGCAGGAACTCGGGCTGAGCGAGGAACGCCCGCTGACAGTAACGGGTGGCCTCACCTTCGGCGGCGGCCCCCTCAACAACTACACGATGCACGGCATCGCGCGGATGGGCGAAGTCCTGCGCGAAGACCCGGGCAGCCGCGGCTTGTGCACCGCCAACGGCGGCTACCTCACCAAGCACGCGTTCGGCGTCTACGGCACCGAGCCCCCCGAGGCGGGCTTCCGCTGGCAGAGTCTTCAGGATGCGGTCGACCGCTTGCCCCGGCGCGAGGCCGTCGTCGACCACGACGGCGAGGCAACCCTCGAGTCCTACACGGTGCGCTACGAGGCCGGGGTGCCCGAGCGCGCCCACGCGGCCTTCCTGCTGGCGGACGGTCGGCGAACCTGGGCGAACAGTGAGGACCGGGAGCTGGCAGACGAGATGACCCGCAGCGAGTTCTGCGGTCGTGCGGCGCGCATCGACGGCGCGGGGACCTTCAGCGTTCAGTAGACGATCTTGTCGTCCCGCAGTTGCTGGATCTTCTCGGGCGAGTAGCCGAGCAGTTTTCCGAGCACCGAGTCCGTATCGGCCCCGAGGAGCGGCGCCGGCGCGCGCACGCCGTTCGGTCCGTTCGCAAGGCGCCAGGGGATCCCAGCGTGCACCCGAGGCCCCACCTGGGGGTGGTCGAGCTTCTCGAAGAGTCCGCGCGCCTGCAGGTGCTCGTCCTCGACGAGGTCCTGCGGCGTCATGCACGGGAAGGCGGCAACCCCCACCGCCTGGAGGGCGCGCGTGACCACCCAGCGGGTCCGAGACGACGTCCACTTGGCGAGTTCGGCGTCGAGTTCGTCTTCGTGCCGCTTGCGGGAAGCCCGACTCGCGAAGCGGGGATCGGCCGCCAGGGCCGGCTCGACGACGTCGCACAGGCCTCGCCACTCGGCCTCGCTCGCACACGCGATCGTCACCCACTCGTCTTCGCCGCTCGCGGGATAGATGTTGTGCGGGCACATGAGCGGGTCACGGTTCGCCATGCGCTCGGGTTGCTCGCCGGCAAGCTCCAAACTCATCCATCCCTCGACTGCGCTCACCGCCGTCGCTTCGAGGAGCGAGACGTCGAAGTGCTGGCCGCCGCCCGACTCTTCGCGAGCGACGAGCGCCGCGCACACCGCCGCCGCCGCAGTGATGCCGGCCGCGGGATCACCAAGGGACAGGCCGACTTCCGAGGGCGCCTCCCCGACGTAGCCGGAGAGGGATGAAAGGCCCGACAGCGGCGAGATGGCCGGGCCGTAGCCCATGTACTCGCGCCAGGGCCCGGTCTCTCCATAGCCCGAAATCGACGCCATGATGAGGTCTGGCCGAATTTCGCGGAGCGTCTCGTAGCCGAGCCCCAGGCGCTCCATCACGCCCGTCGCGAAGTTCTCGACCAGCACGTCGCAGTGGGCGACGAGTTCCTTCACGATCTCGATAGCGATGGGCTCGGCCAGGCTCAGCTGGACGCTCCGCTTGCCCTGGTTCCATTGGTTGAAATAGCCACTGCTGTCGATCGTCGGATCCTGGTCCGGCACGAACACCTGCAGCCGGCGCCCGAGGTCCGGTCGCTGGGCCGACTCGACCTTGATGACCTCAGCCCCGAGATGTGCGAGCTGCATGCCGGCAAACGGTCCCGCCCACACCCAGGAAAGATCCAGCACGCGGACACCCTCGAGCGGCAGACCGGCCGCACCGGGTTGCAGCTTGCGGTCCGGAGCCGTCCGAGGCTCGGATCGAATCTCGTCGTCGTGCTCCCCGAGGCGCGGAGAAGGCCGGCGAATCTGCCACCACGGCTCGCGCAGCCTGTAGGGCGCGCCGAGCACCTCGAAGGAGCCGGCGCTCGGGTGTTCGACACGCGCGAAGAAGTCTCGCTCCCGCAGCTGGGGAAGCGCACCGAACTCCTCCAACGTGACGACCGGCGCGAAGCAGATGCGCCGCGCCTGCCCTTCGCGAAAGAGATCCTCGACCCGCCACTCGGCGGTCCACTCCTGCAGGAAGATCCGCAGAGCGTCCGCATTCTGGAAGCGGTTCTTGAAGCCCTCGAAGAGCTCCATCGTCGCCCATTCGGGCGTGCCCATGAACTCGACGAGCCGCTGCCACTGATCCTCTTCGATGGTGGCGAGGAAGATCAGCCCATCGCTGCACGGATAGATGCCCCAGGGATTCAGGCCGCGGGCCCCGACCCGGGATGCGAGCAGGCCGGGATAGGTCCAGTAGATCAGCGCGGCCTCAAGGAAGGTCGTCACATAGGCCTGGGAGGAGAGATCGATGTGCTCGCCCTGTCCCGTCCGGCGGGCGCGATACAGCGCCGCGAGGCTCGCCGCATTCGCCGCGACACCGGCCTGGAAGTCCGCCTGGTGGCCGAATGCCTTGAGGGGCGGAAGCTCGGGAAAGTCGCTGGCGCCGGGGCTCAGCCATCCCCAGCCACCGCCGTGCTGCACGGTGATCTCCTCGGCCCGGTAGTCGCGATGCGGGCCCGTGAGACCGAACGGCGTGATCGAGCACATCACCAACTCGGGACGGATGGCCCGCAGCCGGTCGTACGAAAGCCCGAGCGCCTCCATCTCCTTCGGCGCGTGGTTGTGAATCAGCACATCGGCGCTGGCCACCAGTTCGTCGAAACGCTGCCGGTCCTCGGAGCGGGTGAGATCGAGCGTGATACCGCGCTTGTTCGTATTCAGCGCCAGGAACAAGCCGCTGCGCTCGAGGTCGGGATCGGTCGCATCGACGTCCGGTGGAAACGGCCCTCGGCGTCGCGCGCGATCGCCCTCCGGCGGCTCGATCTTCACGACGTCCGCGCCGAGATCGGCCATCATCTTCGCCGCGACGGGCGCGGAGACGAGCCCACCCAGCTCCAGCACCCGAACCCCTTCGAGACCCTGCACGCACGCCTCCTGTCGAGGCGGAATGCTAAACAAACTTCGACCGCGAATCCTCCCCTCGTGCGGGGGCTTCGCGTCGCGCGGGTTGCCCCTGCCCGACGAGAGATCGGGTTATCCTCTTCGGGGTGAGCGATTTCGCAGACGAGCTCCAGCAACTCATCGACGAGCGGCGGACCTTCGGGGGGCATCCGCTCTGGCAGCGCATCCAAGAGGGGCGCGCCCGGGACGCCGGCCTCCAGCTCTTCGCCAGCCAGTTCTTCCTGCAGGTTCGGGAGTTTCCTCGCGCGGTGAGCGCCCTGCACGCAGCCTGCCCGTATCCCGACGAGAGGATCGAGTTGGCCGAAAGCCTGTACGAGGAGGAGACCGGCAGAATTTCGGGTTGCAACCTGCCGCATCCGGAGCTCTTCATCCGCTTCGGGCTCGCCACCGGCCTCGCCCGTGAGCAGATGACCCAGGCGAAGCCGCTCCCGGCCACGGCCTCGCTAATCGACTGGTTCGAGATCTCCACCCGCACGCGACCGTTCCTGGAAGGCGCAGCGGCGATCACACTGGCGGCCGAGGGCCAGGTTCCCGGGGCGTTCGGCCCCTTCGCACGAGCCCTCGAGCAGCACTACGGGCTCTCGCGGGAAGCCGTCGCGTTCTGGGACATCCACGAAGTGGCGGATCGCGATCACAGCGATATCGGCCGCAGCGCGGTGCTGGCTCACGGCGACACCCCGGAGTCTCGCGACGGCATCCGGCAAGCGGTGGGGCTGTCTCTCGATGCCTGGTGGCACTTCTTCGACGGGATGACGGCGGCGATCGACGCATGACGGTGCCTGCGATCGTCTCGGATCCCCAGGAGATTACGCCGCAGTGGCTCACCCGCGTCCTGCACGGGGCGGGTGTCGGCGCAGGCGCCCGGGTCGTCGCAGCCCGCTCGACGATCGTGGGGACGGGCCAGATGGGCCGCAACCTCCGCTTCGAACTCGATTGGGACGTGGAGGCGCCGGACGCTCCGCGCACGGTCGTCTGCAAGTTCCCGTCCGACAACCCGAAGAGTCGGGCGACGGGCCGCGCCCAAGGCGCCTACGAGAAGGAGGTGCGCTTCTACACCGAGCTGGCCGACACGGTCGGGATCTGCACACCCCGCTGCCTGTTCGCGGCGGTCGAGCCCGAAAGCGGCGACTTCGTGATGCTGATGGAAGACCTGGCCCCGGCCGTGCAGGGCGACCAGCTCGCGGGCTGCTCGCTCGATCAAGCCGCTCTGGCGCTCCGCGAAGCCTCGCGTCTGCACGCGCCGCGCTGGGGCGACCCGAGTCTCGAACAGATCGCGTTCCTCGCCGCACCGGGCGCCGACAGTGCTCAGCTCCTGCAGACGATGTACAAGGCCCTGTGGCCGGGCTTCGCGGAACGTTACGCCGCCTCCCTCGCGCCCGAAGTGATCGACCTCTCCCAGCGACTCGGCGATCACCTGGCCGGCTGGGTGCTCGCGGGCACGACGCCACTCACCCTCGTGCACGGCGACTACCGGATCGACAACATGCTCTTCGGAACCGAGGCGGGCGGCTACCCGCTCGCCGTCGTCGACTGGCAGACGCTGGGGCTCGGCGCAGGGGTCGCCGACGTCGCCTACTTCATGGGGGCGTCGCTATTGCCCGAAGACCGGCGCAGCCGTGAAGAAGCCCTGCTTCGGGAGTACCACGCGCAGCTCCTCGCGGGCGGCGTCGGCAGCTACTCGTGGGACCAGTGCTTCCACGACTACCGCCGCAACACCTTCGGCGGCGTCGTGATGGCCGTCGTGGCGTCGATGCTCGTCGAGCAGACCGAGCGCGGAGATGAGATGTTCCTCGCGATGGCCTCCCGGCACGCCCACCACGCCCTCGATCTCGAATCCGAGGCACTTCTCTCCTAGCGGGAGCCAAACCCGCGGAAGCCGGGCTAGTCTCTGGCGCCGCCTCGCAGAAGCCGGCCGCAACCCACAAAAGTGGTCGAGGACATTTTCGGGAGCCCGTATTCGCGCGAGATGCGGAGCGACCGGGCGGCCCGCACCACGAGAAGGAGAGGCACCGGGCATGTTCTACGGCTGGCGAATGGTCGGAGTCGCGTTCGGCGCACACTTCGTCGCGTCCGGCCTGGGCTTCTGGGCACTGCCGCGGCTGATGCTGCCGCTGGCCGAGGAGTTCACGAACGGAGACCGCGGGCCCATCACCCTGCTGGTCACCGCAATGAGCCTGGCCGGGTTCGTCGTGAGCCCGCTCATAGGCCAGTTGCTCACCCACTACCGGCTGAGGGTGATGATGCCGATCGCGGCCGTCCTGATGGGGTTGGGCTTGCTCGCCGGATCCCAGGCCACGGCGCTGTGGCAGCTGATGGTGGTCTACGCGACAGCTGTATCCGTCGGCGTGAGCGTCTTGAGTGCGATCGGCGCCAACACGCTGGTCGCGAACTGGTTCGATCGTCGGCGGCCCCTCGCGCTCGGCATCTCGCAATTCGGCCTTTCGATCCCCGGGGCCGTGGTCGCGATCGTCATCTCGTGGACGCTGGACCTGGGAGGTTGGCAGGCCACCTACGCGGTACTCGGATGCGCTGCGATCCTGCTCGCGCCTCTTCTCCTCGTCTCGATCAGCGACCGACCCTCGGATCGCGGCTTGCACCCCGACGGTGAACCCCCGCCCCCCGATGCAACCCCGACCGAGACGCCGTCCTGGACCTTCGCGGACGCGCTCCGGGACCGCAACCTGTGGCTCGCGGGAATGACTGCCGGGCTCTGCTTCGCAGGCGCGACCGCGATGATCCAAAACGCCTTCGCGCTCGCAACCGATGAGGGCCACACGGATTCCGAGGCCAACTTCGTCCTCGTCGCCATGTCCGTCGGCGCTGCCTTCGGCAAGCTCCTGTTCGGCGTGCTCGGTGTCCGGATCGGCGAGAAGGCGAGTCTCGGCGTCGCCGTGGTCGGTGAAGGTGTGTTCTTGGCCGTGCTCCCGATTGCCGCCGGGTCGCCGACCCTGCTCGCGGGCGTCGGGCTGGGCCTCGGGCTCACCCTCGGTGGCGTAATGCCCGCACTCGCCGCGCTGATCGCGCGCCTGTACGGCACAGCGCGCTTCGCCGCCGCGATGGGTTACGTGGGGCCGATGATGATCCCATTCCAGATGCTGGGAGCCCCCGCGGCCGGATACGTCTTCGATCGCACCGGCAGCTACGACCTGGCGATCTACGGCTTCGTGGTCGCCTGCGCGTTCGCCCTGTTGCTGCTGCTCCGGATCCGAACCGTCGACGCCTGAGAGCCGGGAAGGCGTCGTGCAGGAAGGCTCCGAGGGAAGCTCAACGAGTCCTGGCGAAGCTCAGAATCCCGTGAAGCGGGCAAAGCGGCCGCGGTGAACTGCGGCGTCGCCGAGCGTCAACTCGCCGGCCTTGGCGCGCTCGACGTAGAGGACGATCTCCTCTTCGTCTTTCACTGCGGCGGCTTCATGATCAGCACGCAAGAAAAATCCTCCGCCTTGACGTCCTTTCCGTTCACGCGATGCCGTTCCACGCGTGTTCCGGGCACGCCGTCTCGCAACTTCGTCTCCGTAAATTCACTCGTGTATCGAGCGCGACTCGATTCTCCCTCGAGGCTAGCTTCGACACTCGATACGAGAGTCTCCACGGCTGCCTCGCCGAAGTTCTGACTTGTCGAGCCGGTTCGACTGTACTGGGTTCGCTTACGCTGCCTGATTCTCAACCCTCGGAATACCATTTCAGCCTGGCCTTCAGAAACCTCCCCGGCGTCGGAATCCGTTAGAGATTGATCCTCCCCGATTGCACTCTCGGGAACCTCCATTTCGAAGGCGGTTAGCGATTGATGTGCCAGGACATGAGCTGCCATGCTTCCCAGCGCCCCCAAGAGACAAGCCAACTCCGAGGGGTGGCCGAACTCCGGCGCTATGAAGAGTCCATGTTTCTCATCCAATACGACTTGATCGGTACCGTAGAGGAGCCCTCGCTCTTCTAGCCAGACTGCGATCTGCTCATGCGAATCATCGCCTTTGGAGGCTATGAAGCGGGACTGCAACGACTTCTCGACATGTGCAGTCAGCAGGCGTAGAAATGCCTTGGGTGAAGCGCCCTCCAGCAGCACTTCCGATTCTACGACCGCACTCGAAAGCTTGTCGTTTGCCTCATCGTGGCTAGAAGCGGCAGCGAATCCGGCGATCAAGATCAGCCAGATCGCCCCGAGGAGATGTCGTTTCCCAGACATGACTCCTCTCTTCCTCGTTGCGAGTGGCGTCAAGGGCGAACTCGAGGCTCGATGAGTCCGGGCGCGCTTCAGAATCCCGTCAGGCGGGCGAAGCGGTCACGGTGATACGCGGCGTCGCCGAGAGTCAACTCGGCGGCCTTGGCGCGCTTGAGGAAGAGGCCGATCTCTTCTTCGTCCGTCATGCCGATGCCACCGTGCATCTGGAGTCCCTCGCAGGTGACGAGGCTCGCCGCATCCGAGCAGCGCGCCTTCGCGGCACTCACGGTTCGCGAGGCGTAGGGACGCTCTTCGTCGAGAGCACGCAAGGCATCGAGCGCGACCGCCTGGGCCAACTCCACCTCGCAGAACATCGCGGCGGCCCGGTGCTTCAGCGCCTGGAAGCTGCCGATCCGCACACCGAACTGCTCGCGGGTCTTCAGGTAATCGACGGTGCGCTCGAAGACCTCGCTGCTGAGCCCCACCATCTCGGCCGAGAGCAACGCCGCGGCCCGGTCGAAGATCACGTCCAGGATGTCGGCACCCCGGTCGACCTCTCCGAGCACGGCCTCCGCGGTCACCGTCACGTCCGAAAGCTCGACCCGCGCCGCGTTGCGGCTATCCACCATGATGGTACGCGTGACCGTGCAGCCCTCCGTGGCCGGATCGACCAGGAAGAGCGTGATGCCTTCCCGTTCACCCGCGGAGCCGCTCGTGCGTGCGGCCACCACCAAGTGGTCGGCCACGTGACCGTCGAGCACGAAGATCTTCTCACCCGAGATCCGGAAGCCAGCCCCGGCCTTCTCGGCCTTGGCGTCGATCGCCCAGGGTGAGAAGCGGCCCGTCTCTTGAAAGGCTAGGGCCAGGAAGGTCTCGCCCTTGCAAACACCTTGCAGGATGGCTTGCTGCTGGGCCTCACTGCCACCGAGCGCCACGGCACCGCCGCCCAGCACCACCGTCGAGAGGAAGGGATAGGGAGCGAGCGTGCGCCCACACTCCTCGAGCAGCACGCCGAGTTCCGCGAACCCGAGGTCCGCACCGCCCACCTCTTCGGCGAAGGGGATGCCGGTCCAGCCGAGTTCGGCCATCTCCTTCCAGAGCTTTTTCGAGAAGCCGGTGGCATCCTCGCTGTCGCGCATCTCGCGAAGGTGGGTGACTGGCGAGTTTTCCTTCAGAAACTCCGCGGCCGCCTGCTTGATGAGTTCCTGCTCGTCGGTCAGTACCAGGCTCATGTCTCTTCCTCTCCTGTGCACGGCGTCGCGCGTGTTCCGTTCGAGGTATGCGGGGAAACGCTCTGGAAGCCCGCTCAGTCGGGCAGGCCCAGCACCCGCTTCGCGATGATGTTGAGCTGCACCTCGGTCGTGCCGCCCTCGATCGAGTTTCCCTTGGAGCGCAACCAGCCGCGTGTCTCGAGAACGTCCGCAGGTGCGAACGCCTCGCCACTCCAGCCGAGGCCCGTCGTACCACGCGCCGCCATGACGATCTCGCCCCGGCGCTTGTTCATCTCGCTCGCGTACATCTTGAACATGGAGCTGGCCGGCCCGGGTCCCTGACCGCCCCTTGCCTGCTCGCCGCTGCGCTTGAGGGTGAGTCCGAAGCAGAGGGCGTCCAGCTCGTATTGGGCGATCCGATCCCGGATCGCGGGATCGGCCAGGCGACCGTCTTCTTCGCTGGTGTGCGCCCGCGCGGTCTCGGCCAGCGCGCTCTTCGGAGCGGGCTCGGGCCCCTTCTTGGCGCGGGCGCGTCCAGCCCGGCCCCCCCCGGTGCCACCGGAGAGCATCGCCCGCTCGTGCTGGAGCAGACGCTTCGCGATGGTCCATCCCCCGTTCAGCGGGCCGACGAGGTTGCGGGCTTCCGCCCGCACATTCTCGAAGAAGACCTGGCAGAACTCGGAGGCGCCGCTGATCAGCTGAATCGGAGAGATCGTCACGCCCGGCTGGTGCAAGTCGAAGAGGATGAAGCTGATGCCGTCGTGCTTGGGCACATCCGGATCGGTGCGCGTGAGGCAGAAGATCCAGTCCGCGCGCTGCGCGCCGGTCGTCCAGATCTTGGAACCGTTGATCGTGTAGTGATCCCCCTCGAGCACGGCACGGGTCTGGAGACTCGCGAGGTCCGAGCCCGCACCGGGCTCGCTGTACCCCTGGCACCACTGGATCTCGCAACTCGTGATCTTCGAGAGATGCTCCTTCTTCTGCTCCTCGTTGGCGAACTCGAGCAGAACCGGGCCGAGCATCGACGTACCGAAGAAGCTGGCTACCGGCACCCAGGTCGCGATGTGTCCCACCTCTTCCGTCAGCACCTGCGCTTCGGACTTCGACAGGCCTCCGCCTCCGTACTCGCGGGACCAGGTCGGTGTCGTGTAGCCCTTACCCGTGTAGGTCTGCTGCCAGGCGTCGCGATCCTCCTGCGTCGGCGTTTCGCCAGGCCGCAGCGAGGCCGGGCAGTTCGCCTCCAGCCAGTCGAGGAGCTCCGTCCGGAATGTTTCGAGGGATGCGTCAGGCTGCGCCATGTTTCCTCCACTCGCGGCCACCTACCCTTCGAGAAGGCGGCGGCAATTCGAGGACCGGGAGCGTCGCAAGTCGCTGCGCTCGCGTCCAGTCCACATCTCTCGGCGTTGGGTCCTGCCTACCCGAACACGAGGCCGGTGCTAGCCCTCGAGTGTGACGCCGTAGTGATCGGTATACGGCCGCATCTTCTCGCGTAGCTCCACGGGATCGAAACCCCACTCCTCGGCCGAGTACTTGTGCTTACCGAACTTGCCTTTCGGCTTCTCGTCGACGTAGCGGCGGATCGCGTCGGCGTGCTCGGCGAGCAATGGCCGGTCCATCTGGCCGTAGAGCTTCTCCACTGCGGAAACCGGGTCGCTCACCAGCTCGCTGAAGTGCGAATCGACGATGCGATCCGGGAGTTCGCCCGCCGCGCGCCGCTGCGCCAACAGCATCATCATGTCGCCCATGCCCACACTGCCGGCTTCCGGCAGATCGACTTCGTCGCTGCGCTCCCAGCGCACGGTGGCGAGCGTACTGAGGCCCGAGGGCTCCGTCTTCAGCGGGTCACGATGGGTGTGCACCACCCAGGCATCGGGATAGGTGGCGAAGAGCAGGTCGATGAAGATGAGATACAGCGGCGTCTTGAGCACCCAGTTGCGCGGCCGGCCGCCGCACTGCAGCGTCTGTAGCAGGGCGCGGTGGTAGTCCATCGAAGCGGGATAGTCGGGTACCCAGTTCGGCATGTCGGCGATCATCCCCCAGTGACCGCCCGTGAAACTCGGCAGCGTGAGGGTCACGCACTCGACCGGCAGATCCGCACGCAGTTCGTGGATCGTCGCGAACTCCGGCTGCACATCGGCCCAGAACTCCTGCTCGCATTCGGCCATGGCCTGGAGCGCAGCAGCGCTTTCACCGCCCCAGGGCACCGGGTGCAGCACCTCCCAGCTGAGCGGGGCGCGCGCGTTCGGATCGAGGGCGAGCAACTCGAACAGGATGGACGTGCCCGAGCGCGGCGGGCCGGTGATCACCAGCGGCGCTTCGATCTTCTCGTCCGCGATGGCCGGATTCTCGCTCCGCGCTCGGGTGAGAAACAGCCGCGTGCGGAGGCCGCGCAGCAACTCCTGCCGAGTCATCAAGCGGCCCAAC
>JAYGDB010000023.1:0-9569 GCA_046583095.1 Myxococcota bacterium | reverse complement strand
AAGAAGTCGCCGAAGTCATTCACCACGATCGAAGACTCGACGATGTCGCTATCCAGGCTGCTCGTTCGCGTGCACGACTTGAGCACGTCCCAGAGTGCGATCCGCTGCCCGCAGAGACTCTCGGTTCGCTCCAGGTACGGGTCGGCAGCCTCGATGCCAACGACCTCGTCCATGAGCCTCCAGAAGCTGTTCCTCGGATGGGCGTAGTACTGGTTCGCGCGCAGCGATGCCCGGCCCGGCATGCTGCCAAGGATCAGGACGCGGGCCGACGCATCGGCGATCGGCGCGAAGCTGTGAACCTTCATCTCATCGGTGCTCGGCGACGCCCGGTCTCGGCGAAAGAGGAAGCCACCACCGGGTTTGCCGCGGCGTCGGGCAGTGGCTACCTGTTGAGTGGACGAGCGTAGGAGCCCCCAGCAATGAGCACACCCCCTACCGGCCGCGTTCCGATCGACGCGGGACTATTTGCCGGCTCTCTGGAGTCGCCGCGGCTGCGCGGCAGCCGTTGCGGCGCCTGCGGCGAAACCACCTTCCCGGCCCAGCAGGGCTGTCCCTCGTGCACCGCCCAGGGTTGCGACGAAGTCGAGCTGAGCCCGCGCGGCACGCTCTACACCTGGACGATCCAGCGCTTCCCCCCGCCGGTCCCCTATGCGGGCGACACCGAAAATTTCGTCCCCTTCGCGGTGGGCTACATCGAGTTGCCCGAGGGTGTGCGGGTGGAATCGCGCCTCACGGAAAGCGATGCCAGCCGGCTCTCCATCGGGATGGAAATGGAACTCGCGATCGAACCTTTTGCGGTCGATGACGAGGGACGCGACATCGTGACCTTCGCGTTCGCTCCCGTCGCCGCCGACTAGACGACCCGCCGCCCTATCCCCTAGAGCAAGAGGAAAACGCACCCATGGATCTGGCCATTCTCGGAACAGGCCTTCAGCCCTTCGGTCGACACGACGGCGTCACCCCGATCGAGATGGGAGTCACCGCCGCCCGGGCCGCGCTCGACGACGCGGGGCTCGGCTGGGCAGACGTGCAGTTGGCCTTCGCGGGGAGCCTCGAGGTGCTGCAGCCCGACACGATGATCCGCCACATGGGGCTCACCGGGATTCCCTTCACCACCCTCTACAACGGCTGTGCGACGGGCGGCAACCTGCTGCTCTCGGCCGCCAATGCGATCACGGCCGGCGCCGGCGACATCGCCATCGCGATCGGCATGGACAAGCACCCGCGCGGCGCGTTCTCGGTGGGCGACACCCTGGAGAGCATCGGGCTCGGCCAGTGGTACGGGGAGACGGGCCTGGCGATGAATCCCCAGTACTTCGCGATGAAGACGCTCCGCTACATGCACGACCACGGCATCACCGAAGACTGCCTCCACCGCACCGCGGTCAAGGCCTTCCACAACGGGTCGCTCACCGACCACGCCTGGCGCCGTAAGGCGATCCCCTATGACGAGATCGCCAACTCGGCGATGGTCTGCGACCCGCTCCGCAAGTTTCACTTCTGCTCTCCCAGCGAAGGCGCCGCAGCGGTGGTGCTGTGCCGCGCGGATGTCGCGCGCCGCTACACGTCGTCGCCGGTCCAGCTGCGCGCCGACGTCTTCCGCACCCGGCTCTACGGATCCTTCGAAACGCTGAGCCCGTCGATGCCCGTGAAGTCCGCGCCGAGCCCCAGCGTGCAGGCCTCGCAGGCGGCTTTCGAGATGGCGGGGGTGGGACCCGAGGACATCGACGTCGCACAGGTGCAGGACACCGAGGTGGGACACGAGATCATGCACCTGGCCGAGTGCGGCTTCTGCAAGGACGGCGAGCAGGAAGCGCTGGTGCGCGATGGAGAAACCGCACTCGACGGCAGGATTCCGGTCAATACCGATGGCGGCCTACTCGCCAACGGCGAACCCATCGGCGCCTCGGGCCTGCGCCAGGTCCACGAGGTGTGCACACAACTGCGCGGGCGCGCGGGTCGCCACCAGGTGCCCGGCAAGCCCAAGACCGGCTTCACCCACGTCTACGGCTTTCCCGGCGTGAGCTGCGTGACGGTGCTGTCGGTCTGAGACGGCGCTGCGCGAGATGACGAACGAACTCGGATGAGCCCGTCCGCCGAGCCTGCCGGACACCGGGTGTCGGGTCGGTTTCCCGTACGCTAGGCGTCGAATACCGATCGGCCGGCGTCGACGGGGGTCGCCTCGGGATAGGCCCCTGCGAGGGCATGCTGCTGAGACGGGTCGTCGATGCGGCTGAGATCGAGGCGGACGTCGGACCCTTTCGCGGAGAGATCTTCGGCGAAGATTCGTGACACATCTTCGAGAGAGAGCGGTTCGGCCTCGAGGAGCTGGCGCTCCTCTTCGGTGCGGTAGATGTGCGCCTTCCAGAGGACGCTGATCCGGAAGGTTTCGAGCGGCGCGCGAAAGCGCACCTCGCCGCGGTCGGTCACCGTCCAGTCGCCGCTGCCGTCGCGCGCGGGAGCGAGCTCGGCACGGCTTGTCACGAGCCGTGTTCCCCCATCGAAGGGCCCCACCGGCTCTACCTGATGGAACATCCCGTGGTTGTCACCGACGAGTGCGGTGTTCGCCATCGCGCCGACGTACCGGTGGGGTGGCTTGTCGGGTCCATCGGGCCAGTAGCGAAGACCGCCGCCCTCGACGTCGTTCATCCACCAGATCGAGGTGGCCTGCCGGATTGCCCAGCGCTCGAAGAGCCCCGACCAGAACATCGTGCGAAGCAGCCCCATGGGCGTATTCGTGCGGTTCCGTCCCTGGAAGACCGGATTGTCGGTGTGCGCCGGACCGCTCTCCTCGATGCCCGCCATCAGATTCACATACAGGGTATGGGGGACGACGATCTCCGAGTCGTAGAAGCGCCGAGCGGCCTCCGTCACCTCCTTGTGCCACAGGAAGAGCCCCGAGCCCTGCACCGCGAGATCCGCGTGCACCCAGTCGTTCTGGAACCACTGGGGACTGTTCGCCACCTCCTCGTCCTGACCGGGCCGAAACCAGCCCCCAAGCGGCGTGTAGGGCGCATTGCCTTCGAGGATCTCGACGACCGCGCTGACGTCGGGGATCACATCGCGAAGCAGGATCGGCGGGTTCGCGCAGTGAGGCATCCCTTCGATTCTACCGGATGGAGCGGATTCGCGGCTCAAAGTGCCTCTCGGCTCAGCCGCTCGAGAACAGACTGCGATTCCGAAGGCTTCCGGGATCTACTCTGAACACCATTCAGTGTACGCCTGCCCTCGCCCGAGCCCCAAGGGGGGACGAAGGGCGAGATTTCTACCCCGGTAACACAAGGCTTTTTTGCCACAAACGTCCTCGCGACACCAAGTACATCCACGCCCTGTCTGTTCGCGCTTTCCCTGACACCCCGACGAGAAATCGTCCACTTCCATCTCGGGAAGGCCTGCCCCCCCATCCACGGATCGAACTCACAGACAGCCAGGCCTGGAGAACCTCTCAAATGATCAAGCAAGTCGTTCAAGCTGCAACGCTGAACTTCATCCTCCTGCTTGCCGTCCCCCAGGCTCTCGCAGTCCCCATGATGCACCTGAACATCGAGGGCGGTGGTGCCAACGCAAACATCGGACTGGGAGAAAGTGTCACCGTCTCCGTCCTGGCCTCTGGGATCCCAGCCGGGACCGATTCGAATGGAATGTTCGGTTTCGGGTTCGATCTCACATTCGATTCCCTCGGCCTCTCGCCGAGCAATCTGGCGCTCGGGCCGCTCTGGCAATCGACCGGCTTCGATGCCTCCCTCAACACCATGGGCCGCGTAGGGATGACATCCAACCGCTTCTTCCTGGCGAGCGGGCCGTCGGGTGACGACATCCTGGTCGCAACGATCGACTTCCAGGGCCTGTCCCCGGGCGTTCACGACCTCACGCTCGGCTACTTCACGGGAATCGGCGACAACGTTCTGTTCGACACCGCAACCCTCGACACGAGCGCGAGTTTCTTTGGAGCCGGCAGCATCTCCGTCTCCGTGCCGGAACCGAGCACCTCGGCACTCTTCCTGATGGGCTTGCTCGTACTCTCGAGGTCCCGACGCCAGTAGACTCCTCTCCGCGGGGCCCGACGGCCTCCGGGGACCGGCCAGATCGTGGACGACACACCCGACATTCGAGTAGAGGCAGGCCGCCTCGAGCAGCGCGCTCGAAGCTGTGTCGAGGCCGGAATCCTGGGCTACCTCGTCCAGTTCCCCTTCGGCCCGCACCTGCCGACGCTGTTTCAGGCAGTGCCGCTCGCGGCCATCCTGGGCGGGCTACTGCTCGTTGGGTGGGCCGGCTTCAGACGACCGGGGGCCGTGCCGCGTTTCGAATTGCTCGCCCCGACACTGTTGTTCTTCGCTTCGTTTGCGGTCTCGATCTTCGCCTCGGAACAGCGAGCCCTGAGTGCCGGGCGCGCCTACTTCCTGCCGATCGCCCTGCTCTTCTTTCTGGCGATCCAGGTCGCCGTCGGTTCCTGGGCGTCACTGCGTCGCCTCTCCTTCGTGCTGCTGACCGTGATCGGAGTGCTCGGCATCAACGGCGCCTATCAGGCCTTCACCGGGGAAACCTTGATCTCCGGCCAGGCCCTGTACGCCGAGCGTGTCCGGGGCGGCCTGCCGCACCCGAACGACCTGGCCATGATCCCGATCCTCCTCCCACTCGCGGCGCTGGCCGTCGCCGAAGGAAGGAGACGCTGGCATGGACCCGCGGCGGGCCTGGCGATTGCGTTTGGCGTAGTCACGGTGGGCCTGAGCCGGAGCCGCAACGCGCTGCTCGGCCTCGCCGTCGTCATCGGCGTCTTGCTTTTCGCGTCGAAGAACCGGCGCGCCTGGCTCGCACTTGCGGTACTTGCCGTGGTTGCCGCAGGCCTCGTCGCAATCCTCGATCCGCAGAGCGCCGTGTCTCGCCTGCTCGACCCGGCGGTACTCCAGCGCGACGGACGCATCGGACTCTGGCTCTCGGCGGTCGAAATGTTTCGGGAGGCCCCTCTCCTCGGCACGGGGCCCTTTCTCTTCGACCGGCTCTACCCTTCGTTCGTCGTACAGGCCGATCTGCCCAGTGGCTACGTTCCCGAGCGCGGCTACATCCCCTGGGTCCACAGCCTCTACCTAGAGGCCCTGGCCGAGCGAGGCCTGCTCGGGCTGGGGAGTTTCCTCGGGCTGGTTGCGCTATCGCTGCGCCGCGTCGTCTCCGCGTGGCGTAAGGCGTTCACGCCCCTCTCGCGCAACCTTGCCGCGGCACTGGCCGCATCCTGGGGCGCGTTTCTCGTGATGGGCGCCCTCGACCTCACCTTCCTGAAGGACTGGGTGTGGATCGTCTTCGTGTTGCTGGTCGCGCTCTCCGCCTGCCTGCCCCGACTCTCAGCGCCGTCGCAAACGCGCGGGTAGCAGCTGCAGCAGGATCAACAGGGACGACACCGACACCGAAGCCATCACGATTGCCGGCGCCGGGGCCCCGAACAACATCAGGTGCCCCGCCAGGTACGGATAGCTCGAATCCGGTGGTTCTTCGCAGGTGGCGCCGAAATTCGAACGGAACGCCAGCACGTCCGTGTTGTTCACCAGGCCGTCGAAGTTGTAATCGCAGAGGTGATCACAATCCGGACCCGAACACGGGAAACAACCCCGTAACAGCAATGCATCCGCGTTGTTCACCCGGTAGTCCCCGTTCAGATCCCCAAAGCAACGCGGAATGATGCTGAACCGCGCCGTCGCCACCTCGCTCGGAAGCAGCAGGATCGAACCGAAGTCCACGTAGGAAGCAATCCCGATCTCCTGCGGGGGAAGCATCGTCAGATCGCCGCTCTCCAGACAAACGATGAACTCCGTCTCCAACGCATCCTGTACCGGAAAGTCCAGCAACGCCTGCGTCGAGTACGCCACCGGGATCATCTCGTCCGTGAATGCCAACTCGGTACTCGGATCGCAGATCCCGTCCCGGTGGACCGAGATGCCGCTCCCCGGTTGCCCCAGGAAGTCCCCGAGCCCCGTACCCTCCACCACCATTCGGATCCGGTCCTCCTGCACATCCAGCTGGAAGTTGTCCGAGGCATCGCAGTTGCGGCTCGGGAGGAAACCCATCCCATCCGGGAAACCCGAACACGCCGCCTCGGGCGTCACCCGGATCGGGTTCGAGGCATAGAACAAGCGCCCCACCGGGCCCGCGTTCCCCGCAACGTCCGTCACGCTGTGACTCCCCTGCGTCTGCACCCCCGACACCGTCTGCAGGACCTTCACCGTGCCGAAGTAGTCCAGCGGAAGACGGCTCAACACCTGCTCGTATTCGATATTCAGCCGAAGCCCACGACCCGGCTCGGCGAGCCAGGTGTCCAATGCCTCCACGCGAATCGACTGCGACGCCAACTGGAATGCCGTCCCCTCTACGACCGGCAGCGAGGCCGGCGCCGGACTCACCGTGAAGAACAACTCCGTCCCGCCGACGTCGCCCCCCGTGTGCTCGATCGTCCATTCCGAAGCCGTCTCCGCTCCGAATGCGGTGCCCAACTCGACATCCGCTCCCGAACCCGAAGGCCCCACCTTCGGCAACGGTGCCGCCAAGAGACCCCCGCTCAGGCTCAACACGATCTGGAACGGCTCCGTGCGACCCAACAATACGTTCGCAGCATCCACCGGGATCTCGATCGACTGCGTGTTCGAAATCGCCGACGTCACACTCCCGAACAGGTTGTACGGGACGTTCGTGCTCGCATCGAGTTCGAAATCATTCACCGGCACCAGATTCAGCGGAACAGCCACCGCATCGATCTTCGCCTCCGGTGCCAGCGTGGCCGTTTGCGGATTGCCCGCCACGATCCCCACATAACGGTATGCCGAGGGCCACGACCAACCCGACGTGTAGTCGTCGTACACCGCGTCCGCGCGGTACCCCTGCTCCCAGACCGTGTCCAGATCGGCTTCTTCCCATGTCGAGAGGTCGTTCGAACCCCACACCCGGAAGCCCGTCGCCGAAAGGAACACCCCGGCAGCCGCACCTGCCTCGTCGGTGAACGGGAATACATCCACGAACTCCGAGCGAAGGCTCAGATCCCAGATGATTCCGTTGCCATCCCATGCACCGCCCTGGTTGCCCGACTCGCTCACCCAGGAGCCATCGCGTGGCGCCCCGACCAACGCATCGGCCAGTTGGTTCGCCGCGGCCAGGTAGATCCCGCTCGGTGTCTGCGAGCCGTAGCCCACACCGCTCCAGTCGCCCGAGCCGTCCGCACCGGTGACGTAGTCGCCCAGCTGATGATCCAGCGGAAGAATGCCGGAGATCGCCTCGATTCCGTAATCCTCCGGAGCGGCGACCATCTTCGCAGCGCCAATCCCACCCGGGTCGACCTCCTGGACCGGAGTGTCAGCCGCCGGCAACAACGCCAGTTCGTCCGGGGAGCCGGGGGAGTCGGGGATCGCCTCGTCCGGCCCCGGGTCGACCTCGGTCACCCGAGTGTTCCGCCGCTTCGACACACCGCGCTCGTCCGGAGAGTGGGTGGATGACTCGCCGCGCACCCGACCGCGCGTGTGGCTGATCGCCGGGCTCCGCTGGAAGTCGACCTGCCCCACCGCGGGGTTGCCCGCCTTCGGCGCCGCGAGTTCCTCCCGGGAGTCGCGGAACGACCCGCCCTGCACCCGACCGCGCGAGTCGCTGGTCGCCTGCTTCCACTCGGCGACGTTCTCGCGCGGATCGAAGCTGCCACTGGGACTCGGCGAACCCGTGTAGCCACTGGCGTCGGTCAGATTCTCAATGGCAGGTGCGCAGTTCGCCGTGCGAGCCAACGCTCCCGGCGCCGCACAGTCGATCTGCGCGGGCGCCCGCTCCTCAGTCGTGGCACTCCCCTGCGTTTCCGTGCGCTGCAAGGGCGGGGCTTCCAGCAGAACCCACGTGACGAGCAACGCAACACAGGCCAGAACCGACAGATGCTTCAGCATGGGAGGCTCCCGGTCAGAAAGTTTCCTTCTGCCGATCCGAAAGAGGCTGCCCCATTGTAAGACCCGCAATGACCAGACGTGACACTAAAAAGAGCTGAATCCGATTCCTTGAACTCATATGTGGAGAAGCCACGAAGCGCTAAGCAAGCAGGGACAGTCTCGCCTCTACAGTTTCGAGTGGCAGAGCCCGGAGCACCTTCCCGCGGGAGCCAAGACGCGAAGGCAAGAGCGTCCCCGCTTCGAGGTCACTCGACTCCGTAGACGGCGGCGACGCCCTCGACTGCGATCTCCACGATACGCTCGAACATCTCTTCCACCGGAGGCGGCTTTTCGGACAGCACCCCGCTCAGCATCGGGAAGCGCTCCCCCCCCATGCTCTCGACGTCGCCTTGCAGCGCACGCCAGTGGTGCTCGACCTCCTGATCGCCGAGCCGGGTGATGAGCGAGCGCGTCACGAGGGTCGTCCCGAGGTTCCACACCTCGACCGCCTGGAGGGGAGTGAAGCCCGCTCGTACGAAGAAGTCGACGAAGGCCTCCATGCGGATCAAGATGGCTTCGCTCGTCTCGTCGTTGAAGCGCGCCCAGCTCGAGTTGATTTCCGGCACCAGGGCTGGGCTCCCGGAACGCAACAGCCAGCTGCGGTAGCCGAGCAGACTCTGCCGCAAGTAGCTCTGCCAGTCGTGCGCCTCCACGTTGGGAAGCAGCGCGATGCTCTCCTCTGCGAGCGCACCGAGCAGCGCGTTCTTGCTGTCGAAGTAGTAGTAAATAGACTGCGGCGAGACGCCCAGACGCTCCGCGACCCCGCGCAGGCTGAATTCTTCCAGCGGGATCTCCGCGGCAATTTCGAGGATGCTCGCGCGGCTCAAGGTGGCCGGGCGACCCCGATGCTTGTCTGCGTTCTCGTCGGACATAGACCTCTGAGGCATCCTGCTGCCGATCCGCGTCCGGCTTCGTCTGGAGGGGGTGGAGGAGTCTGAGACCGAGGACTGTGTAGCCAATCCGCGAGTCTGCACTGACCGCAACGCGATATTCTGTGTAGGTAGAAAAAGCGCTTCTGCGGCGCGGGCTCCACCGCTCAGACGGGGCCTCCAGCTGGACCGCTCCCGCAAGAACCAGCCGACCCGAGCCGGCTGCCTCTCAGTCGATTCGGAGCCTGGCCTCGAGCCGGCGGGTAAACCGCGCTTGCTGGGTGGGCGCTTCGGTTAACACCGTGTCGATGACTTCGCCGCGGCCCGACGACAGGTAGATCTCCACCAGCGCGTCGTAGCCCCGGCGTCCGTGCCGGGTGAGCGCCAGGATCTCGCCGCGCGCCGCGTGCTGGAACTCGGGCCCGAGTGCGTCCCACTCGCTCAGGATCAGGTGGAGCCGAAACGAGAGCAGCGAAAGGTCGATGCCTCCCGTGAGGAGCGACATCTCGAGCGCATCGCGAGCGCCTTCGGTGAGCCCCGAGCGCATGTAGCGGGCATACGCGAGCCGCGCCCAACCATTGCTGCCCGCGGGTGCCTTCGCGAGGCCGGCCTCCAGGGCTTCGAGAGATTCGGTCAGCAGTCGCTGCGCGTCCGGGGCCAACTCATCCTCGGCCAACTCGAATTGCAGCAGCTCGAGCAGCGCCAGATCCGAAAGCACGTGCGCGGGTGTGCCGCTCCGCCGCCGCGAGTTCTCCAG
>JAYGDB010000011.1:0-14129 GCA_046583095.1 Myxococcota bacterium | reverse complement strand
AGGGCCCCGGCAGCCTCGAGGCCGTCGACGAAGGCTCTTACGCCGGGGAGCAGCGCTTGATCGGGGCCGAGTTTGAGTGCAGTGATGACGTGCAGCGCCTTCGCATTGTGGAAGAGGGGCTGCTTGTCCATCACGATATCGCGGCGCTTGCGGTGGTAGCGCCACTCCTGGGCGACGGCGGCGAGGAGAACGACGGCGATGAGGACGGCGATCAGGGTGAGGATGAGACTCATGGGTATCTCCGAGGCAATTTGAGTGAGAAGGTCGTTAGGCTGGCCGAGCTAATCGCCGTCGTATCCGGGACTGACGGTCCCAGAACCCGGGACCGGCTGGCCACCGAGCCATGCGGAGAGCATCCCGTTGACCTCCTCGGGCGCTTCCTGCTGGACCCAGTGGCCGACGCCGGGGAGGAAGCGCAACGTCAGGTCCTTCACGAATTCTCCCGCACCGTCGATGCTCGACGGAAGCAGGACCTTGTCGTCTTCGCCCCAGATCATCAGAGTGGGCGTCTCGACCACGGGGAAGCCGCGTGCAGCCATACGTTTCGCGCCCCCTCCGCGAAGGAGCCCGCGGTAGTAGTTGATGCCGGCCGTCAGGGCGCCGGGGCGCGCCATCGCCTCCTTATAGATGCGAATGTCCTCGTCACTGAAGCGTTCGGGCCGCCCCGCCATGCGGCCCCTGAACATCCCCTCGATCGCCTGATAGTCGCGCGCTGCGAGGACGCGCTCGGGCAGGCCGGGCAGCTGGAAGAAGATCACGTAGAAGAAGCGCTTTAGTTGGCGCAGCGTCATTCGGCCCGTGCGCTCTCCGGTGCCCGGGGGCGGGCCGTTGAAGATCACCAGGCGGTCTAGCGGGCGCACCCGATGCGATGCGAACTGCCAGGCGATCATCACGCCCCAGTCGTGCGCAATCAGGAGCGTCTCTTTCGCACCCGATGCGTCGATGAGCGCGCCGACATCGTCGACGAGGTGCTCGATCGCATAGCTTTCGATGCCCTCGGGCCGGTCGCTCGCGCCGTAGCCGCGCAGGTCGGGTGCCCAGGCCCGGTAGCCGAGGGACGCCAGCAGCGGAAGTTGATGTCGCCACGAGTACCCGATCTCGGGAAAGCCGTGGAGGCAAAGCGCCAGGCGGTCGCCTTCGCCGCACGTGTTCACGTGGAAGTCGAGCCCGTTGGCGTGGATCCGCTCCGACCGGATCTCGGCGCTCACGATTTCGCACCGCCGCGAATGAGCGTGTTGCCGGGGACGGGCTTCATCACGAGCTGGCGCTCGAAGGACCGCGAGCTTCCAGGATCCGATCGATCGCGTGCGACCAGGCTCGGCGAGTTTGCGCCGCACTGCGACCGTGGGTGTGGCGGAACTGCTCCCACGATTCGACCGAGGTGAGGCTGGCGATGGTGGCCACCGCGTTCTCGCGCTGCGCGAAGGTCAGTGCCCGAAGCTCGACGCCGAAGTGCAGGCGAATCTGGTCGGCCATGGCCACTCGTCCAGACTCAACCGTCTCAGCCGCTCCAGGATCCCGGAGCGCATTGCTCCGGGTGAGCTTGGCCAGGGGATGGATCATCTCCCACAGGTCGACGCGGATGGCGACGAAGCGGTCGATGCGCTCGTCACGGGGGCCGGCGCCGATGTCGGGCAGCTGGTAGAGGTGGGAAAAGCGCTGCAAGATCCGGGCAGCTGCATCTCGTTTCAGCTCGTCGAGGGTGTCGAAGTAGCGAAACAGTGTGGCCATCGAGATCCCGGCGCGGTCGGCGACCTGTTCGGATGTCGGTGGCAGATGCCCTTCGAGGAGGAGGTCGAGGAAGGCGTCGAGCGCAAGCATTCGCCGTTCCGCGACTGCGGGACGTCGCGCGGCACTGCGGGCCTCGCTGGCGACAGGACCAGTCATCACTCTCTCCGACCTCGAGAGTTGCACTCTCAATCGAGACATGAGAGTCTCACTCTCACTCTAGAGAGTCAAGGAGCCTCGGGCGTATGCTGAAGAAGGTCCTGCTCGGCCTCGTCGTCCTGGTGGTGCTGGCTGTAGCCCTGGTGGCCGGCACCGTCGGAACCCTTCTGTACCAGTTTCGGCAGGAGACCGTGCCGGCCACCGCGCCGGAAGCCTATGCCCAGCAGGACGACAGCCGGGTGAAGCTCCCGGCACCGCGCGCACTGGAACCTCAGCCCTTCGACCCGCTCAAGAACGCGTACTGGGGCGAACTGCACGTTCACACCACCGAGAGCCTGGACGCGGTCCTCTTCGGCACGACCGCAACCCCCGAGGACGCCTATCGCTTCGCCAAGGGCGAGCCGCTCCGGAGCGCGGGCGGCGAACTCATGCAGCTCTCGCGGCCCCTCGACTTCGTGGCCATCACGGATCACGCCGAGGGCTTCGGCTGGCGCACGCGCTGTGACGAGCCCGACCTAACGTGGATCGAGCGAGTGAACTGTTGGTTCCTGGATACCCCAGGCATCGCGACCTTCTTCTTCCTGCAGAGCCGCGCACGCAACACGGAAATCGCCCCCGACCCCTCGGTGCCGGCCGGGGTCTACCGCAACCGCTCCCGAATCCCTTCGCAGCGTGGGAACATCCCGATCTGTAGCCGCGGCGAGGGCGGCGTCGAACGTTGCCTGCGAGACGGCAAGTCGGATTGGGCGCGCTACATCGAGCTGGCCGATCGCTACAACGAGCCCGGTGTGCTGACGACCTTTGCCGCGTATGAGTTCTCGCCGTCGTTGCCGAACGGCAAGCACCACCGCAACGTCATCTTCAACGGCGAAGACCTCCCCGCGCAGGCGATCTCCTCATTCGACGTGCCCAACGCCATCGAGCTATGGCGGGGCCTGGAAGAGACCTGCACTGGCGACTGCGACTTCCTGACGATCCCGCACAACATGAACAAGGGCTGGGGTCTGTTCTACAGCCGACACACCTGGGATGGCGGGACCTACGACGAGGAAGGCTGGCGCTTGCGGATGCGGCGCGAACCCTTGGCCGAGATGTACCAGGTAAAGGGCGCCTCGGAGTGCGCGCTGGGCGTCGGCGCAACGGACGAGGAGTGTGCATTCGGTCAGGTGCTTGCGCCATGCGAGCCCGGGCAAGAGGGCGATTGCGCCTTCCAGACCTCCTTTGCGCGGCAGGGGCTCAAGATCGGGATGCAGCTCGGTCGGGAGCTCGGCTTCAATCCCTTCGCCTTTGGCTTCGTCGCGGCCACGGACAGCCACAACGCGAACCCCGGTGATGCTGAGGAGTGGGATTACACCGGCAAGCTCGGGGCGGTCACCTCCCCCGCGAGCCGACGCGTCCGGGTTCGAGACGGTGCCGAGAAGCATCAGACGCCGCTGCAGTTCACCTCGGGTGGCCTGGCTGCCGTGTGGGCCGAGGAGAACACGCGCGACGCGATCTTCGCCGCAATGAAGCGGCGGGAGGCCTATGCGACGTCGGGCCCGCGCATCCTGCTGCGCTTCTTCGCGGGCTGGGGCTTCGACCCGGCCATCGCCGACGACCGAGATCCTGTCACGGTCGCCACCGCTGGCGGAGTTCCGATGGGAGCGGTGCTTCGGCCGGAGGAAGGGAAGGTTGAGAGTCCGACCTTCTTCGTCTGGGCGCTCGCCGATTTGATGAGCGCTCCGCTCCAGCGCATCCAGGTGGTCAAGGGGTGGCTCGACGCGGAAGGGAAGACCCACGAGAAGGTTCACGACGTCGTCTGTTCGGACGGCCTCGAGGTCGACCCGGACGGGCTTCGCTGCCCCGACAACGGAGCCGCCGTCGACACCACAACCTGCGAAACACTGGGCGAGACGGGGGCGGGCCAGCTGATGGCAGCCTGGCAGGACGATGACTTCGATGCGAGCCAGGGCGCCTTCTACTACGTCAGGGCCATCCAGAATCCGACGTGTCGCTGGTCGACCTACGACGCCATCCGCCTGGGCACCCCGCCGGATCCGAGCGTACCCGCGACCATTCGCGAGAGAGCCTGGTCATCACCGATCTGGATCGACCCGCCGAGCTGAGCAAGTTCTCGCAGCGACTGCGAGCAATCTGACACAGGAGACTCGAAATGGCTCATGACATTGTGATTCGAGGCGGACAACTCGTCGACGGAACGGGCCAGGGGCCCTCCCCCGGCGATGTCGCTATCAGCGACGGCATCATCACGGATGTGGGTAGCGTAGACGGCTCGGCCAAGCGTGAGATCGACGCGCGCGGCATGACCGTCACACCTGGCTTTATCGATGTCCATACGCATTTCGACGCTCAGATTGGTTGGGACCCGCTGTTGACCCCGGTTAGCTGGCACGGAGTCACGACGGCGATGATGGGAAATTGCGGTGTCACGTTTGCCCCTTGCCGACCTGGCGACCGGGAAACCCTGGCGGGCATGATGGAGACCGTCGAGGACATCCCGAAGGAGGCGATTCTCGGCGGGCTGCCGTGGGATTGGGAGGACTACGGCGGCTATCTCGATGCGCTCGAGCGCCTGGCCCCCGCGATCAACGTGGCCGGGTTGGTGGGGCACTCGGCGGTCCGTTACTACGTGATGGGTGACCGAGCCGTAAAAGGACAGCCAACCGCCGCCGAGCGAAAACAGATGGCCGACGTAGTCGCGCAGTCCATCGACGCGGGTGCCATCGGATTTTCGACCAATCGCTTCAAGCCCCACAAGGGGCCAGACGGAGAGTCGATTCCCGGCACGTTCGCAAAGCGAGATGAACTCGAGGAGATCGGTCGCGTTGTCGCGGCGCGTGGCGCGCTGCTCCAGGCGGTGGGGATCCCGCCGAAGAAAATGCGCGAGCTGGCTGCAGCGACGAACGCGCGCGCATTGTTCAGCTTCGGCACGTTCGGCCCGACGCCTCTTGCCGGCCGCTTCTTCAGCAAGTTGCTCGACCGCGCGAATCCCGAGGGACTCGACGTCACCATGTGTACCCACGTCCGGGGCTCCGGTTTCGTGCTGGGAATGCAATCGAACTTGCCGCCGGTAAAGGGGGCCCAATGGGAAACCCTGAGGTCCCTGGACTTCGAGGGCCGCCTGAAGGCAATTCGTGACCCCGAAACGTGTGCCGGTCTCATTGACGAGGCACGGAAGCAGCGCAGGTTCTCCTTGTTGATGCGTCGCTTGTACTACATGGGCAATGGCCCGGCTCCGGAGTACACGATGCCTCGGGGCGACAACGTGGCCGCCATGGCTCGCAAGGCCAAGGAGCACTGGTCCGAAACCTTCTTGCGACTGTCGCGTGAAAGCGGCGGGCGAGGCTTGTTCACGCTGCGATTGTTCAGCGCGAATCTTCCTGCCCTCGGCAATCTCATCCGCAATCCGAAGGTACTGCCGGGTCTCGGTGACGCCGGTGCTCACGTGTCTCAGATCATGGATGCCGGCTGGGCGAGCTTCATGCTGTCCTACTGGGTCCGCGAGGCACAGCACTTCTCGATGGGTGAAGCCGTCCGCCGCATGACCTCCGCATCCGCACGAGTGATGGGATTGACCGATCGCGGCGTGCTCGCGCCGGGCATGCGCGCCGACATCAATGTCTTCGACGCGGACCGCGTAGCTGAGTGCCAACCCGAGTTGGTTCACGACTTCCCGAACGGGGCGCCCCGCTTCATCCAGCGCGCCGTGGGCTACAAGGCAACCCTGGTGAACGGGCAGGTCAGCCTGATCGACGGAGAACACACGGGAGTGCGAGCCGGCCAGGTCCTGCGTCACCCGAAAGCAATCGCGAACTCGTCTCTGGCGCCCCAAAATCCGTGATCCACCGGGAAAGTACAGGGAAGTAACGGAACTCCGGGCGTGCCGTCAGAAGACCGCAATCGCCCAGATCGACGAGACGACCAGCAGCAGCGTCGTGCCGACCGCGCCGATGAAGCGGAAGATCCCTCGCGCATCGTCCGGCTGCATTCCCCAGGCGTGGGATGCGCGAACCCCGACGAGCGTCGCGCCCATGACGTGGATGACCGTCCCGTCGACCTTGTTCAGCTCGAGCAGTGCGATCAGGATCAGCATCAACGGGACGTACTCGACGAAGTTCGCGTGGCGCCGCATCGCCACGAGCACCTCGGGCCGGCCACCGTCACCGATGGAGACGCGGCGGTCGGCGCTGGGAGTGCGATACCGGCCGACGAGGATGCTGAGCACCACCGCCATCAGGCCGAGCAGGCCGGCGTAGAGTGCGGTGATCTGGGGCATTGCGACGAGTTCGGGCATGGGGCTCTCCTTGGTTGGGGAGCCCTCAGTATGCCGCCCCGCGCGGTTTCGCACTCGTCCGGGTCGACGCGTCGTGACATGAACGACGATGAGCAAGCACTAGAACACGTTCGGCGGCTCGCCGTTCGGAGGATAGGAAGTATAAGCGGGGTTTTCGGATCACGTCCGAGTAGTGGTGTTCTGTCAAACCCCTCCGGGGTCCCGGTGGACGGGCCCCCTCATCGTCGCCAATGCCGCCGAGCTAGCGCTCGGCCGCGCAAGTTCCTAGGCGGCGACGGTTGCCGGCCGTTTCTTCTTGTTAGGTGCCGGGTCGCCGGCGATTCGGACTTCCTTCTGGGCGCGAGCCCTGAGGCAACGGAGTGCCGCCCCGCTGATTCGGGCTGTCCGAGTATCGCCGAACGGAGTGCCCATGCCCTGGTTCACGATGAGCGCGACGGAGAGCTCCTGGTCCGGATCTGCCCAGCCGCCAGAACCTCCGAATCCGAAGTGGCCGAAACCATTCTTCGGGAAGCCTGCCGTGGTCGCGATGCCGTGATAGCCGAGCCGCCAGCGCATATCGAAAGGGAGCACCGCCAGGCCGGGCGTCCGACTCTGGCGCTCGGTCGCCTGGGCCAGGGTGGCGGGGGAAATCAGAGTCGTGTCGTCGAGGCGGCCGCCACAGGCGAGGGCTGCGTACATCCTCGCGAGGGAGCGAGCCGTAAACAAGCCGTTGGCCGCAGGGATCGGCTTCTGTAGCGACTCTCGCGACGCGAAGTCGAAGGTGCTGATCCCTCGCGGAGCCAACGCATCGATGATGCTTCCGAGATCGAACTCCCAGCCCACCCGCCGCAACACGCTGTGGAGCGTCTCGGAGGCGGAGCGTCCGAAGTCACCGAAACGGCGTAGCTGTTCGGCGAGCAGCGGCGAGTCGTCGAGGGCGCCTTGCCCGGGCCAGATCAGCTCTGCGGCGCGGTCGAGCACATGCTCGGGCGCGCCGACATACATCCCGTCGAGGGCGAGCGGACGTACGAGTTCCTCGAGGACGAGCTCGGGAAACGAACGACCCGTCACGCGCTGAAGGATCTCGCCGACCAGAAATCCGTAGGTCAGACCGTGGTAGCCCGTGCGCTCGCCAGGTGGATGAATCGGAGGAGCCTCCTCGATGGCGTGAATCATGAACTCCCAGTCGAGCATGCGATCGGCGCGGTCCACCATCTGGCGTATGTGATAGAGGCCCGACTGGTGCGAGAGGACCTGACGGAGCGTAATCTTGTCCTTGCCCGCCTGGGCGAACTCCGGCCAGTAGTCCGCAACGCAAGCGTCGTACTGGAGCAAGCCGCGGTCGACCATGATGTGGACGAGCGTTGAGGCGATTCCCTTCGTAGTCGAGAAGCTAGGAGCCATGGTGTCGCGCTCCCACGGATCTCCGGCGCGGTTGCGAGCACCGCCCCACAGGTCGGCCACGCACTCTCCGCGGTGATAGACGCAGGCGGCGCCGCCGCCCGGGTGCCCTCGGAAGATTCGGGAGAAGGTCTCGGCGACACCCACGAACTCGGGGTGCAGCGTGCCGTGTACGAGGACCTCCCGGTCCCCGAAAACCCAGTCGCGAACTTGGCTCATGTGGCGTCTCCCGCTTCAATGAAGAGCGCGCAACTGCTGACAGCCAGCGTCCAGCCGAACCTACCTCGGTCCTCCGCCAACACCGACAAGGCCCCGGAACCGTAGCCAAGAACCTAGGGGAACTCTTCGATCCGACCCTTGGGCCCGAGGCTTCGCGTCGGTCGGCGGGACTCCGCAGCTGAGTCCGCTCCCTTGCCGAGCAAAGCGCTGCGTTGACTTGAAGTCACTCCTGTGTAGAATCCCGCAGCTTTTGGCTGGGACCGCCACACACGCAGCTCTTCCCTCCCGCCACTGCACGGCCCTTCGGGCCATTTCCTCCTTCCATTCCCCCGTCGTCACGCCCAGCGCCCGCCGCTGGCAAGACGCACTGGAGCCCCCCCATGGCCCGCGACAACTACGACCGTCTCTCTGCACAGGACAACAGCTTCCTGCTCCTCGAGAGCCCGAAGTCTCACATGCATGTGTCGTCCACCCTGATCTATGAGGCCGGCCCCATGCGCGGCAAGGACGGTGGCATCGACTTCGAGCGCGTGAAGCGCAGCACCGAGGGCTACCTCCATCGGATCCCGCGCTATCGCCAGAAGCTTCACTTCATCCCGCTCGAGAACCACGGCGTGTGGGTCGACGACCGGCACTTCAGCATCGACTACCACGTGCGCCACACGGCGCTCCCCCATCCTGGTACCGACAGCCAACTGAAGAAGCTGTCTTCGCGCATCATGGCCCAGCCCCTGGACAGGGCTCGGCCGCTTTGGGAACTCTGGGTCGTGGAGGGCCTCGAGAACGATCGTTTCGCGGTCATCACGAAGATCCACCACTGCATGATCGACGGCTCGTCGGGCGTGGACCTTGCCCAGATCATGATGTCACCTTCAGAAGAGCGCGACCTGGGACCGCGGCCGCGATTCATCCCGCGCCCGGCGCCCAGCCGCGCCGAGCTCGTGCGCGACGAAATGTGGCGCCGCCTGAGCCTGCCGCTGAACGCCGTGTCGGGGCTACGCCAGTTCGCTCGGGAGAGCGAGGACATGGTGGCCGACATCTCGTCCCGCGCCAGCATCTTGTGGGAACTCGCGGGCCTGGCTCGCAGCAGCAGCAGGACACCGCTGAACGGTCCCCTGGGCCCGCATCGCAGCTTTGATTGGTTGACCCTCGACCTGGATGAGGTCAAGGCCGTGCGCCGGGGCCTCGATTGCTCGGTGAACGATGTGGTCCTCACCGTGGTCACGGGCGCCGTGCGCGAGTTCTTCATTCTGCGCGGCACGAACCCCGCGAAGGTCGAGTTCAAGATCGCGGCACCTGTATCGGTGCGCAGGGAAGAGGAGCGTGGCGAGCTCGGCAACCGGGTTTCATCCTGGGTGCTGTCGCTGCCCATTGGCGACCCGGATCCGGCCTCCCAGCTGAAGCGCATCCACGAGACGACCCAGAAGCTCAAGGCCAGCAACCAGGCCCTGGGAATCGAGATGATGATGGCGGCGGCCGAGTGGGCACCCTCGAGCCTCCTCTCCCTTGGCGCTCAGGCGGTCAGCGGCCCCATCAACTCCATCGTGACCAACGTACCCGGCCCGCAGTTCCCGCTCTACCTCCAAGGAGCCAAGCTCGAGGCGCTCTATCCCCAAGTCCCTCTGATGGAGAACATGGGGCTCGGCATCGCACTCATGAGTTACGACGGTCGGATCTGTTGGGGCTTCAACGCCAATCCCGATGTGGTGCCGGACCTGCCCGCCTTCGTCGATCAGGTCCGCGGCTCATTCGAGCGCGTCGCGCAGGTCGCAGGGGTGACGCTCGGCGGACAAGCCGACAGTGCTGCTCAGGTCCATAACCTCGACGAAGCCCGACGCGGCACCGGAGCCAGGGACGCGGAGCCCGGCGCGTAGCGACCAGGGAGCTTGCGGGTCCAAACGGCACGAACCTGCTGGGCGGCCGCTGGAAGGAGCCTTCTCGGCCTCCCGCTGGCGAGTCGTCGCCCCGCGCTCAGCTCCCGGATCAGTACAGGAGGAGTCCGGCGCGCGTCTGGTGCCCTCGGCGCTCGAGGGCGATGCAGATGAGAGTGATCAGCCCTAGCAACGTCGCCAGCCCGAAACCGACCTCGGGGCGAGCGATCCAGTTGAGGGGGCGCGCAATCGCGAACCCGACCGCGAGGGCGCCCGTCACCCACAGGACGATGCGCAGGATCGGTGAGAGGATCTCTCCACCGGAGGATAGGAAGTAGAAGCGGGGTTTTCGGATCACGTCCGAGTAGTGGTGTTATGTCAAACCGCTCCGGGGTCCCGGTGGACGGGACGGAGCTCGTCTCATACGCGAAGGAGGTGAAGGTCGGCAATGGCGCGGAAGCCGATACGCAGCTCGGCCCGATCCAGAACCGACCTCAATACGAGAAGCTCCGAGACCTCTTCGACGATACGCGACGATCGGGCGCCTCGATTCGATTGGGGGGTGAGATCGACGACTCGCCCGGATACTTCGTACCCGTCACGATCGTCGACAATCCACGGGACGACTCCCGCCTGGTCCGCGAGGAGCCCTTCGGCCCGATCCTGCCGGTCCTCAAGTGGAGCGACGACGACGAGGTGATCGACCGCGCGAACGACAGTGACTACGGGTTGGCTGGGTCGGTCTGGGGCAAGGACCTCGACCGCGCGCGCAGCCTGGCCGAACGACTCGAGACCGGGACCGTGTGGATCAACGAGATCCACCAATTCGCGCCCAACATTCCATTCGGCGGACACAAGCAGTCGGGAATGGGCGTCGAAAACTCGCCCGAAGGACTGTCCGAGTATACCAACAGCCAGACCATCACCGTGAAGCAGTAGGCCTCCTCCGCCCTCATGGAGAAGGTTCCGAGGGCGAAGCCCGCGATGTCGTAGGAGCGCTGCCTACAGGCGTGATATCTTCACCTCGTCCAGCCATGGCTCCGCTCTCCGAGAAGAGTTCAGATGCCGCTGCCGAGTGAAAACCCGGAAGGCTCCGCTCGCCCCGTCGGAATCCGGGCGTCTGCGACCTATTTCGCCGAGTTGGAGTCGCTGCGAGGGGTCGCCGCGCTTCTCGTCTTCTTGTTCCATGCAGACGGCTGGCTCCGGTTCGGAACCACCGAGGTCACTGGTACCTGGTCGTCGCTGCCTCTCGCGTTCATCCGTGGCGGACACTCGGGCGTGAGCCTCTTCTTCGTGCTGAGCGCCTTTCTGCTTTCCCAGCCATTCTTGAAGGAGATCGCAGGTGGGCGCCGCGTGTCGCGCGCGAATTTCTACCGAAGACGCGCCTTGCGAATCCTGCCCCTCTACTACACGGTGGTTCTGCTCGCGACTGCGCTGAACGCGGAGTCCTTGGCGGACGGGTTCATCGCGATTCCCTACCTCCTCTTCCTCGAGCCCATGGCGCAATGGGTCGAACCGCTCGAGCCGTTCAGCGGCGTGTGGTGGAGCCTGGCGACCGAGTTGCAGTTCTACCTGCTTCTGCCGTTCTTGCCCCTGCTGATGGGCCGGCGCGCGCGATTTGGTTGGGCGGCCCTGGCGCTCTACGCCCTTGCCTATTGGCTGTTGTTCGTCGTTGGCGTTCTCCACAACACGTGGCCGGTGTTCCACTATTTCCTGGGATTGGGCGTTCCCGGCCGCGCGAATTTCTTTCTGCTTGGGATCCTCGCTGCCTGGTGGTATCAGCACTACGGGTTGTCCGCCCGCGAGCGGCTGGCGGCCAGTCCCCTCTGGCGAAACGGTGGCGCAGACCTTCTCCTCTTGTCCATCATCGTCGCGCAGGGGGCCTTGCTGCGGTGGAGCGTCTACACGGGCTACTTCGAGGCCGAGCGCCCGGTGAACTTTCTGTGGCATCTGCCGGAGGGCATGCTCTGGACGGCGCTGGTCCTGGTGATTCTGGTCGCACCGTTGCGGTCAAAGATCCTCTTCTCCAATCGCGTGCTCGCCCGGGTGGGCGTCCTCTCCTACTCGATGTATGTCCTCCACCTGCCCGTCCTGGTTGCCTGGAATCGGCTCAGTACCCACATCGACTTCCTCCGGCCTGCACTCGGCTCCGGCTGGGTTCTGGTGGGCTGTCTGTGGGTGGCGATCGGCCTCTTGCTCTGTCTGGGATTGAGCGCCATCACCTATCGCGTGATCGAGAGTCCCTTCCTGAGGCGCAAGCGCCGCCTCGCTTGAGCCCCCGCTGCGCTCGATTGCCTCAGCGCTGCGTGAAAGGCTCGGCGGGTGGGGGTGTGCCCGCTGCTGAGACCCTAGCGGCGGGGAAACTCAGTCCGTTTGTACTTTGATGCCACAACTTCTTTGTATAGAAATTTGCTCCAGAGCTTCGAATTCACCCTCAAGCCCTTGTTAGGCAGCGCCTAGACGCGCCGCCTAACCGCGACACCCCGCAACCCCAGGCCGAGCAGCAGGCCGGTGGTGGGTTCGGGGACGATGTTGTAATTCACTGTCACGGGCGTCGTCGCCGTCGTACCCGGAGGATAGGAAGTACAAGCGAGGTTTTAGGATCACGTCCGAGTAGTGGTGTTATGTCAAACCCCTCCGGGGTCCCGGTGGACGGGTCATCATATCTCTGCATAACAACAGGCCGCTTGAATTTCCGGAATGAGGACGTCGCTACGTCGCCTCGACCCAATCGCACTCGACGGAGCGCCGATCGGCTCGAGGCGACATAGAGAATGACAGTGGTGAAGGACTTCAGGGCCCGAATCAAATCAAGTGATCTCCACAGCGCCGCCCGACACGTGCTCGTTGCAGAATGATGACGAGGCCGAGAGAATACAGCGCCACTCCTCTGCTATCGAAAATGGCCTCATTCATAATGGCGGCTACTTCGAAGACTACGAACGCCGGGTCACCTACGAATAGGCGAGCTCAGAAGCCGGTTGGTAGAATCCTGACAACTAGCGTTCGAACGAAGGACATTGGCCCCGCAACGCGCCCGACGGCAATCAGCCCGACCCATCAAAGTTCAGGTGGCTAGCGAACCCAATCCTCGCGAGCGATCCACTCGTCGACCGCAGGACGTTTGTGTTCGCTTTCGATCCGACGAGCGATTTCCCTTGGCCGATTATCACCAAGATTGGTGAGGACCGGAATCACGGAGCGGCGGTGCTGGGAGTAGTAGTAGTTCCGCCGCACCGCCATACCGATGGGATCCGCGCCATCGAATGAAACGTTCTGATTGAACGAGCCGAGCCCAAAGCCCGAGCCGAGGTAGCGAGGCATCGTAAAATCGAGAACCGTCTGATCGTCAGTGACTGGCGCCACCGGCGCTCCAAACGCTCGAAAGGCCTTGTCGTCGAAGATCAGATACGAAAGAAGGTGATCAACATTGCGAACACCCGACAAGGTCATGTCCCGCAATACCGATTTCTCCGCGAATCGAGCCTGCAAGCGCTGGTAGTCGATCTTGAGCGTCTCCCGCGTTCCAATCAGCAAAACAGACCCACTGTTAAGCTGTTGCCAGGCGGAAACGTGCGGAAATACGTCCGAAAACGCCCGAAACAGCAGACGTTCTTCGTCCAGAGGCGCTTCGCCCGCCGGCACCCACTGCATCATCACGCCGTCTGGGGCGAGATGGGCGAGCGCGTCTTCATAGAACTCGCGCGTATATAGGTTGATCACGCCAGCGGTGAAAGTCTCCGGTGGCTCCAGCATGATCACGTCATAGATATTGTCAGTTGCCATCAGAAAATTGCGACCATCATCGATAATCGTGTTGACCTTCGGATGATTGATCACGTCGTTGTTGGTCCAGAAATACGGAGCCGCATCAACGATATGTGGACTCAGCTCGACGTTGTCGACTCGCTCTAGGTCGTCATAGGACGCCACCGCAGAAAGACTATTTCCGACTCCGAAACAGACGTGAAGAACCTCACTCGGCGAACCAGGATGCAGAAGCATCGGGAGGTGGCCAAGAAAGAAATTCACCGCGTAGGAATTCGTTCCGGCTGTTCCGCGGCGATCGCCATACATGATATAGCGTTGAGCGAGCGTCGTCTCGACGACGGCAACGGTATCCGTCGCGCCCTCATCGTAATACGCGAATGTTTCGCCCGGGTAGGCCAGCGTTCGGCTGAAGAGATCAGACGGTACGCCCGTGACCATCGCGAGCGTCGCGGCGGCGCCCACTGCAGCGGCCAACGTTCGGGTTCGACTCGAAGACGTTGTGGCCGCAACGAGCACGACCGCAGCTACGAGATTGGTTGCGATTAACAGACGGAGGGTCCCATGCATGCCGAGCATGGGAATCAGGAAGAAGCCAGCCCCCAACGAACCGACAATCGCACCGAACGTATTGACGGCGTAGACGCGCCCGACGGTATTCCCGAGCGTCGCGAGACCTCGGGCACAAATAGACGTCGCTAGAGGCAAGG
>JAYGDB010000009.1:0-23927 GCA_046583095.1 Myxococcota bacterium | reverse complement strand
CGCGGTCGTCTAGCGGAGGTGCTGCGCGAGAAACGCCTCCGTCTTGTCGAACTCTTCGGGCGGGACTGCGGAGTGTGCGCCGGCGTTGGCGTGAAGCTCCTTTTCCTCGCTCGCGATCGCGTCGAAGAGGGCCGAGGCCCCCTCGTTCGGGATCAACGCATCGTCGAGTTGTTGCAGGAAGAGCACGGGACATCGAACCTCGGCCGCGTAGTTCGAGAGGCGGTTCGCGCCGAATACGTCCACTCCCATCAGGCCCAGAACGGCGGTGTCCACGCGCGGCTCGCTGGCGACGAAGGGCAGGCCGAACATCGTGCCCATCGACAGCCCCCAGTAGCCCACTCGGCTGATGCCGATCTCGGGCAGCTTCTGGATCGCGTCGAGAGTCGCCTTCCAGTCGGCGATCGTGTCCTCGACGACCGTGCCTTCTCGCATCGCAGCGCGCCGTTCCTCGACGCTCAGCTCCGGCCCGGTCGGTGTGCGGTCGCCGTGTGCGGGCCCGTCGATCGCCGCCGCGGCGATGCCGTGGTGGCGGACGAGCCGTCGTGCGAGCGCGAGGAGATGCGGATCGCGCTTGTTGCCGCCGCCGCCATGCCCGAGCAGCACCACGGGCGTCGGGCTGTGCGCGTCTTCCGGGGTCCAGACGATCCCGGGTACGCGCCTGCCATCGCAATCCAGTTCGAACCCGCGTTCGCTGACCCCCTTCGACGTGACTGCGTCGCCGCTCCAATCCATCGCCCGTCTCCTTGTGCTGTCTGTTTCGTGAGGATGCGATCTGCGTGTTTGTGCCAGCGCCAAGACTAGCGACTCTGGACGACCGGGCTGCTTCTGAACGAGGGCGTCACCGAGCCCGCATCAGTCGCGATAGATGTCGTCGTAGAGCGTTCTTTCGGCGCCTTCCTCTAGGAGCCTCGCGACCTCGTCGGTGAACACCCTGGCCCCTTCGCGATACAGGTGCAGGGGATCGACGTAGTACTCGGGCACCTGGAGCTTGGAGAGATCCGGGATGATGACCTCGCCGAAGCGGCTGTAGAAGCGGTGCTGCGCGCGAGACGGAAGGCGCTTCTTCCAGGCCGGAACGTGCAGGAAGACGAGCCGCGTTCCGTGTTCGTCGGTGAGTTCTTTCAGCCGTTGCAGGTAGAACTCGCTGCGAGGCCCCGGAAGCCTGCGGGCAGTGTCGCGAGGCGGCTTGGAAGGCAACGCGGCAGCCTCTGTCCGCTGTCGCTCGCGAAACCCTTCGGGTGGGTCCCGGGTCTCGAGCGGAACCGCGAAACCTCGGTGCTGCTCCCAGCGACCGGCACTGACCTGGTACTCCCAGGCACTTCCGGTCGCCCATGCGTAGGTTCGCTCCAGGACATGGCGCGGAAACGAGAAGAGGCTGGTTGCGGCGTACTGCGAGAGGCGCCGGATCCGCTGCTTGAACGCCGCGTCGTAGCGGAGGAAGTCGGCCAGTGTCAGCTCCTGGATTGCAGCGCGGACCTCTCCGAGAAGCTCCGAGTGGCTGATCAGGTGGACTGCCGTGTTGTGTGGCTCGGTGGGAGACGACAGCGGAAGTTCGATGACGAGCGTGCCCACGTCGTGTCGTTCGAGGAGCGGCCGGGCGACGAAGTAGTCCGCGTCGTGTGCCCACTTGAAATGCGCGAAGTTGTAGGCCGTCTTGTCGGGATGCCGCTCCGAGAGCCGGTCCGGGTGGATCGCGCTCAGGGTCTTGGAGCTTCCGGTGAACGCGTAGTCGATGGCCCGCCTGGGCTGCTTGACGATCTCGGAGCGGATCCACAGCCAGCGGTTTACCGGAGCGCGCTGCAGGTCGAGCTCGCTCCACTCGCGCAGCGGGAGCGCTGCAATCGCGAGCAGAAGCGTCGTCGATAGAGCGAGCAGCGTCTTCATGCGAGAATTCCCATCAGAACTGGAAGTAGATGAAGAGGCGATCGGCAATGTCTTGCCTCGCCGACAAGAAGAGAAGCGCGAGCATCCCGTAGATCCACACGCCCTGAACGCCGAAGTGCAGGCGTGCGAAGGCCTGGCTCCACGCTCCGATCCGGCTCTCGCAGAAGGCGTGCACGAGAACCGCAGCGAGGAGTGCTCCGCAGGCCCAGGGTTCGGCCAACTGCCAGGAGAGGCTCCAGACTGCGAGCCGTTCGTAGACCTGGAGGGCGACGCCGAAGGTCGGGGCCCGGAACAGCACCCAGGCCAGGGTCACGAAGTGGAAGAAGAGGACGGTGTAGAGGGTTCGTCGCAGCGCGGAGGGCGCCGGCCGCGTCGGCACGCGGTCGCGCCAGAAGCGATAGGCGACGAGCGCGAATCCGTGCAGGGCGCCCCAGGCCACGAAGGTCCAGCTGGCCCCGTGCCAGAGTCCGGCCACGACCATCACGATGAAGAGGTTGGCGGCCAGGCGCGCCCGCCCGACCCGGTTGCCCCCGAGCGGAATGTAGAGGTAGTCGCGAAACCAGGTCGAGAGCGTGATGTGCCAGCGGTGCCAGAACTCGGCGGGGTTCGTCGCCGCGTAGGGCATCCGGAAGTTCACCGGGATCTGCAGGCCCAGGAGCAGGCCGAGCCCGATCGCGATGTCCGAGTAGGCCGAGAAGTCGAAGAAGATCTGGAAGCTGTAGCCGTAGATTCCGAGCAGGGCGTCCGGCGCGTCGAAGCGGGTCGGGTTTTGAAACAGCGGATCCGCGAGCGCAAAGCCCAGCGTGTCGGCCACGAAGAGCTTCTTCGCCAGGCCGTAGAAGATCAGCAGGACGCCGGCGCTGCTGCTGCGCGAAAAGAAGTCGCCGCGCAGTTGCGGCAGCATCTCTCGGGCACGCACGATGGGGCCGGCCACGAGCTGCGGGAAGGCCGAGACGTAGACGATGAAGCGCAGCAGCGACGGCTCGGGTTCGAGGCGCCGAAAGTAGATGTCCAGCGTGTAGCTCAGCGACTGGAACGTGTAGAACGAGATGCCGACGGGCAGCACGACGCGCAGCATCGTCAGCTGTGCCTCCACGCCGATCCCGGCCAGCGCAGCCTGCAGGCTCTCGGCGAAGAAGTCCGCGTACTTGAAAAAGAAGAGCAGCCCGAGGTTGCCCCCGAGGCTGACTGCCAGCAGGCTGCGCCGGTGACGCTGCGAACGGGCGCTCGGGAGGAACGCGCCCACGAAGTAGTCGAGGCAAGTCGAGAAGAGGATCAACGCCAGGAAGCGGACGTCCCACCAGCCGTAGAACGCATAGCTGGCAGCAAAGAGCACGCTGAGTTGGGCACGGCCGCGCCCGCCGGCCAGTGTCATGGCGAGCAGGGTCAGGAGCAGGAAGGGCGCGAAGACGATCTCGGTGAAGAGCATTCGGTTGGGCAGGGCCACGTGGCCCCGCTGGAACCATAGGGTTTCTGGGCCCGGCCTCCGGAAGCTGCCGACGCGGGGTGTGTAGCATCGGCTGCTTGAAGCCCGGGCCCGCGGTGGTTGCTACGTTCGGCTCACCGGGGGTTTGCCGCTCATGGCTCGTCGCGCTGCAGTCTTGGCCATCGTATTCGTGACCGCTTCGCTGGCCCCGGGCTGTGCGACCTTCAGCGGCGGTCCGTCGCAGAGCCGCGCGGATGCGATCAGCGCTTGTCTCGAGGCGGTTCCGGCCGAGACCGTTCTCTATGCGGACTCTTTCGCGGCGTGCATGGAAGAGCGTGGCTGGGTCTACCGGGCGGTTTCAGCTACCCGCGACTGACCAGCGTGCCCGCAGCCGCGCGGCCACGTTCACCTTTACGGGGAGCCCCGTGCGGGCCTGGCTGTCGGCGTCACGCAGCGGGCTGTAGGACGTCTGCTGGAAGCGATCGAGCACGCTGTTCGGGATGAAGCGGCTCCGCGGCGTGTAGACGTGGCGGTCGCCGTGCCGGTGCTGCTGGCGGATGAACATCTTCTGGGGGTGCACGAGGTGCAGCTGCTCGCGGGCCCGGGTCATCGCGACGTACAGCAGCCGGCGCTCCTCCTCGATCTGCTCGGGCTTGCCCGTGGCCATGTCTGAGGGGATGCAACCGTCGGTCACGTTCAGGACGAACACCGCGTCCCACTCCTGTCCCTTGGCGGAGTGGATCGTCGACAAGATCAGAAAGTCCTCGTCGAGGTGGGGCGGGCCGGCTTCGTCGCCCACCGATTGGGGCGGATCCAGTGTGAGCTCCGACAGGAAGCGTTCGCGGTTCGGGAAGTTCGCGGAGACCTGCTCGAGTTGCTCGAGATCGCCGGCCCGGACGCGCGCGGAGTCGTACAACCTTTCGAGATGCGGCTCGTACCATTCCCGCACCCAGCCGAGCTGGGCGGGCCAGTCGCCGTGGGGATCTGCGAGGCGCAACAGCAGCTTGCACATCGGAGCCCAGTCCTCGCGTGCCGCGGGCGGCGGACGGAAGTTCTGGAGCGCGTGCAGATCGAAGCGTGCTTCTCCCAGTGCATCCAGGGCGCGGCGCGCGCTGCGGTGTCCGATCCCCGGCAACAGCTGGAGGACCCGAAAGCCTGCGACGGCGTCGCGCGGGTTCTCGGCCCAGCGGAGTACGCACAGGGTGTCCTTCACGTGGGCGGCTTCGAGGAACTTGAGCCCGCCGTACTTCACGTAAGGGATGCTTCGACGCGAGAGTTCGATCTCGAGCGCGTCGCCGTGATGTGCGGCGCGCATCAGAACTGCCTGCCGCTGCAGGTCGATTCCCGCTTCGCGGTTCTCGAGCACGTTCTCGATCACGTAGTCGACCTGGGCCATCTCGTCCTCGGCGGTCACGAGAAGCGGTTTCTGCTGAGACGCTCGTGTCGTCACCAGATCCTTCGCGAAGCGCTCCGGTGACTCGGCGATCACCGCGTTGCAGGCGTCGAGGATGGGCCGGGTCGAGCGGTAGTTGCGCTCGAGGGTCACGATCCGCGCAGGCGGCAGAAACTGCTCCGGGAAGTCGAGGATGTTGCGAACCGTGGCCGCCCGAAACGCGTAGATCGACTGGGCGTCGTCGCCCACCACGGTCAGGCCCTGTCCGTTGGGTCGAAGAGCCAGCAAGATCGCGGCCTGCAGCGCGTTCGTGTCCTGGTACTCGTCGACCAGCACGTGGTCGAAGCGCTCCGCGATCTGGCGCGCCGCGGCCTGCTCCTCCATCAGGTAGTACCAGTAGAGAAGCAGGTCGTCGTAATCGAGAACCTGCTGGCGCTGCTTCTCGTCGACGTAGCCGCCGAAGAGCTGGCGCAGCTCGTCCTCCCAGCCGGCGCACCACGGGAAGGCTTCCTCGAGGGTGTGCGCGAGACTGCACTGCGAGTTGACGTTGTGGGAGTAGATTGCGAGGCAGGTCGCCTTGCGCGGAAAGCGTCCCGGCTTATCGGACTCGTGCGGAGTCTCCGTGCCGCCCTTCGTCGCCCCGGCGCCCTGATTGCCCCGGACGATGTCGATCAGGTCCGCGGCGTCCGAGCGGTCGAGCACCGTGAAGCTCGGGTCGAGGCCGACGCTCTCGGCGTGCAGTCGCAACAGCCGGTTCGCGATCGCGTGGAAGGTGCCCGCCCAACGGATGCGGCCCTGCGATAGGCCCGGAGCCTGGGCGCCGACGATTGCCTGGGCCCGGCTGCTCATCTCGGCTGCGGCCCGGCGCGTGAACGTCAGCAGCAGGATCCGGCGCGGATCGGCTCCCGTGTCGATCAGGTGGGCGACCCGGTGTGCCAGCGCGTTCGTCTTGCCGGTGCCTGCGCCGGCGATGATCAGCAGTGGCCGGGGATCGCTCGCGCTCGCTCCGGAGAGCCCGTGCTCGACCGCAGCGAGTTGGGCGGGGTTGAGCTGCGACAGCTTCTGCCGCGAGGGCGGGGCGGGCGGGGCTTCGGGCACGGCCGGGCAACATAGGCGAAAATGAGGCGAAGCAAAAGTGAGGCGAAAACCCTTCCGTGATAGGCTGAGCGCCTCTTCCACGGGGGGCGGCTGACGATGGGCGACGTGAGGCTCCCCGAGCAGGGGCGTGACTGGGACTCGCTCCGCGCGCAGATGGTGGATTTCGGGCAGGACGACGCCGACTGGCGCAACGCCCGCACCGCCGTCTACGTCTTCCATCCCGGCGACGACGTCCTCGAGGTCGCCAAGCAGGCGTACGCGCTCTACCAGTCCGAGAACGCGCTCGGCCCGGCGGCCTTCCCGAGCCTGCGCCGGATGGAGAGCGAGGTGATCTCGATGGGCCTCGGGCTCCTCCACGGGCCCGAAGGCGCCTGCGGCAACATGACGTCGGGCGGCACCGAGAGCATCCTGATGGCCGTCAAGACCTGCCGCGACCAGGCGCGCGCCCGGGGCATGGACACGCGCGGCGCCGAGATCCTGTGTCCTCGCTCGACCCACCTGGCGTTCGACAAGGCCGCGCAGTACTTCGATCTCGAGACCGTGCGCATCCCGGTTGCGAGTGATCTCCGGGCGGACGTCGCCGCGATGGCCGATGCCGTCAACGAGCGCACGATCATGCTGGTGGGCTCGGCTCCGTGCTTCCCGTTCGGCCTGATCGACCCGATCGAGGCACTCTCGGAGCTGGCGCTCGAGCGGCAGCTGTGGCTGCACGTGGACGCTTGCGTGGGCGGCTATTTCGCGCCGTTCGCGCGTATGAACGGCCTGCCGGTGCCGGCCTTCGACTTCGAGCTGGAGGGCGTGTCGTCGATCTCCGCGGATCTCCACAAGTACGGTTACGCGGCGAAGGGCGCGTCCACGATCTTTCACCGCAGCGAGGCGCAGCGCGAGTTCCAGCTCTTCCAGTGCGATGACTGGATGGCGGGCGGCATGACGACTCCCACGGCTGCGGGGACACGGCCCGGCGGCGCGGTGGCCGGGGCCTGGGCGGTGATGAACTACCTGGGCGAGGCGGGCTACCGCGAAAAGGCCCGGATCGTCACCGACACCCGCCAGCACCTGATGGACGCGATCGACGCGATGGACGGCCTGCGGACGTTCGGCGACCCGCTGCTCGGTCTCTTCACCTACGGCGCCGAGAACCCCGACGAACTGCCGATCTTCCAGGTCTGGGGGGAGCTCAAGAGCCGGGGCTGGTTCACCGGGCTCATCACCGAGCCGCGGGGCATCCACCTGATGTTGTCCCCGTCCCACGCGGAGGTGGCGGACCAGTACCTCGCGGACCTCGAGGAAGCCGTCAAGAAGGTTCGCGACGGCGGCGGCGAAGCCGGGCCCACGAAGGCCACCTACGCCTGACGAGGAGCGGGACGACGAGGCTCCACGCGAAGCCCTCGCCGCAGGCGCTGCTGCAGGATGACGCTTGCTGGGTGCGCCGCCGCGCTTCGATGCAGTCGCGATCGTCGTCGCAGGCCACGAAGGCGAGGATCTGATCCCGGTAGACCGAGAGGTCGGCGATCAACGTGAGGTTGCCTTGGATCGAGGTGCGCTTCGGCTGCTCCGGGTTGCGATCGGCCGCGAACAACACCCCGGCCAGCTCCCAGGTGTCGCCGCGCTTGATGAACGCGCCGCCGCCTGAATCGCCCACGGCCACCTGGGCTTCGTGCTTCGTCGCCTGTCCGCCGCTGAAGTCCGTCTCGAACGCCGACGTGGCATTGCCCTGTTTGACGGTGATGATCAAGCCGACGGTCCTCACCGTGTTCGTGCCCCAGCGCAGGTGCTTCTCGTCGCTCCACGACCAGCCGGGGTTTCCCCGGAACTCGGCGGCTGCGTCGCTCCCGTAGCCGTTGCCCGCCAAGAAGACGAGTTGCCCGACCTCGGGCGGCATGGGCCGGATCGGCAGGCTCGGCAGGTCGGGCACCTCGCGCAGGCGGAACATCGCGAGATCTGGCGAGATGCGTGCGCGGTAGTTGCGTAGCCGCACCTTCGATTTGGGGAGCGTCTCGTAGCGGACCCCCTCGAGGACCACCGACTCGTGCGCGACGTGGTTGGCGGTGATCAGCCAGCCTGAGCCCAGGTAGACGGCACTCTCGCGCGACTTGCCCACGTTGGCGAAGCCGAAATCGTCGGCCGGTGCCGTGGTGTTGCCGCTGCCCGGGCCCGAGGCGAGGACGAGGGCGCCGGCGGGCGACGCCAGGAGCGTGAGGGCGATGAAGATGAGCAGACGGGCCGACATGGGCGGCCGAGTATGCCACTTTCGGGCTGTTGCACTGGATTTCGGAAGTGGAGGGACTCATGCACCGAAGGTCATCGCTCGCCCTCGTCATGCTCGTACTGGTTGCGGTCTCGGCCCGCGCAGACACGGGCCTGCGCGTGGACGCCTGGGTGGACGCGCAGCTGGCAGGGCTCGTCGAGCGCTACGAGCACCTGCACGCGAACCCCGAGCTCTCGCTCGCAGAGGTGCAGACTGCGGCTCTGGTGGCCCGGGCCCTCGAGGCGGCGGGCTACGCGGTCCAGGCGGGCATCGGTGGCCACGGCGTCGTGGGCGTCCTCGAGAACGGAGCCGGGCCCACGCTCCTGATCCGCGGCGACATGGACGGCCTGCCGGTGACCGAGGCGACCGGCCTGCCGTACGAGAGCCAGGTGACGACCCAGCGTCCCGACGGCACCACCGTGGGCGTGATGCATGCATGCGGCCACGATGTCCACGTTGCGAACCTGCTGGGCACCGCGGAGGTGCTGGCCGCGCTCCGCGATGCCTGGGCGGGCACCTTGATCATCCTGGCCCAGCCCGCCGAAGAACTCGGCAAGGGGGCACGCATGATGATCGAGGACGATCTGTTCGAGAAGATCCCGATGCCCGATTACGCGATCGCGCTGCACGTGGACGGTGGCTTGCCCGCGGGCCGGATCGGTTGGACGTCGGGCTGGGCGGCCGCCAACGTCGACTCGGTCGACATCACGATCCACGGACGGGGAGGGCACGGCGCCCGGCCCCACAACTCGATCGATCCCATCGTGACGGCCGCGCACCTCGTCACTGCCCTGCAGACGATCGTGAGCCGCCGGATGGACCCGATCGAGCCCGCGGTCGTCACCGTCGGCTCGATCCACGGTGGCGCGAAGCACAACGTGATCCCCGACGAGGTCAAGTTGCAACTCACGGTCCGCTCCTACTCCGACGCGGTTCGAAACCTGCTGCTCGACAGCATTCGACAGCTCGCGAACGACACCTGCCGGGTGTTCGTCTGCCCGAAGCCGCCGGATGTGACGATCAAGGACGAGTACACGCCCGCCATGTACAACGATCCGGAGCTGGCGGCACGAGCCGTCGAGGTCTTCGTGGCGTTGCTCGGCGAAGACAACGTCCGCGAGATGGTGGCTGCGATGGGCGGAGAGGACTTCGGCCGCTACCACCGCAGCCAGGGCTTCCCGGCCTTCATGTTTCGGCTCGGGGGGGTGAACGAGTCGCGCTGGAAGCGCAGCCGGAAGCGGCGTGGCGAGCCGCTGCCTTCTCTCCACTCGAGTCGCTTCGCGGCGGATCCGGGGCCGACCCTCGAGACGGGCGTCCGGGCGATGTCGCGGCTGGCCCTGTCGCTGCTGGGCAGCTCCGCCCCCTAGGGTCGGGTCAGCACCTCGGCGCTGTCACCGTCTCGCACGACGACGACGTCCGCCAGGCCCACGAAGAGGCCCGTGCCGACGACGCCGGGGATCTCGAGGATCGCGCGCTCGAGCTCGGCGGGATTCTCGATCGGTGCAATCTTGCAGTCGAGGATGTAATTGCCGTTGTCGGTGAGGAGGGGCGCGCCGTCATCGCCGCCACGTCGCTCGGGCTCGCAGCCGAGCTGTTGCAGCCGGGTGCGACACAACGCTTCGCCGAAGGGCAGCACCTCGACCGGGAGCTTCCCGCGTGAGCCGAGCACCGCCACCCGCTTCTCGGGTCCGACCAGGATCACCAGCTGGCTCGATGACGCCGCGACGATCTTTTCGCGCACGAGTGCGCCGCCATAGCCCTTGATCAGGTCGAGGTTCGGATCGAACTCGTCGGCGCCGTCGAAGGTGGTGTCGATGGCCGGGGTCTCGTCCAGTCGCAGCAGCGGGATGCCGAGCTCCGCGGCGAGGGCCGCGGTTCGCTCCGATGTGGGCACGCCACGAATCGAAAGCCCGTCGGCGACGCGCGTGCCCAGGCCCCGCACGAAGGCTTCGGCGGCGCGGCCCGTTCCCAGGCCGAGGACCTGCCCGTCCTGGACGTACTCGAGGGCAGCCAGGGTTCCGGGATCGATCTCCATCGGGCTCCTCTACTCAGCGCATCAGGCGAGCAGCTCGCGCAGGCGGCTCAGCCCGGCGCGAGGATCGGACAGATGGAGCCAGAGCGCTCGCCTTCCCCGTTCGACGAGTACGTCGAAGTCACCCTGGGCCTGGGCGTCCGCCAGCACGCCGAACGAATAGCCCTGGCCGGGGATCGGCAGCGCATCCGGGTCGTCGCCGGTGAGTTGCAGGAAGACGCCGCTGTTGGGCCCGCCCTTGTGCAGTTGCCCGGTCGAGTGCAGGAAGCGCGGTCCGTAGCCGCGGCTGGTAGCGACCCGGTGAGCGTTCCGCACGGCCAGCCGGATCGCGCCCAGGTCGGCCTCGGTCTCCCTCGTGGCGTCGAGGTAGGCGTTGATCGAGAAATAGTCGCCGGGTCCCAGGCGGCCGAGGTGTCCCGCCAGCGCCTCGCCGAGGCTCGTAGCGGCCGGTGCGCCCGGGTCTGCGAAGAGTTGGATGCCGTCCTCGGACAGCACCGGCTCCCGAGCGGGCAGGGCGCCCTGCTTTTCGTAACTGGCCATCAGCGAGCGAGCGGCGAGCTTCGCGGACTCGACGTCGGGTTGGTCGAAGGGATTCAGGCCGAGCACGGCGCCGGCGACAGCGGTCGCCATCTCCCAGCGATAGAACTCGGCGCCGAGGTCACGCTCGTCATCCATCTCGATCCGCACCAGCGGGTGTCCCGCGGCCTCGAGGGCGTCGATCTTCGCGTCCTGATCCGCATCCGGCGCGCTCGCGAGCCGGATGTACGCAAACAGGCGGTCGTCCCGGTAATTCTCCGGCGTGCCGACGGGTTCGTCCCCGATCGCGACGATCCCGGTGCCGTGCTTTCCGGTCGACTCGGCGACCAACTGCTCGAGCCAGGCGCCGAGGCTCGCGATCCGGGGCGAGATCACGAACGTGAGCTTGTCCCGGCCCGCCTGCGCGAGCGCGCCCATCACGACGCCGAGGTGCACCCCGGGGTTGTCGGCGGCGGGCACGTCCGGCCCGCAGGCCTCGGCCATCGTCCGCGCTCGCGCCAGGAAGTCGCGTGTATCCATGCCCATCAGCGCACCGGGCAGCATCCCGAACGTCGAGAGCGCCGAGAAGCGCCCGCCGATCTCGGGCACCCCGTAGGCGATCGCCGCGAACTCCCGCTCCCGGGCAAGCTGCTCGAGTCCGCTGCCCGGATCGGTAATCGCGACGAAGCGCGAGCCCACTCGATCCGCACCGAGCCGCTCCTGCACCTCGTCCCAGAGAAGCGCGAAGAGCATGTTCGGCTCGATGGTGCTGCCCGATTTCGAGGCCAGGACGAAGAGGGTGCGCGTGAGATCGATGCGAGCGAGTCCGCTGCGCACCGCGGCCGGAACCGTCGAGTCGAAGACGTGCAGCCGGGGGCCGTCGGTCATATCGCCAAAGGTCTGGGCCAGTACGTCCGGGCACAGGCTCGAGCCGCCCATCCCCAGGATGGCCACGTGCTCGAGCGACTCGCTGCGGGTGTGCGCGCGCAGCCGTGCGACGAGAGCCGAGTCGAGGGCGCCGTCCTGGGCGGGCATTTCGAGCCAGCCGAGCCAGCGGTCTTCGTCCGCGCCCGACCACAGCGAGGTGTCGGCGTTCCAGAGTCGCCGCTGCTTGTCGCCCTGGCGCCAGTCTTCGAGGGCGGCGAGGGCGTGCTCCGCCGAACCTGCCAGGGACGTTTTGAAGCCAGGCATCCCGGTCCTTCCGGCTAGTGCCGTCGCCAGAACGAGTGGAAGCGGCCGCAGCGGAGTTTTGGCAGCCCCGCCGGGGCTTCGGGCTTGTCTTCGACGCTGACGGGCGTTTCCCCGTCGAAGCGCCGGTCGATGATGCCGTCGAAGTCGGCGTCCTCGTCCTGGCGCGTGACTTCTCCGCCCTGCATGTACATCACGATATCCGGGCGGTGGTCGCCGTTGGTGTCGGTCTCGATGCGCACCCGCTCACCGTTTTCGTAGAACTCGCGCTCGTCGGCGCGGCCATCGCCGTCGGTGTCGATCAGGGTGGAGCGCAGGCTGTCGCCGGAGAAATCGAGGATGATGTCGAGCTTGCCGTCGCCCGCGGTGTCCGCGCAGTGCTTGACGATGTCGCCGCTGCTCGCGAGAAAGAGCTTCTTGTCCGGCTTCTTGGCGCCCGCGACCGTCAGCAACTCCTGGATGCTGAGGGCCCCGTTCTTGTCGAAGTGGCTCAAGACGTCGGCTCGTCCGCTGCCGGTCGTCGCCTGCCCCTGCCGCACGAGTCGTCCCTTCTCGTAGTAGTTCCAGGTGTCGTACTTGCAGTTCTCGGTGGTGTCCTTCTCCTCGGCGACGACGTTGCCCTGTTTGTCGAGCCAGCGGCGAAGGTCGACGCAGCCCTTGCCCTGGGTGTCCTCGTCGACCTGGGTGGCGACGCCGCCCTTGAAGAAGACCGTGAAGTCGGGCTTGCCGTCGCCCGTGCGGTCCTCCTGGCGTTTCACCACCTGGCCCTCGGCGTTGGCCGTGGTCCAGACATCCGTCTGGCCGTCGCCGTTGGTATCGGTCTCCCGCAGGCGACCGCCCTTCTCGTCCACGTTCACGCGCATGTCCATCACGCCGTCGCCGGTGGTGTCCTGGGTCTGACGCCGCAGTTCGCCGCCCTCGTAGTAGGCGATCACCTCCGGGATGCCGTCGCCCGTCTTGTCCTGCTCGATGCGAACGAGTTCTCCGCCCTCGAAGAAGCTCGTCTTGTCGAAGGCGCCGTCGCCCGTCTTGTCCTCGAGGATCTTCGCGACCGTTTCTCCATCGTCGGCGAACAGCGTCATGACTTCGACCCGGCCGTCGCCGTCGCGGTCTTCGGTCTGCTGGTGCTTCCGGCCGTCCCGGTACTCGACCGTCAGATCCGTACTGCCGTTGCCCGTCTTGTCGATCTCGCTGTGCGTGACGAGGCCTTCGGCGTAGAAGGTGGTGAGCTCGAAGCGCCCGTCGTAGTCCTGGTCGGCCTCTTCGCGCAGCAGGACCCCGGCCTCGTAGAGCTTCACCTGATCGATCGGGCCGTCCGCATTGGTGTCGAATTCTTCCCGCACCGGGATCTCCTGCGCGTCGTAGTGGGTGATCTGGTTGAAGATGCCGTCTCCGGTGGTGTCGCGTTTCTGCTTCACTTGCTTGTCGCCGGCGAAGTGCAGCACCGAGTCGACCTGGCCGTCGGCCGTGGTGTCGAGTTCTTGGCGTGCGAGTTCGCCGGCCTCGAAATAGTTGCGGTGGTCGATCTGGTCGTCGCCGCGGGTGTCCTTTTCCTCCAGCGTCTTGACGCCGTCCTCGAAATGGGTGCGCAGGTCGAAGAGGCCGTCGCCGGTGGTATCGACCTCGGCGTAAACGGTCTCGCCCTCCGCGCCGTAGCGGCCCCGGTTGTCGATCCGGCCGTCTCCGACCGTGGCCTCTTCGTAGCCGGCGGGCTTGCCCTCTGCGAAGGTGACGAAGCGATCGGGCTTGCCGTCGGCGTTCTTGTCCTCTTCGAGCTTCGTGGTGACGCCGGCCTCGTCGTTGCTGCGCCAGGTGTCGATCCGGCCGTCGTCGGTGGTGTCGCTCTCGATCTTCGCGACGGTGCCCTCCGCGTCGCCGAAGGTGATGAACGAGTCGGCCCGGCCGTTTCCAGTGGTGTCCTGCTGCTGGCGTACGAGGTTCTCGTCGGCGTCGTAGTGATTCCAGACGTCGACCCTGCCGTCGAGGGTCTCGTCGAGTTCGACCCGGGTGAGCAGCGCCTTTCCCTCGACGTTCTCGTAGAACTCGCTGCGGTCGGGATTGCCGCGGGCCGTCGAGTCGACGGTGCGCAGGCTCATGACACCCGCCTGGTAGCGAATGAGGGTGTCGAACACGCCGTCGTAGGTCGTGTCGAAGCGCTCCTGGATCCGCCGATCCTGGTCGTCGAAGGTGTAGATGGCGTCGGCCTGGCCGTCGGCATTGCGGTCCTCGTCCTGCTTCGTCTTCTTGCCTCCCCGAAATTCGATGCTGGTGTCGAAGAGTCCGTCATTGGTGCTGTCGGCCTCTTGTCTCACGAGCTGATCGTCTCGGAACGTCGAGATCAGGTCGACGCGCTTGTCGCCGTCCCGGTCCTGCTCTTCGCGGGTGCGAACCCCGGCCGTGTAGCTGCGGGTGATGCTGCCGCCGTTCTTGCTGTTGAGGATCTCCCGCTCGACGACTCCTGCGACGCCGAGGTGGGCGGTGATCTCCGCTACACCGTCGAGGTCTTTGTCGAAGGCACGCACCTTCTCGGCGCCGTTCTCGTAGCGGATTTCCGTGTCGTAGCGGCGGTCGCCGGTAGTATCGGCCTGCCGGCGGACGATCACCTCGTTCTCGAAATGAGAGATGATGTCGGGCTTGCCGTCGCCGGTGGTGTCGTCTTCGACGCGTACCTGCACGCCGGCCTGGAAGTGGATCGTGACGTTGAGCTTGCCGTCTCCGCTGCCATCCTGGCGTTCGCGCCGCTTGCTGCCGTCCGGGTCGAAGTCGGCGATGAGGTCGATGCGGCCCTCGTGGTCGCGGTCCTGCTCGACCTGTGTGATTCGCCCCTGTTTGTAGCGGGTCGTCTTGTCGATGCGGCCGTCGAAATTGGTGTCCTCTTCTTTCTTCGCGGGCAGGCCGGATGCGAACGCCGTGGTGGCATCGGGTTTGCCGTCGGCGTTGCGGTCCTCGGTGCGCCGTGTCGGGGATCCGCCCTTGAAGGTCGTCACCTGGTCGGGCTTGCCATCGCCCGTGCTGTCGACCTCCTGGCGCTCGGGCTTGCCGTCCGCGCCGAGCGTCACCCAGGCGTCGGTGCGACTGTCGTGGTCGGTGTCGCGCTCGGCACGCACGGCCTTGCCGTCTTCGAAGTAGATCTGCTCGTCGTACGCGCAATCTCCATTGCTGTCGTTCTCTCGCCGCGAGATGCGCTCGTCGTCGCCGTAGTGGAGCACGACGACAGAACACTTCTGGGGCGGACGCAGGGCCTGTCCCCACGCGGGAGCGGCGAGGACACAGACGGCGAGCGTCAGGACAAGGTTGTGAAGTCGAGAGGCGATGGTGCGCAGCTCACATCGCAGGGTTGCTGAAAGTACCGCGGAGCTTCTTGCCCGCTAGGCAGCGCACGTTGTCGTCCATGGGCGGGAAGGGCGACGCCGCACGCATGGCGCCGACGGCGCTGTTGCCGAGCGTCGGATCCACGTCTCCCCGGAACGCGATCTTGGTGGCGGCACCGGAGGAATCCAGCGTGAAGAGAAGCACCACCTTCGCTTCGTCGGGCGTTTCTTCGGGTACGCGCCAGCGCTTCTTGGTGCGGGCCTCGACGTTGTCGATGTAGCGGAGCACGAAGGCGCTCTCGAAGCAACGCACGACGCCGAGAGCGGTCCCCGTTCCGCCGGTTCCCTCTCCCCCGGCATAGACGCCGACGTCCGTGTCGAAATCGTAGACCTCCATGTCGGCGTCCAGGTCGCGGTCGCTCACGATCTCGAAGGGCGCTGCGCTCTCGTAGCGGACGTCGGCGACCTCGGGCAGCGTGGCGAGCTCTTCCGGCGCCACTGCCTGGATCTCGCGGGGTGCCCGATAGTTGTAGATCGGAACCTCGAGGTCTGTCACCACCACGTTGTCGAGCTGCGAGGGGTCGATATAGGTCGGAAGCACCCGGTAGTCGATCGATCGCGCCCGGGTGCGGGTGCTCACGACCTGGCGGCGCTGGACCTGCTGGGGCGCCTTGGCCTTGTTGAGCCGGGCCATCTTCAGCTGCTCGGCGGTGAGGTGGAGGACCCGGGGCTGGACGACCGCCTGCGTGATGATCTGGCGCGCGGCCTGGAGTTCCTGCTGCCGGCGCGGCTTCAGGAGCTTGCGGGCGGGTGCCGGCTCTTCGTCCGCCCCCGGTAGCTCGCGGATGATCTTCACCTCGATGATCTCCGCGATCGGCGGCGCCAGCCAGGCGAGCAGCACCAGCATGCCGATGCCCGACGCGTGCAGCACGGTCGTCAGCGATCCCGCGATGATCGCGCTGCGCGGATCGTCCGGCTCGGCCATCACGAGTTGCGGCGCCATGCCCGCCCCGGCGGCCAGCGGCGTCAGGGACGCAAGCGAGGCGCCGCTCGCGAGCATGCTCAGCGGCCGGCGCTTCGGCCCGTGACGTCGCGAGATGTGGATCGAGGAAAATGTGGGCGCTCGGCTCATTCGACAGGCTCGTGCCACCGGGTTGGGGGTGCCTTCGGGTGGGACGCCCTTCTCTCTTCAGGGGTTCCGCTCGTCTCCGGCCCGCGGGGCCGGCGGCCGCGATCGATCCTAAGAGACGCCCAAACGGGTGTCAAACCGCGACCCTACGGCCTCGCGGAGCTTGCGGCGACAATCACGGTGCTTGGTTAATCTCCGCCCCTCCCCACCGACAGTGCTGATTCTGAGGCTCTCCATGGCGCCCCTGCAGGTGCCTCCAGAAAGGTCTTCTGATGTTCGACGCGCAACACCTGATCGATCTCCTCATCATGGGCTGGCTCTCGAACGTGCCGCTCGCGATCGGCTCGATCTGGACCCTCTCGATCTTCGGGGAGCGCTGGTGGAAGCTGCGCGGACTCGAGGATGCGTCGCGCGTTCTCGCGAGCCAGGTGATCGAGCGAGTCGCCGAGCGGGATGTCGAGGCAGCGCGCCGCCTCTGCGAAGAGTCGGATCTCGCCGTCGCTGACATGTTGCTCGAAGGTCTGAGCCGCGAGAACGTTGCGGTCGAAGATCTAGAGCGCGTGTTCGCGACGATCCGAGCCGAGATCGGGGTCGGCCTCAAGCGCGGCCTCTGGATCATCGGCACGGTCGGCTCGCTGGCGCCGTTCGTCGGGCTGTTCGGAACCGTGATCGGCATCATCCGCGCCTTCGGGATCATGTCCGAGAGCGGCGAGACAGGCTTCCAGGTGGTGGCGTCGAGCCTCTCCGAGGCCCTGATCGCGACCGCTGCAGGGCTGGGCGTGGCGATCATCGCGCTGCTCATCTTCAACTATCTCAACATCCGGGTGGCCTCGGTTACGGCCGTCTACGCACGGGCCTCCGAGCGCCTCGTCCAGGCGCTCCTCTACGTCGAGTCCACCACCGCTGGGAACAAGGGGGCCTGAGATGGCGATCAACTCGCTCCCCGGCGATGCCGAAGGCAGTGAAGACGCCGCCATCTTCGCCGAGATCAATATCACGCCACTCACGGACATCTTCCTCGTCCTGCTGATCATCTTCATGGTGACGACCACCGTCACCCAGGACGAGGGCAAGAACATCGACCTGCCCGAGGCCACCGAGAGCACAGACACACCGCCCAAGAGCGTGACCGTTGCGATCGATGCCGAGGGGCTCATCAAGGTGAACGATGCGATCGTGCCGGCGGGCATGCTCGCGCAGATGATTGGCGACGCGATCGAAGAGGCCGAGGAGAAGATCGTCGTTCTCAAGGGCGACAAGCTGGTGTTGCTCGGCCAGGCCGTGAACATTCTCGACATCGCGCAGCAGAAGGGCGCAACGGGCATCGCGCTCGCGACGCAGCAGCCGGCCCCAGACGAGTGACCCGCTAGGCGGCTCGCCGCCTCAGCCACACCCAGGTGCCCGTCATCACGATCAACTGCGGGACCAGCAGGCCGATGCCGTAGAGCGCGCTGAGTGCGTTCTGCACCGGCACCGGGAATTGCAGCAGGCCGCCGACCTTCGGGCGCAGTGTGATCTCGGGCTCGCGCTCGAGCGCCCAGTGCACCGCGTTGACGGCGAGATCCAGGTTGTAGAGGGCGCGCAGGTAGCGGTTCGACGCGAAGGTGCTGTCGCCGAAGGCGACGATGCGCGTCTGCCGGTCGTTGCGTTCGTACTGGCCCGCCACGACGAGGGGACGGTAGTTGCCGGTGGCGTCGGGCGGCCGCTCGGGTGTCGTACGGCGGTTGAGCCGAGTGGCGCCGGGGTACAGCCAGGCGTCGCCGCTCGAGTAGACCGCCGCGGTGAGACGATCGTTCGGCCGGGGCTTGTGCAGCTCGAAGCTGCGGGCGTGACGGAAGAAGGTCATGCGATTCGCGTTGAGCTCGCGTACGACCGGGTGGCTCCCGTAGGCGTTCGCGATCGGGTTCAGGCCAGCGGCATCGCCTTCGACGGCGCCCGAGGCCGGGTCGATCACGATCGCGTCCGGGGATGCGAGCCCGAACTCCGCCAGGATCTCCTCCAGCCCGCTGTTGCCTCCCGGCTCGAGCAGCGCGATCAGTCGGCCGCCGCGCTCGTTCAGGTACGCGCGCAGTCCCGCGAGCGCGGCCGGGGTCATCCGGCGCTGGGGCGCGACGACCAGCACGCCGTCGGCGTCCTCGGGGATCTCGGGGACGGCCGCAGTCGGCAGCGGCCGAACCCGGTAGCCCTCGGTCTCGAGCGCTGCGCGATAGCCCGAGAAGCCGGCGTCGTCGCCGCTTGCGAAATTGCCCTCGCCGGTGCCAGCCGCCACGTAGAGCAGCTTTCGCTCGCGCGAGCGATGCTGGGACAGGGCCTCGTAGAGCGCCCCCTCGGTGGGACGCTGGACGAGTTTCCAACGCCCGTCCTGCTCGGGCCCGTGGAAGCTGACGACCACCGAGTTCGAGGAGCCGATCCCGTAGTAGTCCTCTTCCTCGGGTGAAGTATCGAGGTTACGTTCATCGACGCTGATGCCGGCGCCGCCAACCGCAGCCATCTCGTCGAGCAACAGCCGGGTGGCGCGCCTGCGCGGGTCGCCGGTTGCCGTGTAGAGGGTGAGCTCGACACTTCCCTCCTCGGCCAGCTGCGCGAGCACGCTTTGGGTGGCCGGCGCCAGCTCGTAGCGCCGCTCGAACGTCCAGTCGAAGCGCGGCCCCCAGACCGACACCAGCAGCTGCACCAGCACGGCGCCCCAGGTGATCGCGACGGCCATCAGGATTGCGTCGGTGGTGGGGCCGCGGTCGGCCGCGGCCGTTCGCCGGGCGAATCGACCGGCGGCCGCGACGGCGCCGAGCGCGACCCCCACAGCGCCCGCGGCCAGGTTCACGACGTTGAAGGCGTTCCACTCGCCGAGCACCTGGTAGGAGGCCAGCCCGAATGCGAGGGCGATGAAGCCGATGGCAGCGACGGGCCGCATCAGCCGCCCACCCGGCGCAGGTCGAGCGAGAGGCGCACGAGCGCCGCCGCGATGACGCCCACGGCCAGGAAGTAGACGATGTCCGCGAGGGCGATCAGGCCCTCCGAGAAGCGCCCGAAGTGGGGGTGCATCGAGATCTCCTCGAGCACGGCCGCGGTGGTCTCGGAGACGAAGCCGAAGGTCCAGCCGAAGTCGTACAAGATGAAGACGATGCCCACGGTGCTGGCCGCCGCGATGACCTGGCTGCTGGTGAACGCCGAGCACACGAGGCCGACCGACGCGATCCCGATCCCCAGCATCACCAGGCCGAGGTAGACGGCCAGCAGGTGCTGCAAGCCCAGCCCACCCGAGATCACCGCCGAGGCGGGATACAAGAAGCTCACGCTCATCATCAACAGGATGAACGCGTAGGTGACGGTGAATTTCGCCAGCACGATCTGGGCGGGCGAAAGACTGCTCGTGAGCAGCAGTTCGTCGGTGCCGAGCGAACGCTCCTCGGCGAAGACACGCATCGTCACGAGCGGGATCGGCAACAGGATCAGGAGCCCGAGTTGCTCCATGACCGGCAAGAACACGGTGTCGCGAAGATTGATGTAGTCGGGGATCGTGTCGCTCTCGAAGCCGCCCATCGAGCTCGTCGTGAAGAGAAAGAGCTGGTGGTTGTATAGACGCAGGTGCTCGAAGAACGTGATCGAGGTGACGAGGGCCACCAGCGTCAGCACGAAGTAGGCGACCGGCGATGCGAAGAGGACCGTGGCCTCCTTGCGGATGAGCGCGAGAAGAGGCGTCATTGGGGCTCGCCCCGGAACAGCGAGAACGGATCGCTCTCGCCCAGCACCTCGTCGGCCGTGCCCAGCGCGACCAGCCGGCCCTGGTGCAGCACCGCGACGCGTTCGCACAGCTGCTGTGCTTCGGCGAGATCGTGGGTGCACAGCAGCACCGTCCGCTGCCCCCGCAACCCCGAGATCACCTCATGCACCTCGGCGCGTTGCAGCGGATCGAGCCCGCTGGTGGGCTCGTCGACGATCAGCAGCGAGGGCTCGACCAGCAAGGCCTGGGCGAGGGAGACGCGCTGCAGGTAGCCCTTCGAGAGGTTGCCGATCAGCCGGCTGGCGTGATCCTCGATCGAGAAGCGCGCGAGGGCCCCGGCGACCGCGGCGTCGAGGTCGGCTCCGGAAAGGCCGCGCAGCCCACCTGCGAAGCGCAGGAACTGCACCACCCTCAGATCGGGGTACAGCTTCGGCTTCTCGGCCGCGAAGCCCAGCTTTTCGTGCACGGCTCGCGGATTGTGGCTGGGAGAGATGCCGTCGACCTGCACGCGGCCCGCCGTCGGCAGCAGGTAGCCGGTGACGAGCCGGATGAACGTGGTCTTGCCGGCGCCGTTTGCGCCCAGCAGCCCGAACGACTCGCCCGGCTCGATCGACAGGTTCAAGTCCGCGAGCGCCGTGTGCGCACCGAACGAGCGGCACAAGCCGATTGCTTCGACCCGAGCCCCCGCCGGCTCCTGACTTGTTGCGGCTTCAGTCATCAGGGCACTAGAGATGTCGCAGGACGTCGAAGTAGTTCGGCCAGGTCTTCACGACGCAGTCGGGGTTCTTGATGACGATGCCGGGCACCCGCAGGCCGGCCAGCGAGAACGCCATCGCCATGCGGTGGTCGTTGTAGGTCTCGATCTGTGCTCCGTGTAGGGGCCCCGGCCGGATCTGAAGAGAGTCCTCGTCCGCGTCGGCCCGGCCGCCCATCCGGCGCAGCTCCGTCTCGAGCGCGGCCAGCCGGTCGGTCTCCTTGAAGCGCACGTGGCCGATGTTCGTGATCGTCGTCGGTCCGTCGGCGAACAGGCAGAGCACCGCGTAGGTGAGGGCAGCGTCGCTCATGTGGTTCATGTCCACCTCGCCGAGGCTCTTGAGCCCGTTCGGCGGCCCTTCCACGGTGACGCTCTGCCCCTCGCGCGTGACCTCGCAGCCCATGCGTTCGAGCAAGCCGAGGATGCCGAAGTCGGACTGGTGGGAGCGCTCCGGGATGTCGTTCACGCGCACGCGCCCGCCGGCGATTGCCGCTGCGCAGAAGGGATAGGTGGCGGCCGACGCATCGGGCTCGACCGTGTAGTGGCGCGGCCCGTAATGGGCGCCCGCCCGCACCAGCAGCATCTCGCGCCCCGGGACATCGAGCCAGTCCGCGTCCGCACCGAAGGCCCTCATGACGTCGAGGGTGAGGTCGACGTATGGGCGCGAGACGAGGACGTCCTCGAGGAAGGTCAGCGTGACGTCCTGCTCGGCATAGGGTGCGGCGAGGAGCACGCCCGACGCGTATTGGCTCGAGAGGCGCGCGTCGATCTCGATCTCGCCCCCCGCGAGGCCGCCGCCTTCGAGCCGGACGGGCGGGCAGCCGTTCTCGCCCTGGATTTCGGCGCGGGCGCCGAGGCCGACGAGGGCATCGACGAGGTCTGCGATCGGGCGCTCGCGCATGCGCGGGCCGCCATCGACGATCACCGGCCCCTGCGCGAGGCAGGCGACTGCCGTCAGGAAGCGCGCACTGGTGCCCGAGTTTGCGGTGTGCAGGGGCTCCGCGGGAGACTCCAACCGGCCGGCGCGTCCGGCGACGAGCCAGGGATCGTGACTGGTATCGACCGTCACTCCCATGGCCGCCAGCGAGGCGCGCATCACCTCGGTGTCTTCGCTCTCGAGCGCGCCCGCGATGCGGCTCTCGCCGTCGGCCAGCGCGGCGGCGATCAGCGCGCGGTTCGTGATGCTCTTCGAGCCCGGTACGCGGACGGTCACGTCCAGCGGGCCCCGGGGCTCGATCGCGAGGGCGGAAGGGCTGTCGGGCGACTCGGACAACGCGGTTTGATCCCTCTGCCGGGCTCGTCCCAGCGGCTCCCGAGCAGTTTTCGCGCGGAAATGCCCGGTTCGCGGCGAGCCTAGCAGCCGTGCCGTTGACACGTCCTCGCGGCTCCGGCAAACTTGACGGCCGTGCCAAATTCCCTTTTTCCAACAGGGAGTTATCTGCGTGTAAGCCTGTGCTCGTGGGTGCGCGGACGAAGTTGTCGCAGGCAACCGCCGAAACGGTCGTTAAGGCAGGATCAAGGGTAAGAAGGAAGGAGTTCGGCGTGCTGAAGGTGCTGGTCTCGGATGACCTCGCGCCCCAGGGCCTGGAAGTGCTGCGCCAGGCCCCTGGAATCGAGCTGATCGAGAAGCCCGGCCTGTCGGTCGGCGAGCTGCTCGAGATCATCCCCGAAATAGACGGCCTGGTGATCCGAAGCGGCACGAAGGTGACCGCCGACGTAATCGAAGCGGCCACGAACCTTCGCGTCGTGGGCCGGGCCGGCATCGGTGTCGACAACATCGACGTGCGTGCCGCCACCGCGCGCGGCATCGCGGTGCTGAACACACCGGACGGCAACGCCATCACCACGGCCGAGCACGCGATCGCGCTGCTCGTCTCGCTCGCGAGGCACATCCCCCAGGCGACTGCCTCGATGAAGGCGGGCAAGTGGGAGAAGAAGAAGTTCCAGGGGACGGAGCTCTACGACCGCACCCTGGGTGTGATCGGTCTCGGCAACATCGGCCGCATCGTCGCGAATCGCGCCCAGGGCCTGGGCATGAAGGTGATCGCGTACGATCCGCCGATCTCACACGAGGCGGCCGCCAAGCTCGACGTCCAGCTCGTGTCGCTCGAGGAGCTGTTCTCGCGCGCGGACGCGATCAGCGTGCACGTTCCGAAGACCAAGGAGACGACGGGCATCCTGAACCGGGCCGCCTTCGAGCTCACCCGGCCCGGTGTGTTGCTGATCAACGCGGCGCGCGGCGGCATCATCGACGAGGCCGATCTGCTCGAGGCGCTCGAAGCCGGCAAGGTGGGGGGTGCTGCGATCGACGTCTTCGAGCAGGAGCCCCCGCCCGCCGACCACCCGCTGCTCGCCCACGAGCAGGTGATCTGCACGCCGCACCTGGGCGCATCGACCGAGCAGGCGCAGGTGAATGTGTCGGTGGCGGTGGCCGAGCAGGTGCGCGACTACCTGCTGAACGAGGTCGTGCGCAACGCCATCAACGTGCCTTCGCTGTCGCCCGAGCTGCGCGAGGAGATGGCCCCCTACCTGCTGCTGGCCGAAAAGCTCGGTCGCTTCCACGGGCAGCTGTCGGCCGAGTCGGTCGAGCAGGTGGAGGTCGAGTACGCGGGCGAGGTGGCCGCGTTGCGAACCGCACCGATCACGATCGCGGTGCTCAAGGGCTTGCTCGAGCCCGTGAGCGAGCGTGTGAACCTCGTGAACGCGCCCGTGATTGCCCAGGAGCGCGGTATCAAGCTGGTGGAGTCGAAGGTGAGCCAGGCCCAGGATTTCGCGAGCCGCATTACCGTGCGCGTAAAGGGCACCGTCGACCGCCTGATCGCGGGCGCCGTCTTCCACGGCGGGCAGCCGCGCATCGTGCGCATCGACGACTTCATGCTCGAGGCGATCCCGGAAGGGCCGACCCTGTTCTTGACGAACCACGACGAGCCCGGCGTGGTGGGCACGGTCGGAACCATCCTCGGAGAGGGCGGAATCAACATCTCGCGCATGCAGCTGGCGCTGGTTCCCGAGCGCAAGGAAGCGGCCATGCTCGTAAACGTCGACGCCGCGCCGAGCGACGAAGTGATGGAGCGCCTGCGAAACGTGTCGCACATGATCGCCGCGCAGATGGTGGATCTGTAGATGACGACCGTCGTTGGCGTAGGCGCCCAGTGGGGCGACGAGGGCAAGGGCAAGATCGTGGATTGGCTGGCTCCGCGCGCCGATCTGGTGGCGCGCTTCCAGGG